>SFFV01000043.1 GCA_004557735.1 Clostridiales bacterium
AAGGGAGGATAAAACCATGAGTGAAAAAACAAACGGCAAGATCGACTGCTGCGTAAAGGACTGCAAGTATCACACCGCAGCGAACCAGTGCACCGCTTCCCACATCAACGTTTCCAACGAGGACGCCCAGCGAAAGGCGGAGACGTTCTGCGCCACGTTTGAAAACCGCTGCAACTGCTGACCGGGCGGGGCTTTTGCCCCGTACATAGTTTTAATCGAGCGTGAAAGCGTTCTCCCAGTGGCGAATGTCCGGATCCTTTGTGTCCACCCCGTCGGGCGCGTAAATCTCGATCACATCGAACCGCGGCTGGAGCTTCTGCGGATTCTTCTGCAGCCATTCCTCCGCCGCCGCGGCGAGCCTCTGCCGCTTGGCAAAGGTCACGAACTCCCGCGCCTCGGCAAAGGCGGCATTTTTTCGCAGCTTGACCTCGACCGCGATCACATCGATCTCGCCGAGACGCGTGCGGAAATTCATGCCGAGAATGCGGCAGCCCTTTTTCCGGAGATATTCGGCCGCGAGCGCTTCCCCGTAACGGCCGAGCAGCATCGTGCCGCTCAATGCATCTTCCTCAGATACGTCGGGCGGTGGATCGGCGAGGGACCGTATTCGCGAAGCGCCGCATAGTGCGCCGCCGTACCGTAGCCCTTGTGTTTGGCAAAGCCGTACTCCGGATACAGCGCGTCCATATCGTCCATATACCGGTCCCGCGTGACCTTGGCGAGCACCGACGCCGCCGCGATCGAAGCGCAGAGGCTGTCGCCCTTCACCACCTTGATCGCCGGAATGTCGAGTTCGTTTTTATCATTCCCGTCCACAAGCGCAAGCACGGGCGCGGGCTCCATATCCGCAACGGCGCGGTTCATGGCGAGATACGTTGCGCCCTTGATATTCAGCGCTTCGATCTCGTCCACGGTGGCGAACGCGATGCCGAACGCCACGGCGCTCTCACAGATGATGTCGTAGAGCGCGTCACGTTTTTTCGCCGTGAGCTTTTTCGAATCGTCTAAGCCGGGGATCATACATCCCTCCGGCAGAATGACCGCCGCAGCGCACACCGGTCCGGCCAGCGGACCGCGTCCCGCCTCGTCTACACCGCAGAACGGCGTCTTGCCGTCTGCCAAAAAATATTCGTAGGCGTACATATCCATTTCGGAATGTTCCATCGTCACGGCCTTTCCAGCGTCATGCGCCCGAGCCTGCCCTCGCGGAATTCATCGAGCAGGACGTGCGCCATGCGCTCGGTATTGACTTCGCCGCCGGAGATGAGAAAGCCGCGCTTTCTCGCCGCGGCTTCGAGCAGCTCGTAGCCGGGAGCCTCCGGATCGGGCGAAAACTTATAACGCGCTTCGATCGCACCGGGGTAAAGCTCGCGCAGCCGCTCCAGCAGCCGGCAGGCGACAAGCTCGATATCCAGGATGTTGTCATTGATCGCGCCCGTCCAGGCAAGAGAATACCCAACCTCGGGCGAGTCAAACTTCGGCCAGAGTATTCCGGGCGTATCCAGCAGAAGGATGCCGCCGTTGAGCGTGATCCACTGCTTGCCGCGCGTGACGCCGGGACGGTCGCTCGTTTCGGCGGCTTTCCGTCCGGCAAGGCGGTTGATAAAGCTCGATTTTCCCACATTCGGTACGCCGAGAACCATGAACCGCAGAGCCTTGCCCACCTGTCCCTTTGCCTCTGCGCGCTCGATCTTCTCTTTCAGAAGAGCGCGCGCCGCCGAGGGAAAGGCATTTACGCCGCGGCCGCTTTTGCAGTCCATTTCAAGCGCCAGCGCCCCCTCGCCGGTGAGCGCCTTTTTCCAGAGCACCGTTGCGGCGGCATCCGCCTGATCCGCACGGTTAAGCACGATCAGCCGCGGCTTGCTGCCGACAATGCGCTCCACATCCGGGTTGCGGCTGGAATTGGGGATGCGCGCGTCGCGCAGCTCCACCACGGCGTCCACAAGACAGAGGCTGTCTTCCATCATGCGGGTCGCCTTTTTCATGTGCCCGGGATACCAGTTGATCGTTTCGTTTGCCATCAGCCGATCGTTCCTATACGGCTCCAGTCGCGGCGCTCGCCGTGCTGGGAATCCCCGCCCGGCACGAGCAGGAAAAACGCCCGCCCGATGACAAGGCGCTCATCCACACAGCCGATGCGGTCATCCCGGCTGTCGGTCGAGCCGTTACGGTTGTCGCCCATGACAAAGAGGCAGCCCTCCGGCACAGTGACGGCGTCGCCGAAGTCGATGCGGCGGTACGTAGGTTCCAGCGTATACGGCTCGTCGAGCGCCACGCCGTCCACATATACGACGCCGCCTTCAAAGTCGATCGTGACGGTCTCTCCCTCAGTGGCGATCACTCGCTTAACGATCGGCTTGCTGTTGAAACTCTCCTTGCGCAGAACGATCACGTCGCCGCGCTTTGGCGTATAGAAGAGGTTGGAAACCAGGATCCGGTCGCCGGGGTGCAGTGTATTGAGCATGGATGTGCCGACAACGCCGATCACGCGGACAAGGAACGTGAATATCAGAACGCAGGCAAACAGCGCAACGACGAGCGACTGAATCCAGTCAAACGTTTCGCCGCGGCGTTCTTTCAGTTTTCTCTTTTTGATCTCTGGCCAGGTTTCATTCATAAAGAGCACACTTCCGGTATTTTAATGATTTACAGGTATTATACTACATTCCCCAATTGTCAGCAATAGGGAAAAAGGACGCCTCGATGAGGCGTCCTTTTTATGCGGCCGGACTTCAGTTGACGAGGCCCTTGACCTTTGCAGCCTTGCCCACGCGGTCGCGCAGGTAGTACAGCTTCGCCCGACGGACTTTGCCGCGCCGGATGGTCTCCACGGAGACGATGCTGGGAGAGTGCACGGGGAAAACCTTCTCGCAGCCGACGCCGTAGGAAATGCGGCGGACAGTGATGGTTTCGTTGATGCCGCCATGCTTTCTGGCAATGATGGTGCCTTCAAACACCTGGGTGCGCTCGCGGGAGCCTTCCTTGACGCGCAGAGTGACGCGCACGGTGTCGCCGACGTTCATCTGCGGAAGCTCCGGCTTCATGTAATTCGCGGTGAGAGTTTTGATGAGATCCATGATGATCCTTCCTTTACATGAGACGTTCTTACCGCGAACAAACTGCGGCAGCGGACCGCCTTGATATGCCGTGCCAAAAGCACGCGCCATGAGATATTACCATATCCCGTCCGATTTTGCAAGAACTTTTTCGCAGATTTTCCGACGCTCTTTACATATTTCGTCCGAATTCCGGCAGAATAGGAAATGACTTCTTTACCGGAGGGAAAACTATGAAAAAAATACGGGAAATACTGCTGATTCCGCTCTGCGTACTGCTGCTTTCCGGATCGCTCAATGCAGCGGCGGCAGACAGCGCCCCCATCGCGGAGAATCTGGAGATCACGACCTACCGCGGCATATCCGTCGGCGGGCGGCTCAAGGCATTTGATCCGGAGGGCGAAGAGGTGCATTTTCGCATCACGACCGAGCCAAAAAAAGGCGCGCTGACGCTCGGGGAAGACGGCGAATTCGTCTACACCCCCGCCGGCGGCAAGCGCGGGCGTGATTACTTCGGTTACTGTGCCTCCGATCCGAACGGCAACGTTTCGCAGGAAGCCACCGTCGTCATTACGATCCGCAAGGCCGGGAAAGGCGCCGGTTACGCCGATACCGCCGGTCTTTCCTGCGAATACGCCGCGTGCGTGCTTGCCGAAAAGGGGCTTTTCACCGGCCGGTGCGTGTGCGGGCAATATCTTTTTGAGCCGGAAGAAGCGGTCACCTGCGGCGAATTTCTGACGCTGTGCATGGAAACCGCCGGCATTGCGCCGGCGGAACCGGCGCTCTCCGTGGAGACATGCGCCGCATCGGCCCCTGCATGGGTGCAGCAGTATATTGATGCCGCCGAGGCCGAGGGCTGCCCCGTGCCGACGTTTGACGAAGGGACCTTCGACGCGGACGCACCGGTAACGCTCGGCGCTGCGGCGCAGACGCTCTCCGCCGCTCTTCGCGTAACGCCGCTTGCCTCCGCTTCGGTGTCCTCCGCGGAGGAACGGGCCATCAAAGAGCTTATCGCCTGCGGGATCCTTCCGATCGGCATGGACGCAGAAAAATCGCTTACGCGCGGTCAGGCGGCGGAGCTTCTTTTAAACGCGCTGCATCTTCTGGAAGAGCGCGGATAATACTTTTATAAAATGCGGCAGGACTCGTCCCTGCCGCATAAGCGTGTTAAAAGCGCCCTTGTTTCTGATATAATGAAAAAAACAAGG
>SFFV01000044.1 GCA_004557735.1 Clostridiales bacterium
CGCCGGCGCCATGGAGCGCAGCCGCAAGCAGTCCAGAGAGGCGGTGCAGCCCCGATGATCAAGGCCGCCTTCAGCGACAACAGCCTGTGGGCCTGCGGTCACAGCGGCCGCGGCCCCAAGGGGCAGGATATCGTCTGCGCCGCCGTCAGCATCCTGACGGACGCCACTGCCGCCGCTCTGCGGGCCCGGGATATTCCGGCCATCATTGTCCGCGGCGACGGGTTTTTCGCCTGCACCGCCTGCAGCGGCGGGGACATGATGGAGCCGGCCCGGCAGGGGCTTCTGCTGCTGGCGCGGCACTACGGAGACAATGTGGAGGTCAAAGACCTGAGGACAGGGAGGGAACGCCATGCATGACGAACAGGAACAGACGCCGGTGACGGCGCCGGAGACCGGGGAGGCGGACAGCGCCGCCGCGGAGTTTGAGGAGCTGATCCAGGGCCGGTGCAAGCAGCCCTTTCAGCAGCGGGTGCAGAAGATCCTGGAGGGACGGCTGCGGACGCTGCGGCAGGAGAACGAGGCCCTGCGACGTCAGGCGGAGGAGCAGCGGCGCTATGAGACCGGCTGCGTGGAGCGGCTGGCCCGTGAAGCGGAGGACATCCGCCGCCTGTACGGGGATTTTGACTGGCAGCAGGAGATGCGCGACCCCGCCTTCGGCCGCCTGATCGCGGCAGGGGTGGACGGCCGCACCGCCTATGAGGCGGTGCATCACCGGGAGCTGCTGGCGCAGGCCATGCGCTATGCCGCCCGGCGTGACCGGGAGCAGTACAGCCGCGCCGTGGCCAGCAGCGCCCGGCGCATTCCGGAAAACGGCGGCGGCAGCACCGCCGTCACCCGCACCGACCCCAAGGCCCTGACCTCCGAGGAGCTGTCCGACATCCGGAGACGGGTACAGCGGGGAGAGAAGATCCGCTTCTGAGCGGGCTTTTGAGATAGATGCCCGGCAATCGGGCGGGTTCGTGGGCTACCACAGACAGCGTTTTTTCGGGCGTACGCGCTTCCGACGCCGGGGAGCAGCCACTATTACGATTCAGGATAAAGGAGAGTATCACCATGAACGATTATTCTTTTGATCTGCAGCGCTTTGCCGACAGCAACACCCAGACCACCGGCACCCAGAGCCTCAGCGCCGAGATGAAGACCTACTACGGCATGGAGCTGCTGGAGAACGCCAAGCCCGCGCTGGTGCACAACCAGTTCGCCGCCACCAAGCCCCTGCCGGTGGGCGGCGGCAAAACCGTGGAGTGGCGCAAGTTCGGCTCCTTCGACAAGGCGCTGACCCCGCTGACCGAGGGCGTGACCCCCGACGGCAGCGGCATCACCGTCAGCTACATCACCAAGGAGCTGAGCCAGTACGGCGACTACACCACCGTGTCCGACATGCTGGATCTGACCGCCATCGACGACGTGGTGCTGGAGATCACCGACCGCCACGGCGCCAATATGGGCCTGACGCTGGACACCGTGACCCGCAATGAGATCCAGCAGGGCACCCACGTCATCTACGCTCCCGCCATTGGCAGCGGCGGCGCCAAAACCGAGGTGCAGCACCGCTATGATCTGGACAAGTCCTGCACCATGACCGCCGAGCTGGTGGCCCGTGCCGCCACGGCGCTGAAGAAGATGAACGCGCCCACCTTTGAGGGCAAGTATGTGTGCATCATCCATCCCAGCGTGGCCTTCGACCTGCGCAACGACCCCGACTGGGTGGCCGCCCATCAGTACGCCGCCGCCACGGAGCTGTTCTCCGGTGAGATCGGCGAGCTGCACGGTGTGCGCTTTGTGGAGACCACCGAGGCCAAGATCTTCCGCGGCGACGATCTGGCCTCCGACAGCCGCACCCTTACCGCCAGCGCCGCCGCCAACGATTCCACCACCGTCAGCTTCGACGGCGGCACCGTGGCCGCCGGAGCGCTGGCAGGCCGCTATGTGCTGTGCGGCGGCAAGCGGGTGAAGGTGGCGGACAACACCGCCAGTCAGCTGACGCTGGAGAGCGCCGTCACCGTGGCGGACAACGACGTGATCTATCCCGGTGAGGGCGGCAGGGACGGTCTGGCGGTGTACGGCTGCCTGTTTATCGGCAAGGGCGCCTACGGCGTGGTGGATCTCAGCGAGGGCACCGAGGTCATCGTCAAGCCCCGCGGCTCCTCCGGCACCGCCGATCCTCTGGACCAGCGCTCCAGCGTGGGCTGGAAGGGCATCCACGCCGCCGCTATCCTGTACGACGAGTACATCGTCCGCGTGGAGTGCGGCTCCAGCTACAGCGCAGAGGACAAGGCCAATTAAGCTGGCGAAAAATCTTGGGATTTTTCGCCAAAGAGGATTGCGGCCGACTGCGCGCACCCGTTGGGTGCACTTGCTGGCCGAGAAGTATTTTTCTGACGCGCATGTCGTCAGAAAAATGATTTAAATCCTTCGCACCGTGCGCGGTGCGAACTCTGCGAGGCTTTTTGGCCTTCGCACAACAAAAGGAGAAATATACATGGCAAAGAAACAGGAAACGGCCCGGCGGATGGTCAGCGTCACCATCCCCCGGGGCCGCAAGCAGGAGGAGAATTTCGTCATCGTCTCCGTCAACGGCCGCAGCTGGAAGATCATGAAGGGCGTGCAGGTGCAGGTGCCCGACTATGTGGCGGAGGTGCTGGAAAACGCCCGGATGATGGCGGATGAGGCCCGCCGCTATGTGGACCGGATGGCCGACTGAGGGGGTGGGCACATGGCAAACATCACCCCGGCCCAGGTGCTGGAGCAGGTGGACGCGCTGACCCCCAACCAGTACGCCAAAGCGGAAAAGCTGCGGTGGCTGGCACAGGCGGAGGGCTTTGTGCTGCGGGAAATCCGCCATGAGACCGGTGGGCTTCCGGCGCTGGCGGACGACGCGCCGCTGACGGTGGAGCCGCCCTACGACGAGCTGTACCGCCACTATGTGGAGGCCCAGATCCACTACTGCAACGGCGAGACCGCCCGCTACAACAGCGCCGCCGCCAATTGGAACAACGGCCTGCTGACGTACCGGGACTATGTGTGCCGTACCGCATCGCCGGTACAGGGCGTCAGGGCGCTGAAGCTGTGCTGAGAACTGGCGAAAAATCTGCGATTTTTCTGCCAAAACAGCTTGCCGTCTGCTGCGTCCGCACACCGCAGACAGCTGTAAGGCGGGAGGGAGTTCCCTCCCGCCTCTTTTCAGAAAGGAGAGTGCATATGTTTTTATCCCAGTTTCCGGCCCCGGCCCAGCAGCGCGTCACCGTCAGCAAATTTCTGGGCTATGACGCCCGGCCCCGGACGCCGCTGGGGGCTTTTGCCCGGATGGAGAACCTGCAGGGCGGCGGATACCCCACGTTGTCGGTGCGGGAAAGGCGCAAGGCCGTGGCGGCGCTGGACAGGCCCAACGGTCTGGCCGCCAAGGACTGCCTGATCTGGGTCGACGGCGGCACGCTGTACATCAACGGCGCTTCCGTGGATCTGACGCTGACGGACAGCGAGAAGCAATTGGTGTCCATGGGGGCGTATCTGCTGATCTGGCCGGACAAGAAGTACGTCAACACCCAGGATCTCAGCGACCGGGGCAGTCTGGAGAACACCAGCCAGACCACCGGCACCGTCACCTTTTCCCTGTGCCGCAGCGACGGCACGGACTACGGGGACTATACCACCGGCGCGGCGGCCCCCGGCGGTCCGGAAAACGGCGACCTGTGGCTGGACACCGGCAGCGGCGCCGCCCTGATGCAGTACGACGGCGTCATGTGGCAGCCGGTGGGCGACGTAGCCATGAAGCTCTCCGCCGCCAACATCGGCAAGGGCTTTTCCGCCGGGGACGGCGTGGCGGTCTCCGGCTGCACCGGTGCGGCGGTGGACGGCACATGGACGCTGCTGCAGTGCAGCGACAACGCCATCGTCATCGGCGCCGCCGCCGTTATCGCGGGGGAGCAGACCACGGCGGTG
>SFFV01000013.1 GCA_004557735.1 Clostridiales bacterium
AAGCACTTAGAGGCGGCTCTGGAAGACGTCTCTATTGCCGGTTGACTTCATTCAGCCAGAGCCTGCAAACGAATTTGCGCATAACTCTTGACGGCACCCGAGCATTTTATGCTATGCCAAAGCATGGAAAAAACCAATATACGCCATTTTCCCGCCCCTTCGGGGCAGCAAAAAACAATGCGCAAAAACTTCATGCGGAGTCTTCACGTTTGCGGTGAAGGAGCCGGACGCCATTCGAACGGTAAATTTTCCAGAACATATTGACAAACATCTATATATATCCTATCCTATATATAGACAATTATCAATGTGAGGTGCTTCTATGAACGCCATGGATGTGGCTTTGATTTGCAGGGCTTTGGGAGACGCAAACCGCTTGGAAATCGTGAGGCTGCTGTCAGACGGTGAAAAGTGCGGCTGCAAACTGCTGGAACTGTTTGAAATCGCCCAGCCGACCCTTTCCCACCACATGAAAATTCTGGTGGAGTGCGGGCTGGTGAACGCCCGCAAGGAGGGCAAGTGGCAGCACTACTCCCTGAACTGCGAAACACTGACCCGGTTCAGGGAATTCATCGACGGACTGGCCTGCTGCGGCTGTGACCCGAATGCCGAGGGAGGGAGCTGTTCCTGATGGGCAAGTTCATCACAGATCAGATTCTCGGCATGAAGTGGCTGAATGCCCTGATCGGCAATCTGCTCCGTGCCTTGGAAGTGGACACGGCGAGCCGCATCGGCGGGAGCCTCCAGTTTTTCCTCTATGATGTCATCAAGATTACCGTTTTGCTTTGTGTACTGATTTATCTGATCTCTTATATTCAGAGCTATTTCCCGCCGGAGCGGAGCAGGGAGATCATGGGACATTTTCACGGTATCCGGGCAAACTGCATCGCCGCCCTGCTCGGTACGGTGACGCCATTCTGCTCCTGCTCGTCCATTCCGCTGTTCATCGGCTTTACCAGTGCCGGATTGCCGCTGGGCGTGACCTTCTCGTTTCTGATTTCCTCCCCTATGGTGGACCTGGGAAGTCTCGTCCTTCTGATGAGCATTTTCGGGGCTAAGGTCGCGGTTCTCTATGTGCTGCTGGGGCTTGTGATCGCCGTGGCAGGCGGTACGCTGATCGAAAAGCTGCCCATGGAAAATCAGGTGGAGGAGTTTATCCGCAAGGCGTCTGCCGTGGATATCGTCTCCCCGGCACTGACGCAGAAGGAGCGGTTGGAATACGCCCGGGATCAGGTAACGGAAACCTTCAAAAAGGTATTTCCGTACATTCTCATCGGCGTGGGCATCGGAGCGGTCATTCACAACTGGATCCCCAAAAGCTGGGTCATGGCCGTTCTTGGCAGTAATAACCCCTTCGGCGTGATTCTGGCAACCGTCATCGGCATTCCGATGTATGCCGACATTTTCGGCACCATTCCCATTGCGGAGGCATTGCTCGGCAAGGGCGCGCAGCTCGGCACGGTGCTTGCCTTTATGATGGGCGTCACGACGCTGTCCCTGCCGTCGATGATCCTGCTGCGCAAGGCGATCAAGCCAAAGCTGCTGGGTGTTTACATCGCTGTCTGCGCTGCGGGCATTATTGTTGTAGGCTGCTTATTCAACCTGTTTCAGGGGTTTATCTTGTAATTTGGAGGGTATCAGAATGTCAATTTTCGGATTTGGAAGGAAAAAAGAAGAAAAGAAACAGCCTTGCTGCTGTGGCGGGAACTGCACACCGGAAGCCATGCAGGCGGCAGAGGCCGAGAAGAAGGGATCCGGCGTCAAAATTCTCGGCGGCGGCTGCGCCAAGTGCAACGCACTGGAAGCGGCGACCGTGGAAGCGCTGCGGGAGCTTGGGATGAACACAGCCGTCGACCATGTGCGGGACTTTGAAAAGATCGCCGCCTACGGCGTGATGACTACGCCTGCACTGGTAGTGGACGGGCAGGTGGTGTCTTACGGCAAGGCGCTGAAAAAAGAGGAAGTCATTGCGATCTTGAAGAAGGTAAGAGCATGAACGAGCGTGGCGCATCCACCGTTGGGTTTTCCCCTGTATCGGACCGTATGGGCCATACTTCCGGCATGACGAAGCCAAAGGTTGCGTTTATCTGCATTCACAACTCCTGCCGCAGCCAGATTGCGGAGGCGCTGGGAAAGCTCCTGTCAGGCGATGTGTATGAAAGCTACTCCGCCGGTACGGAAACCAGACCGCAGATCGATCCGGATGCTGTCCGGCACATGAAAACGCTTTATGGTCTCGATATGGAGCAGACACAGTATTCCAAGCTGATTTCGGGCAAACATAAGACTGTGAAGCCGGCCGGCTTCACAGTCTTTTTCCATGCGCAGCCAACTTTCTCTTGCAGTTTTCGGGATATCCTTATATAATTGTTTTGTGGTATAACCACAAAACATTTGTGAGAGGGGTATTCAATGGCAAAGACAAAATACGACGTTATCATTGTCGGCGCCGGTAACGGCGGGCTAAGCGCGGCAGCATACCTCGCAAAGGAAGGCAAGAAGGTCCTCGTGCTGGAAAAGCATAATCTCCCCGGTGGCTGTGCCACATCGTTCCGCAGAGGACGCTTCGAGTTTGAAGCAACACTCCATGAAATGTGTCAGATGGGCAAGGGGGAGCATCAGGGTGCGGTGCGCACGCTGCTCGACGGTTACGGGCTGAATGTGGACTGGGTCTCCGCGGAGGAAGCCTTCCGCTCCATCAGCACCGATCCGGACAACGGCTTTGATGTGACCATGCCCGTGGGCGTACAGGCGTTCATCGACGAGATGGAACGCGCCGTGCCCGGATCGCGCGAGAGCATCACAACGGTGCTGGAGCTTGGGCGAATGCTCACCGACGGCGTCGCTTGGCTCGCCGCACACCATAACGAGCCGTCTCCTCCCGCCAAGGTGGAGATGCTGCTCAAATACCACGATCTCATGAAGGTCGTCCCGATGACAACAGACGACATGCTCCGGCGCATCGGCGTACCGGATAAGGCGCGCGAGATTTTCGAGTCCTACTGGGACTATGTCGGCGTAGACTCCACGAAGATGAGCTTTGCCGTTTATGCCTTCATGACCTATACATACCTCACACAGAAGCCGTGGATGGCACGTCATCGCAGTCACGAGATTTCCCTTGCCTTCGACAAGCGCATCCGCGAAATGGGCGGAGAAATCTGGTACAACACGGAAGTAAAGAGGATCGACGTGAAAGACGGCGCGGTGCATGGCGTTGAGCTCGCGGACGGCACATATATCCCCTGCGGGCGCGTGATCTCCAACCTGATGCCGCATGTGGTGTTCGACCGCATGGTCGAAAAAGCAGAGGTGCCGGAGCGTGAGCGGAAGCTGATGAACGCCCGCAAGCTTGCACAGAGCGCGTTCACCGTTTATCTCGGTCTCGACATTCCCTATGACCAGCTCGGCTTCAAGGCATACGACACATTCGTTCGCTCTACGGGCGATACGCTCGCGCAGTATGAAAATGCCGCAACGATCGATACGCACAAGGATTACTGCGTCACCATCATCAGCGAGGCGATTCCCGACTGTTCGCCCGAGGGCACCTGCATGGTGCAGTTTGCAAAGTTCTATACCGAGGACGCCTTCGCCGATGTGAGCGCGGAGGATTATTTCAAGGTCAAGGATGCCATTGCCGAGGAATGCATCACGCACTTTGAAAAGGTCGCCGGCATCGATCTTCGCAGCCACATTGAGGAGATCGTTGTCGCCTCGCCGGTCACATGGGCGCGCTATCTCGGCACGCCGCAGGGCGACGTATACGGCTACGCATGCGGCACATGGGACGGCATGTTCCCGCGTGTGCAGAGCGGTCATAAGCTCGACTATACCATCCGGGGTCTTCGTTTCTGCGGCGGGCACGGAACGCAGATGGACGGCTACTCACAAGCCTATCTCTCCGGCGCGGAGCAGGCTCGCTATACGCTTCTTGATATGAAGGAGGGCAAGTAAGATGGCAAAGTATAACTACGATAAATCTGCTCTCAGGGGGCTGGGCGTCAGCGCGTTTCTCGGCGAGGTCAAGCTGCGTGAGCAGCACATTGCCGCCGCGTCCGATGAGATGCCGCAGTCGATCTTCAATGCAAATGTCCTGGCAAAGAAGCTGCACCCGGCGAAACAGTTCGTCAAGGTCGCGCGGGTTATCGATCACGGCGACGCGAAGAGCTTCGTGCTCGTGCCCGATCCGGCGCGCGGCACGGAAGAGATGGCGTATTTCCGCGCGGGTCAGTACACATCCGTAGAGCTTTCTCTCGGCAGCGCCACGCTCTGGAAGCCGTATTCCATCTGCTCCGGCCCCGTCGATGCGCTCAAGGGAACTTATACGATCACCGTTCGCCGTTCCAACGGCGGATATGCTTCCGAGTACATTCTGAATAACTGGACGGAAGGCACCGAGGCCGTGATCTCCGGCCCGCAGGGCGATTTCTATTATCAGCGTCTGCGGGACGCCAAGCGCGTCGTCGCCATGGCGGGCGGCAGCGGCATCACGCCGTTCCACTCCATGGCATGCGCCATCGCCGACGGCATCGAGGACTTTGACCTCACCATTCTGTATGGCAACCGCACGCGTGAATCCATTCTGCTGCGCGAAGAACTCGACGCTGTCGCGGCGCGCTCAAACGGCAGGGTAAAGATCGTCCACGTGCTTTCCGACGAGGAAACCGAGGGCTATGAGCACGGTTTCATCACCGCAGAGTTAATAAAGAAATACGCCGGGGACGGCGACTACTCGCTCTTCCTCTGCGGCCCGAAGGCGATGTACGCCTTTGCCGACGCGCAGATCGCCGCGCTTGGTCTCCCCCGCCGCCGCGCACGCAAGGAGCTTTACGGCGATTACGGCGATCCTGCGCGCAGCGCCGCCTACCCCGCCGCCTCTGCCGAGAAAACCTATACCGTCACCGTCAGCATTCGCGGCGAAACACAGACCGTTTCCTGCCGCGCCGACCAGACGCTTCTCTCCGCCATGGAGCAGGCCGGTATCAAAGCCCCGTCCCGCTGCCGCAGCGGCGAATGCGGCTGGTGCCATTCCCTGCTTCTCTCCGGTGAGGTGTTTATCCCCGCCGAGGCGGACGGCCGCCGCGAAGCGGATAAAACGTTCGGCTGGATCCATCCCTGCTGCACTTACCCGCTCAGCAACGTGGCGCTCGACGTTCCGACGCTTCTCTAAAGCGCATTCCTGCGGAGAATCGCTTTTCCCCGTCTGCTGCGGCAGCTGCCGCGTTTCTTCTTTGAAACGCGGCGGTTTTTTATTTTTTTCTGGCATTTTTTCTTTAATTCTGCTATAAGTATAAATAATTGGATGTAAATCAAAAACGGAGCGCCGTTATGAGTGGTTGGGGAGCTTTCTGCCGTACAGGGCGCCATTTGGGACGAAAGGTTTTCGTATCGTTATCTTCCGCCGTCCCCTGCCGCGATATCGCGCAAAAGCTCTGATATTCCTATACTTGGGAGGCACTTATGACATATCTTCTGAAAAACGGCAAGATCTACGACGGGACAGGCGCTGCCCCGTTCCTCGGCGACATTCTCGTCCGCGGCGACCGCATTGAAAAGATCGGCGCGAAGCTCTCCTGCGACGGGGCGCAGGTGATCGATCTCCGGGGCCTTTCCGTGTCCTCCGGATTTATGGATGCTCACTCCCACAATGACTGGTTTGCCATCCGTAAAGACCCCCGGCCGTTTTTTGAGCCGTTCATCCGGCAGGGCATCACCTCATTCATTACCGGCAACTGCGGCCTTTCCGCCACAGGTTTTGCGCCGGACACGCCGCATCTCGACAAGATCGGCGGCGGTCTTTTCGGCTACGGCGGCGAAGAGACCGGCGTTTATCCGTCAGCGGGCGCGCTGCTCGATGCCGTGGACAGGCACTCACCCTGCAACATTGCGGTTCTTGCCGGTCACTGTTCCGCGCGCGCCGGTATCACGGGCTTCAACGGGCGCGCTCTGACGCCGGATGAGGAGGAGCAGATGCTCGGCGTTATGGAGCAGAGCCTGAAGGAGGGCGCCTGCGGCGTATCGCTCGGGCTGATGTACGAGCCGGGGCTTTATGTTTCGATCGACGAGCTTAAAAAGGTCGCGCGTCTCGCCGAGCGGTATGACCGGCCGATGACCGTGCATCCGAGAGCATGCAGCGCCGTATCGATGACCTATCCCCTGCTCGGACGGCCGCACCTTCTCCGTGCGCTGGACGAGTTGGCAGAGATCGCCCGCGGCACACACATGAAGCTCCAGTACTCCCACGCGATCTTTGTAGGCCGCCGTTCGTTCCGCTGCAAGGACGAGCTCAAGGAGATCATATACCGGATGCGGGAAAACGGCGTGGACGCACAGTTCGATATATACAGCGAGCTGCTCGGCGTATCCGTTATCACAGTCGTCATGCCGACGTGGTATCAGGCGCTCAGCGCCGGGGAAAAGCGCCGCCCCGTGAACAAGCTCCGCTTCTCCCTGCTTGCCAAAGCGAGCATCGCGCTTCTCGGCTTCGGCTGGGACGATATCACCATCGCCTACGTCGGTGAGGGAAACGAGCGATACGAGGGCAAGACGGTTGCGCAGATTGCGAAAGAAATGGGAAAATCCGACATTGACGCCTATCTTGATCTCTGTGAGATGAGCGATTTCAAGGGGCGCGTCAACATGGGCCCGTACAGCACGCCGGAGATCGTCAGCGACCTATCCCGCGATGCCCTGTGTCTCTATATGACCGACGCCTGGGTCGAACCGCACGGCGTGCAGAATCCCGCCATTTACGACTGCTTCCCCAAGTTTCTCAAATTCTCTCTGAACGGCACCGGCGATACCATGCCGGGAACGATCCGAAAAATGACCGGCGCCGTTGCCGACCGCTTCTCGATCCCGGAGCGCGGATACGTCCGCGAGGGCTGTTTCGCCGATCTCACGGTATTCAACGAGGACAAGCTCCGGTCCGGAGAAGAGGATCACGGCCACTCCTTCGGGATAGAAAAGGTGTTTATCAACGGCGAACTGATTCTCGACGGCGACACGCTCAATACCGACGCCATGCGCACGAGCGGCCGCGCCATGCGCGCGGTAAACCGCTGAACGCCGTATACGGAAAGGCCCCGGACGATCGGTGGATCGTCCGGGGCTTTTCCCGTGCCGTTTATTCGCTTACCGCATCGGTTTTTGTGCCGTGCAGCTTTTTCTGCAGCCAGTCTTTGCCGTCCACAAACCGGGAGACGATGAAGCTCACCACATAGTCACCGGCGGCGTTTACCATCGTCGCAGGCGGGTCGATCAGCTCGCCGATGGCAAGAGCGATCGGGAACGCAACGGAGAGGTGCTCCGGGAAGAACATCGAGCAGAGCACCAGCTCGCCCGTGCCGCCGCCGCCGGGGATGCCGGACATGGCGACCGAGGAAAATACCGCCACAACGATCGCGAGGATGGCCTCGCCCGTACCGAAATCCTTGCCGAACATGCCGAACAGGAACGCGACCTTGATAATGGCGCTCATCGCCGAGCCGTCCATGTGCATCGTAGCTCCGAGCGGCATGACGATATCGGAAACTTCCTTGGAAATGCCGGTCTCCTTCGAAACCTCCATGTTCACCGGAATCGTAGCAACCGAGGAGCAGGTGCCGAAAGCGGTGGCCGCCGGGCGGAAAATATGGCGGAACATGACCTTTGCGGCACCCTCGCCGCCGCCGAAGCGGGCATACAGCGGAGAGGAAATGAGCAGATAGATCACGGAAACTATGTAATAAATGCCGATGGCGCGGGCATAGTTGGAAACGAAGTCCGAGCCGTGCGTCGCGACGAGAGAGGCGAAGAAGCCGAAGAAACCGACGGGCGCGTAGTAGGAAATGAGCCGGATGACTTTCAACAGGATGTCCGTAAGGTCGTTGAGCAGCAGCGCCACGCGGGACTCCCTGCCCCCGGACATCTGAATGCCAATGCCGAAGATGATCGCCGCAACGATCAGCGGGAGAATGGCACGGCGGCTCCAGAGCTCGGTGAAGTCGGGCTTCGTGAAGAAGTTTACGATGAGCGTGCCGATATCCACAGTGCCGACGCCGGTCTCCTCATAGCTGGGCGCGGCAGTGAACACGGGGATGAAGCGGACGATGATGTACATCACGATCGCGGCAATGGCGGCAGTGGAAAAGAATGTTCCGATCGTAATGCCCATGATGCGCCCGGCGCGTTTTGCCGAGCTCATATTCGCGATCGCCGAGGCAATGGAACAGAACACCATCGGCACAACGACGCAGAACATCATGTTGATGAACAGCGTTCCGAAAGGTTCGAGAGCCGTTGCGCCCGGCCAGAACGCGCCGACGACGCAGCCGGCGACGATGCCAAGCAGCATCAGTGTAATGAAACCGTATTTCTTCATAAACTTCTTCATTGCACATAACCTCCACTGGTTGTTTTCATGCTTTATTTTACTGCGCACGCCTTGCAAAGTAAACGCATTCCATGCTATACTATTTGCAAAAGATGCTTTTCGGAGGCTAACATGGACGAAAACTATGAAAAGCGCGGATACCTGCTGGAGGACTTTCGCCTTTTTCATTTGAAGGACGACCGCGGAACAAAGGTCGATCACCACTACCATGAGTTCTGCAAGATCGTTCTCCTCCTCTCCGGCAGCGGCAGCTATACCGTCGAGGGGCGGCGCTATCTTCTGCTGCCCGGAGATATCGTGCTTGTCGGCAGACGCTGCGTACATAAACCGGAATTCGAAGAGGGCATTTCGTATGAGCGCATGATCCTCTATATTTCTCCCGGCCTGCTCGCGGAAAACTCCGTGCCGGACTATTCGCTCGAGGACGTGTTTTCCGGAAAGCCGGGTCATGTGCTTCGCCCGGCGGAGGACATCCGGCGGCGGCTCCGTTCACTGGCGGAGCAGCTCGAGAGCGAAATGGCCGCGAGCGGCGGGGAAAATGCGATTCTCTCACGGTGTACGCTGCTGCGGCTTCTCGTGGAAATCGGGCGCGCGATGCAGAGGACCGGTTCCGAACTCCCGCAGCCGGTCGTGCCGAGGGACGGAAAGATCCTGGAGATCCTGCGCTATCTGGAAGCCAATCTCGCCGAGGATATCTCCATCGACGATCTGGCCGGACAGTTTTATATCAGCAAGTATCATATGATGCGCCGCTTTCGTGAGGAGACCGGCACTTCCATCCACAACTATCTCTCCGACAAGCGGCTTCTGGCGGCGCGCGATCTTATCGCCTCCGGGACGGCGGCCACGGACGCCTGCTTCCGCTGCGGCTTTCGCAGCTATTCCGCCTTTTCCCGTGCCTACGGAAAGCTCTTCGGCGTTACGCCGACGGGCCGTATCGTTCAAGCGCTTCAGTCGGACGATTTTGACGAATGACTAATAAAGAGGTGTATCCTATGAAATTCACAAAAATGCAGGGCGCCGGAAACGACTTCATCGTTATCGATAACCGCTCCGGTGAGATATGCGAGAGCGAATATGCCTCTCTTGCCGCCGGTCTCTGCCGCCGCCGTCTGTCGATCGGCGCGGACGGGCTGATGCTTGTCGTTCCGGCGCAGAGCACCGGTGATTTTGCCATGCGGTTTTATAACTCCGACGGCTCACTCGGTGAAATGTGCGGCAACGGCGCGCGGTGCATCGCACGCTTCGGCTATGACCGCGGGATTGCCGGGGACATACAGCGCATTGAGACGACCGCCGGGATCGTCGTCGGGCAGCGCATTGAAGAGGATCTCTACTGTGTCCGGTTGAATGACCCCAGCGTTGCAGAGACGGAGATCGGCATTCCGTGGGACGGACGGATCCTCTCGGCTTCGTATCTGGAGCTCGGCGATCCCGGCATCCCGCACGCCGTTTTGGAGCTGTCGGAATGGGACACGATGCCGACGGACGAGCTGCGCTCGCTTGGCGCTTATATCCGCAGCTACCCCGCTTTCCCGAAAGGCGCGAATGTGACGTTCCGCAAGCGTCTTGACCGGACTCATGTAAAGGCGGTCACCTATGAACGCGGTGTGGAGGACTTTACGCTCTCCTGCGGCACCGGCGCAGGCGCCACCGCCGCTGCGATGCGGCTGCGCGGCGAGATCGGAAATGAAACGCTCCGGCTGGATTTCCCCGGCGGCGAGCTGCAAGTATCGCTTTCCGTTGAGGAGGACGCCGTATGCGATATCTATCTCACCGGCCCGGCGATCGTCGTTGCCGAGGGCGAGTATATCGGGAGTTGAAGCCATGAGCAAGATACGCGATATGCGCCGCACGGAATGGCAGCGGATCACAAAGCGGCGGTACATTTCCCGCGAAGAGACCGACATTTTCGGCAGCGCCGGACGAATTTCTCTTATTTCGATCGATGAGGTGACCGGGCCACTCACCGTGCATTATTCCAGCCGGGACGTTCTCATCGCCGACGCCGGTTATTCGTGGTTCCAGGCCGCTGTCCCCGGCGCATGCTGGTGGCTGACGGCAATGTTCGACGCACACGACCGGCTCATACAGATTTATTTTGACATTACCGGCGGCAGCCGGTTTGACGATCCCGAAAACCCGACATTTGAGGACATGTACCTCGATATCGTCGTCTCTGCCGACGGTTCGATCGAAGTAGTTGACCGGGACGAGCTGGACGAGGCGCTCCGCAGCGGCTCGGTCACCGCGGCGCAGCACCGGGAGTCCGTCGAAAACTGCGGGAAGCTGGAACGTTTTCTCCGGGAGAACACCGCCGCCGTTCTGGATTGGTGCAGCGACCGGCAGCGCGAACTGAAAAAAGAAGCTCCAAACTAAATGCCGGGGCGCCCATCCGGGAGGGATAAGCTGCCCCGGTATTCTGTTCGGAACCGCAAAAGAGGACCCTCCGGGAGTTTCCCGGAGGGTCCGTTGGCTCAGTCGACCTTATAGGCGCGCTTGGTAACGTCCTGGCGCTCCATTTTGTCGTAGTGCTTGCAGAGGAACGGCTCAACCACATAGTACAGCAGCTTGCCGTCGAGGTCGAAATAGAACACTGCAAACAGAAGCGCATAAAGCCCCGCCAGAATGCCGGCGATCTTGCCGAGGATCTTAAACAGTTTACGCATTCTTTCTTCCTCCCTGTTACCAGCTCATGGAATCGTCGTACTCAAGCAGCGACGGATCGAGCGGCTCTTCGTGCATGACGGTGGTCATGTAGTCGTTGATGATGCGGCGGATCTCCGCACGGGAAACGGTGCGGCTGTCCGGCAGAGCGTGAGGAATCCAGAAAGCATGAATGTTGCGCTTGCGGAATTCGTCCTCAAATACGCCGTGCATTCCCTGCGCGCCCTTGCACTGGAGCTGGTCGTACATAGCGACCATATCGCAGTTGAACTGCTCCATATACTTCCACAGCTCAAAGAAGTGGTGCATTCCGCCAACCGCCATGCGGCGCATCGGCGCCCACATATGGTACTGCGCCATGTCCTCAAGCGTATTCTCATAGCTGTCGGTACGGATGGTCATATCAAACATAAGAGAGTCCATGTTGATAACAACGTTCAGACCCCAGCAGTTGTATGCCCAGGTGCACCAGTTGGAGAAGTACAGCGGAGCGCAGGACCAGGCGATCACACGGTGGCGTGTTTCGGGGAACGACACCGTCTTGTTCTTCACGCAGCGCTCCATGATTTTGCGGACGCGGGCGTCAACCTCATGCCAGATGAAGTTTTCGCCGTACTGGGACTGATAGATGCGGTAGAGAGCCTGCGCAACGCCGTTGATGGGATAGTAATCGGTATTGGCGGCAACGTCCCACTTTTCCCACTCGAAGCGCTGCAGTTCGTTCTGCGCTTCCAGATTCTTGACGAGCTGATCCCAGTTGAACGGCACGCCGGTCATTTCCTCAACGAATTTCCAGGCGCCTTCGATCTCCTTGGCGCAATGCTTCTTGACGAGCGGATCGTCAAACTGCATCGGCTGGGGCATGGCGTACAGAGGCTTGTCAAAGAACCAGTCCTGCAGAGCGGTGCTCGCGACAGAGGCGTCGCACGCTTCGTTGGAAGTGATGAACATCGGCGAATAGTCCGGAACATCGTCCTGAACAAAAATGCCGGCTTCCGCCTGACACATCGGGCACGGATCGCCCGGCAGTCCGATGGACTGCACAGCGTCGATATAGTTGAGTACGGTGTGGCTGTTCACATGGCAGGTGACAAAATACGGGATCATTTCCAGAGGGACATGCTTGTATTTGTCAGCCCATGGATAAAATACGCCGCCCCAGACCGTTTCCTTGTGGGCGATGGTGTGGTTGTAGTAGTCGTTCTGCTTTCCGCCGTGAAGTCTCGTATCGGCGGCGAACATGCGCTGGAATTGCTGGATCGTTACGCTGACCATGCCGCGGTAATGCCACGCGGAGGCGCGCAGCGCCTCGCCGCGAAGCCCCTGCAGGCCGCGGTCGAACCAGTGCAGAACCGGAAGGTAGGTCTGGCCGACCCAACGGTAGCGCCAAACGCCCTTAAAGAAGGCGAGAGGCTCTTCGCTCTTGAGGATGTCCGCCACCATCATACCGTAGTTATACAGCCAGATATTGTTGAAATAGTACATCGTGTCCTTTACGCCGCGCCACTCACGGTGCTTGTAAAGGCCGGTTTTATCCTCCAGAAGGTCGCCGAGACGGCGCTCGCCGTGGGGCTTGCCGTACCAGAAATCCTTCAGGGCTTTCTTCATTTTCGCCTTATCCATTCTTCGCGGCCTCCTTCTCCTGGATCTTCTTGATCTCCAGACTCTCTACAAACGCCTGGAAGCGCGTGCGGAGCTGACCGGAGGCGGAGTTGATGTATTCTTTCTCGATCGAGCACACCGGCAGGCCAAAATCGCGCGGCAGGATCAGCGTATCCGCCACGCGCTCGTAGCTCCAGTACTCGCAGAATTTGTTCGACTCCACGATCACGCCGTCCGCTTTGTATTCTCTGGCAACGTCGGCAATGTACTTTTTGCGCTGGCGCATGGCGCTCTGCTCCATGGAGCGCGGGCAGACGCTCGTTTCAAGATAATGGCGGGCAACCGCTCGGAGCGCCGTCTCCCCTTCCCGGATCTCGATTTTTTCGCGTCCGGGCAGCGAGCCGTAGCAGTAGCGGTCGGCAACGACGAGAGCGCCGCAGTTCTCGATGAGCTTGGTGAAATCGGGGTCGTCGTTTTCCGAGCCGGCGACAACGACCTTTACACGGTAGTTGGGCTTGGGATCCGGCTCACGGAGCTTCAGATCCTCAAGCGTCTCACGCAGATACGGAAGGATCAGATACTTCGGGCAGACCATCGAAACGAGATTGATGATGTGGAACTCCGTGCCGGTGATTGTGGGGTTGTCCAGCTTGCGGAAGTTGCCGATCTGCGTGATGACGTCGCAGACCTCGTTGTGCGCCTCGATCGCGGTGCGCAGAGCCTCGTCGGACGTATCGATGCCGAAATGCTCGTGCAGCTCGTCGAGAACGTGCTTCTGCAATGTAGCCATGAAGTGCTCGACGCTGTTCTCGTTCCTCTTGAACGGGACATCCGTGAAGGAGACGAAGAACTTTTCGTTCTGAATGAGATCGGGCAGCTCCGCAAGATGCTCCTGGAAGCGGCAGGTGCCGGTGCAGGTCTCGGTGCCGAGCTGGGCGTCGATGAAGTTGTAGCCGCCCTCGAGCGCACGCTCCAAAAGGCTGCGGGCGTAGTGGCAGACACGGCTGGACATGTAATAGGTGGCCATATCGGGGGAGGTGCAGCGCGGTGCACGCAGACGGACGCTGAAGCAGCCGGGCAGGTCGAGAAGGACCTCCGGCATGAAATAGCAGGTGTAGCCGAGAGCAAACTTTCCTTCTTCCTTCGCCTGCCGGACAAGGGGGTTATAAGCCTCCTGCAGCAGATCGTCGAAGAAGAATACGTTTTTCAAATCACGCATGGGGCTTCCTCCGTTGATGTTTTCTTATTTTTCCGACGGAGACTGTTTCCCCGCCTGCTGGAAATGAAGCTCACGCATACCCTCTACTTCATCGCAGATCTCGCGCAGTCCGCACGAGTCGCAGTCGGTGGGTATGCCGTCCAGGATGGTGCTGAGCGAACGGGTAATGTCCGAGACTTTGCGCGCATTTGCGCGGAGCGCGGCATAATCCGCCTCCGGCGCAGTTACGAAGATCACGCGCACACCGCGAACGTTTTCCTTTTCGCGGAATCTGCGGATATAGTCAAAGCCGACGTTCCGGAAGGAGATGCCGTCGCGGATGGCGGCGCGGCTGACGCGCACCTGCTCGCGGTTATCCTCCGAGAGAGCGCGGATCATATACCCCTTCGGGAACACATGGTATTTGACAAATTCTATGTCCTGCAGCGCGCGGTATGCTTCGTCCTCTTCCCCCACGTCTTGAATGGAGAACAGCACGATGCGCGCAAATGCGCAGTCGCCGCGGATCTCCGAGAGATCGGGCCCATACAGCCAAACCTCGTCCGGCCCGACCAGACGCTCGTCGGTTGTGAAGCAGCTGAATGCCACGGCACTTTTAGCGCTGCCGCCGAGCTCATACGCCGCTTCGCGGAGCATGATGAGCTCATTCCGGGACGTCTCGGCCCAGCAGGCAGCCGGGTCATACGCCCATTTTTTCGCGGAGGAGCTGCGAAGCAGCTCCTCCGTTTCATGAATACATCCGTTAAAAAGCTCCATCAGAACTTGATATCCACTTTCTTGCGGTCAAAGATCCGGTTGACCTGCGTATACGCCCAGGAGAGGAGCTTCTGGTCGAGGTTCCAGAAATAGACCACAAACAATACGCCGATGACCGCGGTCAGAATACCGGCGATCTTACCGAACACTTTCCAGAATTTTTTCATAAGAAATTATACTCCTTTCGAAAGCCCCTTCTGGCGGGCGTATTCCGCCGCGCCGAGAGCACCCATGAGCTGCGGGTCGGTTTTGAGGTCGATGACCTTGAGCTTGAGAACGTGCTCAATGGCCTGCTTCAGGCCGGCGTTCTTCGCGCAGCCGCCCGTCAGGGTGATGCTGTCGGTCGCGCCCGCCTTCTTCGCCATAACGAAGCAGCGCTTGGCAACGGCCATCTGGATGCCGGCGGCGATCTCGTCCATGGGCTTGCCCTCGCCGACGAGCGTAATGACTTCGGACTCGGCGAACACGGTGCACTGGGCGGTGATGGGGATGACGTTCTTCGCGCCGAGAGAGAGGTTGGAGAACTCCGGCAGCGTCATCTCAAACGAACGCGCCATCGCCTCGTAGAAACGGCCGGTGCCGGCGGCGCACTTGTCGTTCATGGCGAAGTTCTTAACGGTGCCGTCCGTATCGATGCTGATGCCCTTAACGTCCTGGCCGCCGATATCGATGATGGCCTTGACAGTCGGGTCGGTGACATGGACGCCCATGGCGTGGCAGCTGATCTCGGAGACGTTTTCATCCGCGAAGGGGACTTTATTGCGGCCGTAGCCGGTGCCGATGAGGTACTCAAGATCCTTGGAGGACTTCAGGTCAGGAACCTGATCGATGACTTCCTGCATGGCGATCTGAGCGGACTGCTCGGAGTTGATCTTACTGCGGATGGTGGTGTGCGCGACAATGTTTCCCTGCTCGTCAAGGATAACTGCTTTGGTGTAGGTGGAGCCGACATCGCATCCGGCGAAATACTTCTTGGCCATGATTAATTACCCTCCAATATTGATTCTATTTCTACTTATTCTACTTTTTTTACAGGCAGATCTCGTCTTCAAAATCAACCAGCGTAGGATCCACCGGCTCGGCGTGCATAACGGTGCGCATATATTCGTTCACCTTATCGCGCATCTGACGGCGGGAGACGGTGCGCGGATCCATCAGATCGTGCTCGATCCAGATCATTTTGCGGTTCTGCTCGCGCGCCTGATCGTCGAGAATGCCCTGCACGGTGGCCATGTTCTTGCAGGCGACGTTCTGGTACATGATGATGATATCGACATCCCAAATCTCGCACTGCTTCCACAGCTCGTCAACAACGTGCTGATAACCGCCGTTCGTATGGCGGCGCATGACCATGCGCTCATACAGGCGGGCAAGATCACGCAGCGCCTCTTCCTTGTCCTCGGTTTCCAGAGGCTTTGTGAAGTTGAGGCTCTCCATCTCGACGAGAACATTGACGCCCCAGCAGTTCGCCAGCCAGTTGGAGAAGTTGGCATAATAATGCGCCGGGCAGGACCACACGATCGCGCGGTACTTCATCTTGCCGGGCCACGCCTCTTCCTTGCGCTCGTAGGCCTTGAGCATGATCTTGTTGACCTTTTTAAAGGTATTCATAACGCGCGGATCGATGCCGCCGTCCATCTCGTAGTTCCACTTGCGGAACAGCTCATAGCACGGGCCGATGATCTGCGGATACGCCGTCTGGTTGACCGCCCATTTTTCGAGCTCGTAGCTCGTCTCGGTGTTAAAGCGCTTCATGGCGGAGAAGTAAGCATCCCAGCTCCACTTTGCGCCGGTCTGTTCTTCAATGAACTTGATGCAGGCTTTGATATCCTCGGCGGCGCACTGCACGGTCTCCTCGTCCTCGTAGCGGACGGGGAAGCACAGATGGAACACCGGAAGATCCGGGAAGCGGCGGGCCATATAGGAGGACGCCATGGTCGAGCCGTCGCACGGCATGGAGCTGGAAATGAAGCACTTGCCCATATGCGGCAGCGCGTCCAGCACCAGAGCGCCGCACTCGGAGGACGGGACCGGGCAGCAGTCCGCCGGCAGGCCGAAGCTCTCGACCGCGTCGATGTACGGTACGCAGGTGAGCTGGTCGATCTCGGAGACAAGGAACACCGCGAAGAGCTGATACGGGATGCCGATCAGGTCGGGGAAGCCGGCCATGAGCTGCCCCATCGTCATCTCGTCGAAGAGGACGACCTTTCTGTTCAGCTCGGCGCTGTTGCCGTTCTTCGCGTCGCCTTTCGCCTGAAGGACGAGGTTCTCGGCAACATAACGGAAAATGTCATAGATCATGAGATGGCTCATCTTGAGAGCCGACCCGCGCTGACCCATGGTATTTTTGTCCATAAAGCCGACGCAGCAGAGATAGGACATCATCCAGCGATAGTGCAGCACGGAGTTAAGCGCCGGGATGAGATCCTTGGAGAATGTGCCAAGCAGCATGCCCCACATGCGCAGCCACTCATAAAAGTCATACGCCGTGTCGCCGACGCCGCGCCACTCGCGGCGGACGGTGGTCATGGCGCCCTTCTTGTAGAGGCGGCCAAGCTTCTTTTCGCCTTTAAGCAGGAGCTCGCGGCGCTCGGCGCAGGACATGGCGGCGATCTCGGCGGCTTCCTCGGCAACGCGCTTGCCGAAGTCGATCCATCCCTGCTTCTGGCGTGCGCCGAAGGCTTTCCAGTCGGTAGCAAGGAGCATATCCTTGGCGATGTCCAGGATCTCCTTCACGTTTTCGCCCTGCGCCTTCCAGTCCATGTTGTCCTTCGCACGGAAGAACGCCGGATTGGGGTATTTCGGAGTTTTTGCCATCAGTTCTCCCCTCCCTCTTTGCGGATGCGCTTGATCTCCAGCGATTCAACGAACGCCTGCACACGGGTGCGGAGCTGTCCGGAATTGCCGTTGTTGTACAGACGGTCGATCGACAAGACCGGCCAGTTTTTCTCTTCCGCCATGATGTGGCTGACGAGCGCGCGCTCAAATCCCCAATAATCGCAGTACTTCATCTGTTCATAGATGATGCCCTCGGCGCCGAACTCGCGGGCAAGACGGTCGGCGGTGTCGCGGCGCTGCTGCACCTTTTCATCGGAAATGTAGCGGGCGCATTCGGAATGCTGCATGTAATGCAGGCAGATCTGCGTAAGTACGTCGTCGGTATCGTTGAGCTCGATGACCTCGCGGCCCGGCGTGGAGCCGAAGCAATAGCGGTCGGAAACCACGAATGCGCCGCAGCCTTCGATGAGCTTGGTGAGCGTGGGATCGTCGATCTCGCTGCCGACGATGGAAACACGGGCGCGGTACCAGGGCTTCGCATCGACCTTGCGCTTTTTGATCTCGGCAAGCGTCTCGCGCAGGTACGGCAGGATGAGCGCTTTCGGGCAGGTGTAGGAAACAAGATTGAGAACGTGATACTCGTAGCCGGTGATGGGCGGATTATCCATCTTGCGCATCTCACCGATCTCGGTAAGGATGCGGCAGACCTCGTTGTGTTCCTCCACGGCCTTGCGCAGCGCCTCGTCCGACGTGTCCGCGCCGAGCTTTTCCTTCATGACGTCAAGCACGCGGCGGCGCATCTGCTTAACATAGGCCTCCAGCGTGTAGTCGGTGATTTTGAAGGGAATGTCCGCGTGGGTCACGAAGAAGTTGGGCTTGTCGTTTACCTGCAGGATTTCAAAGTGCTCCATGGCACGGTTCATCATGGAGCAGGCGTCCACGCCGATCATGGCGTCCAGGAACTGGTAGCCGCCCTCGATGGCGCGTTCGGTGAGCGCTCTGGCGAACTCGCATGTGTAGTTCGACATGTAGTACGTCGCAATGTCGATGGAGCCGGTGTGCGGAGCGCGGAGACGGACGGAGAAGCAGTTGCCAACGTTGAGGATCGGTTCGGGGACATGGTAGCAGGTGTACCCCATGGCCAGATTCCCTTCCGCGGCCGCCTTTCGCACAAGCTCGTTGTCGGCATTATCCAGAAGCTGCTCAAAGTAGATCAGATGCTTGAGATCCTTCAAATGTCACACCCCTTTTTTTGATTTCTTTCTCTTGTTTTGCCCTTATTTGCCGTTGTATGTAAAATACATTGCGCTCACTTTCAGAGAATTCCGAATTTTTCCAGAATCTCCTTCGTTCCGCGGAATACGCTCGATTCCGGCGGAAGATCGTACACCGTTTTGCCCTGAATATCGTTGGCGGCATGGTAGTCGTCCGTTTCGATATAGGAGAGGATCTCGACACCCGGAATCGTGATAAACTTATTCAGATCCGGATTCGTCACGCGGTTGATCACCGCGCCGATGCGGTCATACATAACAAGCTCGTCGGCGACCTGCTTGATCGTTCCGGCGACCTGGATCCCCTTGCGGCTCTGGTCGGAGACGAGCAGGAGGTGCGTGACCTTTTCCAGCACGCGGCGGTTGATCTGCTCGATGCCGGCTTCGCCGTCGATAACAACATAATCAAATTCGCGGGAGAGCATTGTGATGACGTCCTTCAGATAGGCGTTGATGCGGCAGTAGCAGCCCTCCGCCTCCGGACGACCGATGGCCAGAAAGGCAAAACCGTTCTTTTCCACCAGAGCGTCAAAGATGCGGTAGCGGGATTCCTCCACGAGATCCATCGCTTCCTTCGTCCGGCCCTCTTCCACATTATCAATGATCTGCTTGCGGATCTCATCGAGCGTGAGCGTGACCTCTACGCCGAGGCACGTTGAAAGTCCGACGGCGGGATCGGCGTCGATCGCAAGGATCCTCGCGTCCGGTTTGCACTCCGTCAGGTGGCGCACCATCGTCGCCGCCAGCGTCGTTTTTCCCACGCCGCCCTTTCCGGATACGGCAATCACTTTCGCAGTTGTTTCCATTGCAAGTTTCCTTTCGCGCATTTTTAGAGAAATATGTATGTTTTTAGACACTTTTATTGAATTATACTACATAATTATTGTACCACGTTCTCCTAAAAGAATCAAGAATTTCTTAATATTTTTTGTTGATTATCGGTGTCGACTGTGTTAAATTGAACATGATGTTCGTGAAGTATTCACAACAGCTGTGAACAAAACGTGAAAATAATAAGAACAATTATAAATAAAGTATGAAAGAGGGATTTGGATTTGAAAACCGATGCATTGGTCGAAAGACTTGTCAACAGCTACGGAAACTGGGTGCAGAAGGACTGCGAAAACACCGAAGGCGGTACCGGACGCTACACCAGGGAGCTCTGGCCGTACGACACGATGTTCTCTCCCATCCAGGTCAACCGTCTTACGATCAAGAACCGTCTCGTGATGGCGCCAATGGGCAACTGCCAGATGGCCGAGGAGACGGGCCGCCCGAACGACAAGATGCGCGAGTACTTCTTCGCCCGCGCCGAAGGCGGCGTCGGTCTGCTCACCACGGGTCTTATCCCCATCAGCCACCACATCGATTCCTCCGTGACGGAAAAGGGCAACTTCTCCTACTTCCCCCGCATCGACAACACCCGCACCAACTTCATGGGATGGCGTGATCTGGCGCAGGGCGTTCACGCGCGCAACAGCCGCATTTTCATACAGCTCACCGCCGGTCTCGGCCGCGTCGGAAACCCGCAGTGCCTCATGACAAAGTACGCGCTGCCCGTGTCCGCCTCCTGGAACCCGAACTTCTACATTCCGAGCATTCCCTGCCGTCCCCTTACCGATCTTGAGCTGGACCAGATCGTCCGCAATTTCGGCCAGGGCGCGGCGGACGCCAAGACGATGGGCATCGACGGCGTGTACCTGCACGGTCACGAGGGCTATCTCATCGATCAGCTCACCAACACCGCGTTCAACCACCGCAAGCTCGGCAAATATACCGACTGGCAGCTTTTCGGCATCAACATTGTCAAGGAAATGCGCAAACGTACCGGCCCCTGGTTCCCGATCATGTACCGCATCGATCTGAGCTGTGCTCTCGAAGAGACCTACGGCGAGCGCATGGACACCGTTTCCTCTCTCAAAGGCTTCAAAAACGGCCGCTCCATTTATGAAACGCTCGACTATATGGAAAATCTTGTCAAGGCGGGCGTCGATATGTTCGACGTCGATCTCGGCTGCTACGACAACTGGTGGCTCCCGCATCCGCCCGCGTACATGCCCGCCGGCTGCTTTCTCGATGTGGCGAAGGTCGCAAAGGAATATTTTAAAGAGCGCGGCATAAAATCCAACGCCGGATTTGATGTCCCCATTGTCGCTGTCGGCAAGCTCAACTACCCCGATATGGACGAGAAGGCGCTGCGCGACGGCAAGTGCGACATGATCATGCTTGGCCGCCCGGTGCTCGCCGATCCCGACTGGTGTAAGAAGGCCTATGCGGGCGACGTGGACCAGATCCGTCCGTGCATCGGCTGCCAGGAAGCCTGCGTCAACGAGTTTGTCGAGGGCGGTCATCCGCAGTGCGCCGTCAACCCCCGCACAGGCCATGAGGACGTGCTGCCCAAGCAGTCCGCGCCCGCTGTGAAGGTGAAGAAGATCGGCGTCGTCGGCGGCGGCCCGGCCGGCATGAACTTTGCCGTCTATGCCGCACAGCGCGGCCACACCGTCGAGATTCTTGAAAAAACGAACGAGCTCGGCGGTATCGCAAACGCCGCGGCAGTCCCCAAGAACAAGTACGACATGCACAACTACGTCGAATGGCTCAAGCGTCAGACGCTCGGGCAGAAGGGCGTCACCGTGAAGTTCGGCGTAGAGGCCACGCCGGAGTACCTCAAGGCGCAGAACTATGATGCTGTAATCTATGCCGTCGGTGCAAAACGTATTAACCCGCGCATCCCCGGCATCGACACCGTGAACATGGTGGAGGCTACCGACCTTCTGCGCGATCCGGAAAAGCTCGGCAGCGCGAAGAAAGTCGTCGTCCTCGGCGGAGGCGCCGTCGGCATGGAGACCGCCTACTGGCTGAGCTACGAAAAGGGCTGCAAGATCACCGTGATCGATATGCTCGGCAGCTTCATGGACGGCGCGTGCACCGCCAACCGCGGCCATATCATTCACTATCTTGAGGATAACGGCGCGAAGCTGGTCAACTGCGCGACGATCAAGTCGTTTGAGCCGGGCAAGGTGCTCGTCAGCCGCAACATCTCCAAGGGCGCGCCGGACGTTTACTGCACCTGGACGCCCGTTCTGCCGAAGAACGTCGTCAACCCGCTCGCGCCGAAGATGGGCCCCGAAACGGTCGTCGAAGAGCATCATGCGGAGCTGTTCGTCAACGCGCTCGGCCGCCGCGCCGACGAGGGCCAATATCTCGAGGGCGTGAAGCAGCATGTCGCCAGGGAGATCTACAACATCGGCGATTCCTTCCAGGCCGGACTCGTCTGGGGCGCTACCAAAGCCGCCTACAATCTTGCGCAGTACATCTGACGGATCGCCGCATAACGGCATAACGAAACCCGCCGTATCCGGATTCACCGGATACGGCGGGTTTCGTTGTGACGCGGATATCGCCGCGCTGCACCGTGTTCAATTGATGTGGATGGTGTCCTCTGCGACGATGGTATCGATATTCCTGTTGCTGTAGGTGCCGTTAAAGTGCCACGTCACGTTCACCGGAACGTCCGTACCGGACGTGACATCCACGCTTGTGCTGCCAAGAAACGTTTGCGTCAGCCCAACGTTTTCGAGCCGGATCGCTTTGGACGAGGCATACGACACATTGCCGTCAATATTGAACACAACGTCGCTGATACGGTCGCCCGTTACGAGCGCATACGACTCAACGTATGTGTCGAGCTTGAGCGTTTTCGGGCTGCCGCTGCCGGTCACCGTCCATTTGACGACGATGTTGATGTATGTCCCCGTGTCCGAGCGGAACTCGCCGGTCTGCTCGTAGCCGGTCGCAGCCGTCGGCTCCAAGGTGGGCACCGGCGTTTCGGTCGGCGCGACGGTCGGGACGGGCGTTGCCGTGGGAACAGCGGTCGGGGCAGCGGTCGGGACAGGCGTGGCAGACGGCGTCGGCGTTGCGGTCGGAGCCGTTGTCGCCGTCGGCTCGGGCGTCGCTGTCGCCGCGGTGCCGGGGTTTTGCGTATCCGGAGCTTCGTTTCTCGATATGCGAAAAACAACAAAAATGCCGACGGCAAGAATGAGGAAGATAAGAATCAGGGCGGGAGCCGCGGATTTTTTCATGGAGAAGCACCTCCTGTTATTTCATTAGAAGATCGATGGCCTTATCCAGCTCGGAGAGCGTTTCGGTATCCCCTTTTTGGACGGCGTCGATGACGCAATGGTTCATATGATCGCGCAAAATGATTTTGCAGATGTTGTTGACCGCGCTGCGCACGGCAGCCAGCTGAACGAGCACCTCGGCGCAGTCGCGTCCGTCGTCGATCATGCGCTCGACGGCGTGCAAGTGTCCGATCACGCGCGCCAGACGGTTCTTTACGGTTTTGGTATTCCGGTGCACATGCGCGTGGGAATGCGAATGTACGGTTCCGTCGGCATGGACGTGAACGTGCTCCTCTTCGCTGTGCGTGGATCCCATATGTTCCATAGCCTCTCACTCTTCCTTCGTCATGTGCTGCGCCGCAACGCGCAGCATCATCCGTTTCGTATCGCCGGAGTCGAACCGAATCTCTATCAGCGCATCCCCGCCCATCGGCGTGAGCTTTTCGATCTGTCCCTTGCCGAACGCCTTATGCGCCACACGGTCGCCCGTCCGAAAGTCCGGCGCCTTCGACGCGGACAGGACGGTTTTCGACTTTTCCGGAGCCTTGTGCTTCGCCGCGGCGCTGCGGCCGGTGCGCGCGGCATAGCTCGTGCCGAAATCCCCGGCGCGGCCGCCCGGCTTATAGGACGCATACCCGGCGGAATAGCCGGAAGAATACGCGCTCCGATAGCCGCTTTCCCCGGAGCGGAAGGCGCCGTCGTCATCCCAGAGACCGGTGCGCGATTCCTTTTTCGCCAGTCCCTGCCGGTCGAGAAGCTGTGCCGGGATCTCTTCGGTGAAGCGCGACGGGAGATTCGACGACGTGCGGCCGTAGAGCATACGCTGCGCGGCGCAGGTGATATAGAGCTTTTCCTTTGCACGCGTGATCGCCACATAGCAGAGACGGCGCTCTTCCTCCATCTCCTCGCTCTCGCCGATGGATAGCGCGCTCGGGAACAGGCCCTCCTCCGCTCCGACGATAAATACGACCGGAAATTCCAGTCCCTTGGCCGCATGCATCGTCATCATAACGGCGGCGTCCTCGGCGCGGTCGTAGTTGTCCATGTCCGTATAGAGCGCGACCTCGTCCAGATACGAATAGAGATCGAGATCGGGGTTGGTCTCCATGCTCTTCACGATGCCGGACTTGAGCTCGGCGATGTTTTCGCGCCGCGTGACGTTTTCGTCGCCGCCTTTGGTCTCCAGAGCCAGCGCATAGCCGGTCCGCTCAACCACAGCGTCATAAAACGCATCGAGCGGCAGCGCAGAAACCGCTTCCTGCAGCTCCGTGATCATGCGGCAGAACTCCTCCATCTTCTTTCCGGCGGAGACGCCGGCACGGTGGGACGCTGTGGACATCGCCTCAAAAAGCGGGATATTCTCCGCCGCAGCGATCTCGCGGATCCGTTCCAGGCTTGTCACGCCGATACCGCGCGGCGGCTCGTTCACAATGCGCAGAAGGCGCGTTTCGTCCGTAGGGTTAGCGATCACGTTGAGATATGCCAGAATGTCCTTGACCTCCGCGCGGTCAAAAAAGCGCGTGCCGCCGAAGATCCGGTACGGGATCGAGCGGCGCTTGAACGCAAGCTCGATGCTGCGCGACTGCGCGTTCGTCCGGTAAAGAACGGCAAAATCGCGCATTGGGCGGCGCGCGGAGCGGATGGTGCGGGCGACGAAGTCGGCCTCATCGTCCTCGTTGTGCGCCTCGTACAGCGTAACGGGATCGCCGCCGGACTGCGCCGTCCAGAGCGTTTTGCCCTTTCGCTCACGGTTGTTCGCAATAACGGCGTTTGCCGCGGCGAGGATGTTTCCGGTCGAGCGGTAATTCTGTTCAAGCCGGATGACGCGCGACTCCGGATACTGTTTTTCAAAGGAGAGGATATTTTCGATCGTCGCGCCGCGGAATTTGTAAATGCTCTGATCGTCATCGCCGACAACACATATGTTTCGGCTGCCGCTCGCTATGAGTGCGGCAAAGAGATATTGCAGATGGTTTGTGTCCTGATACTCGTCAATGAGAACGTAGCGGAATTTTCTTTGATAATACGCAAGCACGTCCGGATTATCCTGCAAAAGCCGGACGGTGTAGTAAAGGAGATCGTCAAAGTCCATGGCTCCGGCGTCCCGAAGGTGCTTGGCGTATGCCGCGCAGATCTGCGCGGTGCGGATGCGGCGGATATCCCCGGTGCGCTCCTCGGCAGCCACGGCGTCCTCCGGCGCAATGAGCGCACCCTTATACCGGCTCGCCGCGGCAAGCATGGCCTTTGGCGGGAATACCTTGTCATCCACGTTCTTATCGCGCAGAATCCGCTTCATAACAGAAAGGCTGTCCGCCTGATCGTAGATCGTAAAGCCCTTCGGAAAACCGAGACGGTCGGCGTCCCGCCGCAGGATACGCACGCACGCGCCGTGGAACGTAAGCGCCCAGACGTCGCGCCCGGTCTCGCCGAGCTTGATTTCCAGGCGGCTCTTCAGCTCGTCGGCGGCCTTGTTCGTAAACGTGATCGCAAGGACCTGCCACGGCGCCGCGGGATCGACGGCACACATGCGGCGGATGCTCTCCGTCACCGGTGCGCGTCCGGCGGCGGCGTCCTCGAGTGCGGCGAGCATTTCCTCATCCGCGCCGGGCGGAAGCTCTCCCGTGTCCGCGCCCCGGCCGAAGCGGAGGATGTTCCCTACACGGTGGATCAACACCGTCGTTTTCCCGCTGCCGGCACCCGCAAGCAGAAGGAGCGGGCCCTCCGTTGTCAGAACGGCTTCGCGCTGTTCCGGATTCAGATCGGCGTATTCTTTTTCAATGATCTGCCGCCGCGCGGCGGCAAACCGGCGGGAAAAATCCTCGGTCATGGGGCAAGATCCTCGGTTTCGTTGGTTTAGTCTTTCAGGAACAGGTGCTTGACGCGCTTATAAATAAAGAAGGTGATCAGACCGTTGACGCCCGCTTTGATAAGATTGAAAAGCAGTATGAACGGCATAAGGGAAAGCACGGCGGACACCGTACCGCTGTTTACCGCGCCCATCATAAAATACGGCGTGATGATGAGGTTTGCAAAGAACATGCACACAACCATGGTCACCGTGCCGATGACGATTGCGACCGCCGCATGCTTTTTTGTCTTGTGCTTTTTATAGAAGAGACTCGACGCGAGCACATACGCGCCCGTGGCGATGATGTGCATGATGATGCCGTAGATCCCGCTCTGAGCGCTCACGGTAAAGCCCTGAATGAACGACGCGATCAGCGTGACAGCAAGTCCCGCGACAGGGCCGAACGCAAAGCCGCAGATCAGAATGGGAATGTCCGCCGGGTCGTATTCGAGGAACGCGACCGCCGGAAAGATCGGAAAGTGGATCAGCGCGACAAAGCAGACGGAGAGCGCCGTCAGAATCGCAATCGTCGTCAGCTTACGGGTGTTCGTCATGGGAAAAGGCCCCCTTAAAAAAAATTCGTCCGAAGAAACCATTCTCCGGGCGCAGCACAAGGATGTAAGGAGAGCCTTACCGCTTCTTCTTCCATCCAGACTATACTGTCGGTTTCGGAGTTGCACCGAATCTGCCTTACGGCTCGCGGACTTTACCGCCGGTCGGGAATTTCACCCTGCCCTGAAGAACTGTTCCATATTCAGATAGCTGTATTATAGCACGCTCTGCGAAAAAATCAAGGGTTTTGACAATACGGCATAAAAACCTTACAATAGCGGCAGAAGGATGTGATACGCATGGGCGAGCTGACCTGCACCTTTACCGGCCACCGCGCAGAAAAGCTGCCGTGGGGCTACAACGAAAACGATCCGCGCTGCAGGAGACTGAAACATACGCTGTATGATACGCTGGATGCAGTGTACGAATCCGGCTTCCGCAAGTTCATCTGCGGCATGGCGGAGGGGTGCGATCTCTATTTCTGCGAGGCTGTTCTCGCGCTGTGCGAGGACCATACGGATATTACGCTCGAAGCCGCCGTCCCGTTCGCCGGACAGTCGGAGCGCTGGGGCGCGGCACAGCGGCAGCGGTATGAGTCGCTTCTCGCGCGCTGCGATACCGTCACCGTATTGCAGAACCATTACTCCCCCGGCTGCATGATGAAGCGCAACCGGTACATGGTCGATCACGCCGATCTTATCATCGCTTGCTATGACGGCAAATCCGGCGGCACGCTCAACACCCTGCGCTACGCCATTGAACGCGGCATCCAGATCGTGCATCTGCCGCTGGAAAATGAACAGGAGGGATAAATAAAATGGAATTAAAAAAAATCGATAAGTCAAACTACCGGGAATGCATGGAATTGCAGGTTGACGAAAGCCAGAAGTACTTCGTCGCGGACAACGCCCGTTCGCTGGTCGAGGCAGCCTATGAGGACGGGCTTTATACGCTTGGAATATACGACGGCGATACCATGGTCGGGTTTATCCTGTACGACTACGACGATACCTATCCCGGCTGGTCGATGAGCCGGTTTATGATCAGCCGTCAGTTTCAGGGCAAAGGTTACGGCAAGCGAGCCGTTCGGGAGTTTCTTGATTATTTCAAAAAGAAACACGGCGTAGATAGAATTTATATCAGCGTATCTCTCGACAACGCCGTCGCGCGGAAAATGTACTCGGATATCGGCTTTCGGGAGATTAAAGAAATAGAATACTCCTATTCCGGCCATCTGTACCGCGAAATGCAGATGGTAAAGCATCTGTAATACCGCTTACAGCACAAAACGGCGCAGACAGTTCCCCTGTCCGCGCCGGTTTTGCATAATCACATAATACAATTACAAATCAGAAGCCGAAGTTCAGCCCGCCGGTGACTTTGGCCATGCTCTCCTCCCGGGAGGTCTCCGCCGCCTTGAGCGCGGAATTGACCGCCGCGATGACCATGTCCTGCAGCATTTCCACGTCGTCGGGATCGACGGCCTCGGGGTCGATCGTGAGCGTGATAAGCTCACGCCTGCCGTTGACCTCCGCCGTGACGACGCCGCCGCCCGCCGAAGCGGAGTAGGTCCTGGCGTCCAGCTCCTCCTGCATTTTCAGCATATCCTGCTGCATCTTCTGCGCCTGCTTCATAAGATCGCTTTGTCTCATGCCGCCGCCCATGCTCATACCGCCGCCGAAGCTGCCGCCTCTGTATCCTTTTGCCATAGTTTTCTGTCTCCTTTTTATTGGATGGTTACATTTCCGAATTTTCCGAGAAAGTCGAGCTTGTCAAGCCCCTGCGCGCCGCCGCTTTGAAGCTCCTCCAGCCGGATCTTCATCGGCGTTCCGCTCAGCGCGGACAGCTTCTGCCGGATCTTGTTGAGCACGTCCGGGACATTGACCGTGTTTTTCGCAAAGCCCGGGAGGAGGCGCAGAATAAGCTCTCCTCCGCGAATCTCGCCCGAGGACTGCGCGGCGTCCGTCAGAACGATGCGCACCCCGATGGGCAGCTCATTTTCGAGCTGCGAGAGCGCGTACTCCCAGCTGACGCCGCCCGCGGGGATGCTCTCTGCCGTTTCCGTCACCGGGACTCTCTCCGCCGCCGGAAGTACCGGTTTTGCCTCTTCCGCCGGGGCCGGTTCACTAACCGGGGCGGGAGACGCATATACGGGCTCGCTCTTCGCCGGGGCTGGCGTTTCCTGTACCGGCGGCGCCGGAGGCGGGGTCGGAATGTTCCGCTGTTCCGGCTGGGGCGCGGGTCTCTGCACGGGAGCGGCCGTGCACGGCGGCGCGATCTCTCCGCCGCCGGACAGCTCCGCGAGACAAAGCTCCGTCTGAAGGCGCGGATTGCCGGTCTCGCGCAGCAGCGCCTGGTGTTTCTGGATCGTATTGAGAAGCCGGAGAAGGCTGCCGTCGCTCGCGCGGAGGTCGCGCAGAACGTTTTCCCCGTAAGCTCCGGAGATCAGTTCCCGCCCGCCCTTCGGGGCGAGACGCAGCAGCAGCGCGTCGCGGAAGAGACCGCTAAGCTCGCCGAGGAGCGCCGCAGGATCCTTTCCGTCCTGCCAGAGCGATTCAAACTGTGTGAGCGCCTCTTCGGTATTCCCGGCGAGAACTGCATCCGCAATGGACTGCGTGCGGAGCGTTCCGGCCAATCCCATCGCGCTGAGCACCGCCGCTGCGTCCACCGTTTCCACCGCGGAGCACTGGTCGAGCAGCGAAAGGCCGTCGCGCATGCCGCCGTCGGCAAGACGGCCCAAAAGCTGCGCCGCGTCCGCCGTGAGGTTGATCCCCTCCTGCTCCGCAACGTAGGAAAGGCGCTTGGCGATCGTATCGCCGTCAAGCCGCCGGAAGCTGTGACGCTGGCAGCGAGACAAAATCGTGGGAAGCACTTTATTGAGTTCCGTCGTCGCAAGGATAAACATGAGGTGCTGCGGCGGCTCTTCCAGAATTTTCAGCAGCGCGTTGAACGCCGGTTTGGAGAGCATGTGCACCTCGTCGATGATGTACACGCGCTTGCGCACCGTAGTCGGAGAGAAGATCGCCTCATCGCGCAGCATGCGCACATCGTCCACGCCGTTATTGGACGCCGCATCCAGCTCGACCACGTCGAGAATGGAGCCGTCCTCTATACCGCGGCAGGCGTCGCACTCGTTGCAGGGATTCCCGTCCACCGGATGCTCGCAGTTGACCGCCTTGGCAAGAATGCGCGCACAGGTCGTTTTGCCCGTGCCGCGGGTGCCGATAAAAAGATAGGCGTGGCTAAGCCGTCCGGTACGCACCTGGGTCTTGAGCGTTTCGGTGATGAACGGCTGCCCCACCACATCGTCAAAGGTTTTCGGCCGGTATTTCCGGTACAGAGCTTCGTACAAAATCCATCTCTCCGTTTTTGGGAAAATAGAAAGCGATCCTTGGCAAGACTGCACACCTTTCCTTGAATAATGCGGTATGCCCGGTGCAACAGCAGCCGGCTCGGATCCGGCATCCTCGCGGCACACACAGCGTTCCGCTTAATGCTGCTCGGTTCCCCGCCTGACATGGTTCACGGGGCTGTGTTGCGCGAGACCAGACCGTCAGCGCCACTTACTGCCGCCAGACGACACATCGCATACCCTCGGAGAGGAATTCATCCCTGCTGTAGCGGATTGCAGGCTACAGGGCACCGCTGGCTCCCCGACTAGTGCAGCCTTGCCAAAGACCGCACAATTATTATATCGGAAGAGCGAAAAAATATCAAGTGTCTTTTGCGTCGCGTTTATGCCTTCCTGCATATCCTTATAAATGGAAAGGGTGTGCATCGTTATGGAACAAAGAGTTTCCCGGCAATTTTTCCTCGGCGCGAACACCGGCGCGGGATTCGTTTCGCTTTATCCGGAGTTCGCCGCGGCGGAAAGCGGCTCATTTTTCTGGTACATCAAGGGCGGACCCGGCAACGGAAAATCCACGCTCATGCGCCGTGCCGCCGAGCGTGCGGAGAGCGCGCAGGCCGCCGTTGAATCTATTCTCTGCTCCGGCGACCCCGATTCGCTCGACGCCATATACATCCCGGAGAAAAAGCTCGGGTATGTGGACGCCACATCGCCGCATGTGCAGGAGCCCGCCGTACCGGGCGCTTCGGGAAAATATCTCGATCTCAGCGCGTTTTACCGTCCCATCCCGCCGGAGAAGGCAGAGGAAATGGAAAGGCTCTTTGCCGCGTACCGCCGCGAATATACGCGCGCGTATGATATGCTGCACGCGGCAATGCTCGTCTCCCCCGGCGGTATTCCGGGCATCATAAAAGAGGACACAAAGGCTCATGTCCGAAAGCGCGCCGAATCGGTCGCGGAAAAAGCCGTACACCGTTCCTACGCGGAATACGAAAAGCGGCGCTTCCTCTCGGCCTATACCTGCCGCGGCGCGATGCTGCTCTCCGATACTGCCGCGTCGTTCGGGCAGGTGTACACGCTGGATAACGAGCTCGGTCTTGCCGACATTTTTTTGCAGACGCTGCTTGACCGGGCGCGCTCGGCCGGCGCGGCGCGCATCGTCTGTCCCGATCCGGTCGATCCGCAGCGGCTCGCCGCGGTGATCCTGCCGGACGCGGGCGTCGCTTTCGTTGCCGTCTCCGGCGATTTTCCTTTTGAAGGCAGGGCCGCGCGCCATTTCCGGCTCGACGCGACGGCGCAGCTTACCGACGCAAAGCGGAAGGAAGCGCGCCGCGCCGCCGCGCTGCGCCGCTCGCTCACGGCGGAGGCGTGCGCTGCGCTCGGCCGGGCCAGGGAGCTGCACGACGCTCTGGAGGCGGAATATCATCCGTTTGTGGATTTCCGCGCGCTGACGCGCTTTGAGGAAAAGCATCTGGAAAAAACGTTTTCGGCATAAGCGGCCGTCGCCGCGCATATACTCATCCTGCATTTTACAGAAACCGCACAAGCGGAGGCGCAGCTTTATGGGCGAAAAAGCGGATCGGAAAAAAGTCTTTTGGCGATATGCCGGATACATCGCGGGCACACTCGGTATCGGCGGGCTCTCGGCGCTGCTCTCTCGCGGCGGCATGGAAGCATTTTCCTATCTTAAAAAACCCGCCTTCGCTCCGCCGGACTGGGTATTTCCGGCGGCGTGGACGCTGCTGTATATCCTGATGGCCGTCTCCGCAGCGATGGTCGGGAAAGAGGACTCGAATCGCTCGCGCGATGCGCTCTTTGTCTACTGGGCGCAGCTTTTCGTGAACTTCTGGTGGTCGATCCTTTTCTTTGCCTGGGGACTGCGGCTCATCGCGTTTTTCTGGCTTATTCTGCTGCTTGCGCTCGCTGCGGTGATGGCGTTTCGGTTCGGAAAGATCCGTCCCGTCGCCGGAAAACTGAACATTCCGTATCTATTGTGGCTGGTTTTCGCCGGCGTGTTGAATATTTCGGTATACATTTTAAACAAATGAAACGTTTCCGAATGACCCGCAATTGGTTTGCGGGTCAATTTTTTGTTAAGACTTATTTTTTCATAAAAAACGGTATTGAAAAAAACCGTTTCTTCCTGTAAAATCAACTTCTGCCCTGATACCCCAAGCAAAAAAATTTTTGAGGAGTGAAGTAATTGGACAAACTGTTTTGGATCGGCTTCGTCGGTGCTGTCGTTGCCGGTCTCTTTGCCGTTCTTCAGGCAAAGAAAGTCATGGGCTATTCCGAAGGCACCGAAAGAATGCAGAAGCTCGCCTCTTCCATTCGTGAGGGTGCCAACGCTTATCTGAAGCGTCAGTACACCACCGTTCTCAAGGTGTTCGCCATTGTGTTCGTGGTTCTGCTGGTGATCGCTTTTGCCTCCGGCGGCAAAATGCTCTCCAAGTTTACCCCGTTCGCGTTCGTTACGGGCGGCATCTGGTCGATGCTCGCCGGTCTCGTCGGCATGAAGATCGCCACGAGCTCCAACGCGCGTACCGCGCAGGCCGCTTCCGAGAGCCTGAATAAGGGCCTTCGCGTGGCGTTCTCCTCCGGTTCCGTTATGGGCTTCACCGTCGTCGGACTCGGTATGCTGGATATCACCATCTGGTTTTTCCTGCTCCGCTACGCTTTCGGCATCGATGATCCCGTGCAGCTCGGCAACATCATGGTCATGAACGGCATGGGTGCGTCCTTCATGGCGCTGTTTGCCCGTGTCGGCGGCGGTATCTACACCAAGGCCGCGGACGTCGGCGCCGACCTTGTGGGCAAGGTTGAAGCCGGTATCCCCGAGGACGACCCGCGCAACCCCGCCACCATTGCCGATAACGTCGGCGACAACGTCGGCGACGTTGCCGGTATGGGCGCTGACCTGTATGAGTCCTACGTCGGCTCCATTCTCGCCACTTTCGCGCTCAGCGCCGTCGGCGGCTACGGTTTTGCCGGCATGCTGCTGCCTATGGCTCTCGCCGTTGTCGGCATCATCTGCTCGATCATTGGCTCCTTCCTCGTCAAGACGAAGGAAAACGCCTCTCAGCAGGCGCTGCTCAAGAGCCTCCGCACCGGCACCTACACCGCGGCCATTCTTGCCGCCGTGCTCGCCGCTCCCCTCTGCTATGTCATTCTCGGCAACGCGGGCTGGGGCGTCTATGTCGCCATCCTCTGCGGTCTGATCGGCGGCTGCGCCATCGGCTACTTTACCGAGTATTACACCTCCGACACCTACAAGCCCACCCAGGAGCTCGCCGCGGCTTCCGAGACCGGCTCTGCCACGATCATCATCGGCGGCATCTCCCTCGGTCTCAAGTCCACGCTGACCTCCATTCTGATCGTTGCCGCCGCCGTTCTCATCAGCTACTTTGCCGCGGGCGGCTCCAAGACGATCGTTGACGCAGCCGGCCACTTCACCGCCGAGTTCAACAAGGGTCTGTACGGCATCGGCATTGCCGGCGTCGGCATGCTCTCCACGCTCGGCATTACGCTTGCGACCGACGCTTACGGCCCGGTGGCCGACAACGCCGGCGGCATCGCCGAAATGTCGGGGCTCCCGAAAGAGGTCCGCGAGCGCACCGACGCTCTCGACTCTCTCGGCAACACCACTGCCGCTACGGGCAAGGGCTTCGCGATCGGCTCCGCTTCTCTGACCGCTCTCGCGCTGCTCGTTTCCTACGTCAACATCGTGCAGGAAGGCACGTCTGAGCTTCTCAACTTCACGCTGACGAGCCCCACCGTTCTGGTCGGCCTTTTCATCGGCGCAATGCTCACGTTTGTGTTCTCCGCGTTCACCATGAGCGCCGTGCAGCGTGCGGCGCAGTCCATCGTTGTGGAAGTCCGCCGTCAGTTCAGGGAGATCCCCGGCATCATGGAATACCAGGCGGACCCCGACTACGCACAGTGCGTTTCGCTCTGCACGCAGGGCGCGCTGAAGGAAATGGTCGCTCCGGCTCTGCTTGCGATCATCGTTCCTCTCGCCACCGGACTCATCCTCGGGCCCACCGGCGTTGTCGGTCTGCTCGGCGGCGTGTCTGTCACCGGCTTTGCGATGGCCGTGTTCATGTCCAACGCCGGCGGCGCCTGGGACAATGCCAAGAAGTACATTGAGGGCGGCCACCACGGCGGCAAGGGCAGCGAGCAGCACAAGGCTGCCGTTGTCGGCGACACTGTCGGCGACCCGTTCAAGGATACCTCCGGCCCGTCCCTGAACATTCTGATCAAGCTCTGCTCCACGGTCTCCATCGTGTTCTCCGGCCTGATCATCGCCTTCCATCTGGTCTGATCCAATATGTCAAAACCGGCGTGGCTCACAAAGCCATGCCGGTTTTTCTCATTTAAAGGATCCCTATCGTTTCCAGAAGCGATTGAAGCGCGGCGGCGGATTCGGCACAGGTCTTGATATCCCGCCCCGCCATCCGGGAAGCCTCCGCCGCCGTGACGGAATAGCTGCTCTGTCCCGTTTCGGTTTGATACTTCCATGTGACTGTGCCGAGATTATCGATCGTCGCGAGCAGCACGCAGGAGCACTTTTGCATTTCCTCCCGGATATCCGTCTCGGCCGCCGCCGTGACAGGGGCGTCAAGGAGAAGCGTCCAGCCGTAAGGCTCGGCATCCGTCTGCAATTCGTTCGTAAAGCTGCCGACGCGGTTTCCGATGCGGAGAAGCGAGGCAATATGGGCATTCGCGCTCATGTCGCCGACGTAGGGATTTTTCGCCTCGTACAGCCGTGCCGCTGTCCAGTCAATGGCTTTGCCGTTCTCCCAGAGAATCAGACCGTTCACCGAGACGCTAGTGACCTCTCTCGCTGCGGGATGTTCCAAAGTGAAATCCCCGCTATGCGTGAACGGCAGCGGCGTTACATTGATCCGCACCTCCACCGCGCCGCTCTCATCCTGTGTGATATGCGCCCGGCTCAGGACCCGTCCGCTGTCGGTGAGCGTACCGGTCACACGCACCGTGCCGTCTCTCACAGTGACGGCCGCTGCGATCGCGCCCGGCTCGGCAGGAACGCCCTTATACAAAACCCCGAGCGTCACTGCCATTGCAAGCAGCGCAGCCGCCGCCAGAACGGCCGTCACCTTGCGCATACCGCGGCGGCGCACCTTTTTGAGATAATCGATCTCCTTTTCCTCCGGCGGCACGGCGTCCTCCGGCTCCTTCATGCGGTGCAGCGCGGCGCGGCATTCCTCACACTCCGCCATATGCCGTTCCACTGCCGCGGCGGTTTCCTCTCCGGCAATGCCGTCGGCATAGGACGGCAGGAGATCGCGCACGACGCCGCAGGTCAAATCATTTTTCATCGTCGTTTTCCATGTCCTTTCGAAGTCGTTCCTTTCCCCGGTAATAGGTCACGCGCGCCCAGTTTTCGCTCCTCGACAGAATATCCCCGATCTCGCGGAAGCTCAGCGTGCCGAAGATCCGGAGATACATCACCTCGCGCACGTCGCTGCCGAGCGATTGCATCCGCCGCAGCAGCTCCACGCGCTCCTCTCCGGCAAGCAGCGCGCCGTCTGCCGTTTCTCCCGCCGGGATCGGCTCTGTAAGCGCTTCGTCCGGTATCCGGCGTCGTTCGGTGCGGAGCACATTTCGGGCGATACCGCAGAGCCATGTGGTGATTTTGCACCCGCCGGTGAAGCGTCCGGCGCTGCGCACCGCCTGATAAAACGTTTCCTGGGTAAGCTCCTCGGCAAGAGCTGCGTCATGCGTCCGGGCAAGCAGATACCGATACACCGTCTGCGCATGTTCCCGATAGATATTCTCCATGTCCTGCACGGTACTGCTCACCGTCCTTCCGTTTATGAATGCAGGATTTACCCTTTTCGTTACAAAAAATCCTGTGCCGGGGCACAGGATTTTTCATCATTTTCCGGTGATCTGCTTGACAGCTTCCGAGATTTCCTCGAAATGCGCGCCGTGGGAGGCTTTGACAAGCACCGCATCGCCCGGACGCAGCAGCCCCGGCAGCGCCTCGAGGAGCTCGGCGCGGTCTGCGAAATGCACGCCGACCGCTCCCGCGCCTTCGGCAATGCGCCCGGCCAGCTCGCCCTGCGTCATCACAAGATCAATGCCATGCGTCACGGCATATTCCCCGACCGACCGGTGAAGCTCCGGGGCGTTTCCGCCCATTTCCAGCATATCGCCGAGGATGCAAACACGCCGTCCGGGAAGCGACGCAAGCGAGTCGATCGCCGCGCAGTCGGACGTCGGATTGGCATTGTAGCAGTCATCCACCAGCGTGCAGAAGCCGGTCTTTACAACGCGGGAGCGGCGGCCGACCGTTTCATACCGGGCAAGGCCGCGCGCGATCTCCTCGTCCGAAAGGCCAAGCTTAAGCGATACCGCCGCGGCGCTGAGCACCGAATAGATCATATATGTGCCGTACGCCGGGACGGTCACGGCAAAATCGCGGCCCTCCGCAAGAATGCGGCAGGAGACGGTCTCGCCGTTCTGCTGCACATCCGCGGCGCGGACGGCGCAGTTTTCGCCGAAACCGAAGAGAACGGTTTCCCGCCCGAAGTCCGCCTTGGAGAGAAGCGCGTCGTCGCCGTTGGCGAAGATGACGGCGCCGTTCTTCATGCCCTGCAATATCTCGGATTTAGCCCGCAGGACACCGGGGCGGTCGCCGAGCGCTTCCAGATGCGCGTCGCCAATGTTCGTAAATACGGCCATATCGGGTTGCACTATGTTCGTAAGGCGCGTCATCTCCCCAAAAAGGGAAACGCCCATTTCGATCACGGCAGCGTCATAGTCTCCGTGCAGACCAATGAGCGAAACCGGAATGCCGATCTGCCCGTTCATGCTGCCCGGCGTTTTGAATACCGAATACTTCCCGGAGAGCGCGGCGGCGAGCATTTCCTTCGCCGTTGTCTTGCCAACGCTGCCGGTGACGCCGATAAACGGAATATCCCAGCGTTTCCGGCTCGCCGCGGCGATCTGCTGCATGGCTGCCAGCGTGTCCGGTACGACGATGCGCGGCTCGCCCGCTGCGCCGCGCTCTTCGCACAGTACCGCAAGAGCGCCTTTTCGCAGCACGTCGGGGATATACCTGTGTCCATCCGTTCTCTCGCCGCGCAGCACAAGGAAAAGGCTCCCCTCCCCCGCCTGCCGGCTGTCGGTCACAACGGACGCGGGCGTTTTGTCAAGCGTCTCTTTGTTTCCCTGCCATTCGCCGCGGCAGGCGCGGAGCATTTCGCCGATCGTCATTCCGTTCATTTCTTATATTTCTTCAAAGAAACTTCGATGATCTTCTCACACAGCTCGCCGTAATCCATACCCTCGGCCGCCGCCATCTGCGGGATAAGGCTTGTCGGCGTCATGCCGGGAAGCGTGTTGGCCTCAAGGCAGTAAAGCTCGCCGTCCTCTTTGTCCATCAGAAAATCAACGCGTCCGTAGGCGTCGAGACGGAGAACTTCGTATACGCGCTCGGCGAGGCGCTGCACGCGCGCGGTGTCCTCCGCGCTGATCGGCGCAGGGCAGATCTCCTCCGTAAGCCCCGCCTGATACTTGTTCTTATAATCATAAAACCCGGTCTTGGGAATGATCTCGATGACCGCCATGGCGCGGCCGTCCATCACGCCGACAGTCAGCTCGCGGGCGCGGATATACTTCTCCACCAGCACCGCCTCATCGCACGAGAACGCTTCCGCAAGCGCGGCGGGAAGCTTTCCCGGCTCGGTGACGATGCTCGTACCGACGGACGAGCCGCCGGAGCAGGGCTTCACGACACACGGAAACCCAATACCCTCCGGCACGGCTTCGCCGCGGCGAAGCGTAACGCCCGGGGGCGTGGGGATGCCGCTGCTGCGGAAGAGGATCTTGCTCAGCTCCTTATCCATCGCGAGCGCGCTGCCAAGATAGCCGCTGCCGGTATACGGCACGCCGTAAAGGTCCAGGCAGGCCTGCAGCTTTCCGTTTTCTCCCTCCGCGCCGTGCAGCGCAAGGAACGCGATATCCGCAGCGCGGCAGATCTCAATCACGCCGGGGCCGATCAGCCCTTCGCCGCCGCGCTGGGCGCGGATCTTGTCAAGATCCGGCTCGGTCTCCCGGACGGAGTAAACCGAGTCTCCGGCGTCGGACGTAAAGGCGCTGCGGGGATCGGACGTCGCGGCGGGGTTTCCGAGAAAGAGATCGACCAGCGCGACCTTGTGGCCGCGCGTGCGCAGCGCGCGCGCCGCGCCCGTGCCGGAGCTGATGGAAACATCGCGCTCGGCGCTCAATCCGCCGCAGATAACAGCTATGTACATGAGTCATGCCTCCCGTGGTTGCATTTCGTTTTATTATACATCACGCATGGAAGAATGAAAACACAATATTTGCTTTTCGGTACGCAAAAAATGTGTTTGATCCGGTTTATACGATACCGACAATGATTTTTCCGGAAAAAGGGATTGTTATTTTCCTGCCTTATTGATATAATGACACGGTTATAAGAAAGGTCGGTAATCCGAATGTCCTATATTGTCCTTGACCTGGAATGGAACCAGGCTATGAGCTCCAACGCCTCCGTATTCAACCGTCTACCCATCCATCTGAGCGGCGAGATCATCCAGATCGGCGCGGTGAAGCTCGACGATGATTTCTGCCCCGCGGAAGAATTTCAGTCCGACGTGCGGCCCATCTACTTCCGCAGCATGCATTATAAGGTGAAAAAGCTGACCGGCATTGACAAGGAACGGCTCAGCCGCAGCGATATGTTTCCCACCGTGTTCGAGCGCTTCCGCGAGTGGTGCGGCGAGGATCCGGTGTTCGTCACCTGGGGCTATGACGACCGGCGGATCATGGAGCAGAACATCATCATTCACGATCTCGACTGGGACTGGATCGCGGACTGGATCAACCTCCAGCTCATCTACAACATCCAGACCGGCGGAGACAAAAACCAGAAATCCCTCGCCACGGCGATGGAGCATTTTGCTATTGAACAGACCCGCATGGCGCATGACGCGCTCGGCGACGCCTACAACACGGCGCTCGTCTGTTCAAAGCTCGACTTTGCCGAGGGACTGGAGCAGTATGACAACGCCGCCTCCCTTCTCGCCACGCGCCTGCCGGAGGATAAGCACCGCATCGATGAGCCGGACGCGCTGGAGCACCGCGCCTTCACCGGGTACAGTTCCCGCTCCGAGGCGTTTCTGGACACGCAGGTCATAAGCGCCGTCTGTCCCGACTGCGGCGAGCCGCTGGAGCTGACGCGCTGGGTCAATCAGGGCGACCGGCGGTACATGACGATCGGCACGTGCGAAGAGCACCGCAAATTCCTCGTCCGGCTCAAATTCCATAAAACGGAAAACGACAGCTGGTCGGTGAACCGCATTGTCTACCGCGCCGACGACGAAATGGAGAAATTCTACCGCGACAAAGCGACGCAGAGCCGCCGCCGCGGGCGCGGACACCGCCGCCGCAGAAGCGAAAAGGCGTAAACCGCATAATATAAACCGGGGCTGCACAGCCGATAATGCCGTGCAGCCCCGGTTTTTGATTTTCTTTACTCCAGCTCCTGCTGTCGGAGCCATGTGTCCATTACCATGCTGTGCGGCAGAATCTTCACGCCGAGCGCCTGCAAACGCGCCTTGAACCCGTATTTGCTCATGTCTTTTCCCTTCTTCGCGTCCTTCCAGGCCTGCGCGACGATCTCCTCCGGCTTGTACATGGCGATATATTTCCTGACAACCGGCTCTTTCCCGTTCACCACAGCACGGTCAAAGAACTCGGTTTTTGTCCAGAACGGGCAAACCGCCATCACGCGGATGCCGTTCTTTTTCAGCTCCCGGTTCAGAGCGCGGCTGTAGTGCAGCACAAGTGCCTTTGTCGCGCCGTACACGTTGATGTACGGGATCGGCTGAAACGCCGCGACCGAGGCAATGTTGATGATCTGGCTGCCCGAAGGCATGTACGGTACCGTGAGCTGGCAGAGCGCCATGACCGCCTTGCCGTTGAGATCGACCATGTTGAGATTCACGTCCAGCGGCGTGTCCATCACGGCGCAGAACTTGCCGAAGCCGCTGGCGTTGATAAGAAGGCCGACCTCCGGCTGCTCCTCTTGCAGAAGCGCGGCATACGTTTCATACGACGCCGCGTCGGAAAGATCCAGCGCAATGGCGCGTACCGGAAACGCCGTATGGTTTTTCAGCTCCTCCAGCCGGTCGGCACGCCGGGCGATTGCCCAGATCTCGTCATACGTTCCGAACTCCTGCAGCGTTTCCGCAAAACGGCGGCCCATGCCGCTCGACGCGCCCGTGATGACGGCGATTTTTTTCATGTCCATTCTCCTTTGCATAATACCGGCCGGCGTTTGCCAGCCGGTATCGGCTTTTTTACTCTTTCAGAAATCGACCGGAAGCTGCGGATTCGACGCGCGGAGGTTTTCGTAGAACACCGTCTCGGTGAGCGATACATAAGGTTTCACGAAAACGGAAACACCCGGAATCGTCGCAAGGATCTGCCAGCCGAGAAAGCTCAGCTGCAATACGAAAAGATCCCATTTGTGCCCGCGCATCATAATGCGGCTCTCCCGCATACAGCGTATCGGCGACCAGTCGGGATGATCGACCTGCAAAAATGCTGCCATGCCGTAGGCATACGAGAGGATAAGACCGGGGACGAGGAGCGCGACCGAGGCGGCCATGACGAGCGCGTCGATCAAAAGCGTAAGCGCAACGGCGCGCCAGGCAATGCCGAAGCCGTCGAGCAGGTTGCCGTAGCCGGACGTCTCGCCGCGCACGACGTGGAGCGTATAGGCGGTGTAGCCGTAGGAGAGAATGATAAAAACCAACTGAAAGAGGATCAAAATCGCCGTCGGAACAAACTCCGTGTTGGAAAGCTCTATACGGATCATGTTCTGGTAATCGAGCGCCTCTACCGCGTTCAGATCGATCAAGATCGGCTGCCCGCCGATCTTCTGCGCCAGATAGTTGACGATCCAGATGAACGCCAGAAGCGCAAGCGTTACAAGGCAGGGGTGCGGACGGGTTGAATCTATAAGGCTGCGGGCGCGCAGCTTCATTTCCCCTCGTGTCATACTTTATCCTTTCCTCCGGCAACGAGCCGTTCGCCGATCTTGTACACATCGCCCGCGCCGACCGTGAGGATGATGTCGCCGGGGCTGGCCGTTGCGCGCAGCGTTTTTTCAAGCTCCGCATTGTCCGCAAAGAAAATGCCGTTCGGAAGCTCGCGCGCGATATCCGCCGACGAGATGCCGATGGTGTTCTTTTCGCGCGCCGCATAGATCTCCGCGAGATAGCACACGTCCGGACGGCGGAGCTGTGCAACGAAGTCACTGAAGAGAGCCTGCGTGCGGGAGTATGTATGCGGCTGAAACACAACGATCGTGCGCTTGTAGCCAAGCGTCTCGATGGCGTCGAGGAGCGCTTTCAGCTCGCCCGGATGGTGGGCGTAATCGTCGTAGATGTCCGCGCCGTTGTACTTGCCCTTGAACTCGAACCGGCGGTTCGCGCCGGAGAATCCGGCGAGGCCATAGCGGATAGCCGCCGGGCTGCATCCGAGACAGATTGCCGCCGCGGAAGCCGCGAGCGCGTTTTTCACATTGTGGATGCCGGGGACGCGGAGGCTTACATGCGTGAACACCTCTTCACAGTATATGACGTCAAACTCCGTTTCCGCGCCGTGCCGCACAATATTGGCGGCGTAAACATCCGCGCCCTTGTTCAGTCCGAATGTGAAGATATCGCGGCCGAGCGGCGCAAGGGCGTCCATGGCGTTTTTATCCTCGGCGTTCGCAATGATGTATCCGTTTTCCGGTACGAGCGAGGCAAATTTGCGGAACGACGCCTTCACATCCTCAAGGTCCCTGAAGAAGTCGAGATGGTCGGCTTCAATGTTCAGGATGACCGCCACGGTGGGCGAGAATGCATGGAAGGAATTGTAATACTCACACGCCTCCATCACAATTGTGTCGCCCGCGCCGACGCGGTGACCGGCGTGCAGCAGCGGCAGCGTTCCGCCGATCATAACGGTCGGGTCACGCTCCGCGGCCATGAGGATGTGCGTGCACATGGAGGTCGTTGTCGTTTTGCCGTGCGTACCGGCGATGCAGAGCGAGTTCCGGTAGTCCTTCATGATCGCGCCCCACGCCTGCGTGCGCTCAAATACCGGAAGGCCGCGGCGGTGCGCCTCGACGATTTCCGGGTTTTCGTCATGCACGGCGGCAGTGCGGACAACAAACTCGGCGTCCGCCGGGATATTCTCCGCGCGGTGTCCGATGAACACGGGGATGCCGAGCGCGCGCAGATGCGCCACGTTTGCTCCCTCGTTCATATCCGATCCGGTGATGACGAGTCCCGCTTCCGCAAGAACCTCCGCCAGAGGCGACATGGATACGCCGCCAACGCCGATCAGATGGCCGCGACGTCCCGCCCAGTAATATTCCGAAAACGATGGCATGGACATACTCTCCTAACCAAGTTCAAATTGCCGAAAAGAGATTATACTATATCTGTTTGAAAAAAACAAGTTACTCCCAGTCCCTTGCACGTTCCACGGCTTTATGCCAGCGTGCGCAGAGATGCTGCGCGCTTTCGGCGTCCATTTTGGGCCGGAAAATGTGCGCCGACTCACGAATGCGGACGATATCGCCAATGTCCGACCACACTCCGGCATGCAGACCTGCGAGAAAAGCCGCGCCGAACGCCGTCGTTTCCACCATGACGGGGCGGTCGATCGGACAGCGGAGGATATCCGCCTGAAACTGCATGAGGAAGCGGTTGACAGAAGCGCCGCCGTCCACACGCAGGATCCGCATGGGCGCACCGGCGTCCTTTTCCATCGCATCGATGAGATCCCGCACCTGATAGGCGATCCCCTCGAGTCCCGCGCGAACGACATGGGCGCGCGTCGTGCCGCGGGTGATGCCGACGAGCGTGCCGCGGGCGTACATATCCCAGTACGGCGCGCCGAGGCCGGTAAACGCCGAAACGAGGTATACGCCGCCGTTGTCCGGCACAGACTCGGCAAGGGTTTGTGTTTCCTCGGCCGAGGAGATGAGATGCAGCTCGTCGCGCATCCACTGTACGGTGCTCCCGGCGTTAAAGACGCTGCCCTCGAGACAGTAATTCGTCTTGCCGCGGATGTTCCACGCCACGCACGAAAGAAGCCCGCTCCGGCTCACCGGGACGCTTGTGCCGGTATTCATCATGGAGAAGCATCCGGTGCCGTATGTGTTTTTCGCCTCGCCCGGATAGATGCACCCCTGCCCGAGCAGCGCCGCCTGCTGGTCGCCCGCAGCGCCGCAGATCGGTATGCCCGAAAGCTCCTCAAGCCCCGGCATGTGCGAGTCGATCGTGCCGTACTCCTCCGAGTTGGACACGGGCTTGGGGAGCATGCACATCGGGATGTTCAGCGCTTCACATAGCTCGGCGTCCCATTGCAGCGTATGTATATTGAAGAGCATCGTGCGGGAAGCGTTGCTGTAGTCCGTCACATGCACACGCCCGCCGGTCAGATTCCAGATGAGCCATGTGTCCACCGTGCCGAAAAGCAGCTCGCCGCGTTCGGCCCTCTCCCGCGCGCCGGGGACGTTATCGAGAATCCAGCGCAGCTTTGTCCCGGAGAAATAAGCGTCGATCAGAAGGCCGGTCTTTTCGCGGATCTTTTCTTCCCACCCCCCGCGCCGCAGTTCCTCGCACAGCGGCGCCGTCCGGCGGCACTGCCATACGATCGCGTTATATACGGGGCGGCCCGTTTCCCTTTCCCAGACGATCGTTGTTTCACGCTGGTTGGTAATGCCGACGGCGGCAATGTCCGCTGCGGATAGCCCGCTCGCGCGGAATGCCTCCGAGAGCGATTCAAGCTGCGTATAGAGGATCGTCATCGGGTCATGCTCCACCCAGCCGGGCTGCGGATAGATCTGCGCGAAGGGGTGCTGCGAAAGAGACGCGATCTTCCCGTTCGCATCAAAGATGATGGCGCGGGAGCTTGTCGTTCCCTGGTCAAGGGCGATAACGTGCTGACTCATGGGATAACCTCCTTGATTTTCGCCGGAAATTGTATATAATATATTTTGCAGTACAGGCATTATAGCACAAGAAAGGATCTTTGGCTATGGCACGCATGTCGGAATTTACATTTTTATCTTCGGACGGACAGACCGCGCTCTCCGCGCGCGAGTATCTTCCGGAGGGAGACTCCGCAGGCATCGTTCAGATTGTGCACGGCATCGCCGAGCACATCGCCCGGTATGACGCCTTTGCCTCGTTTCTCGCCGGGCACGGCTTTATCGTTGTGATGCACGATCAGCTCGGCCACGGAAAAAGCGCGCCGGATGAGGCGCATCTCGGCTTTTTCAGCGAGGAGAACGGTTGGGAAAAAGCAGTGCAGGATATCCGCTCGCTGCATGACAAAACGGCGGCGAAGTATCCCGGCAAGCCGTATTTCATTTTCGGCCACAGCATGGGTTCGTTCCTGACACGAACCTATCTCATCCGCTTCCGCACGGGGCTGGACGGCGCGGTCATCAGCGGCACCGGCCATCAGAGTCCCGCTCTCGTATCGGCGGGCAAGGCGATGAGCGCCATTGACATCCGCCGGAACGGGCCGATGCACAAGAGCGATTTTCTCAACCGGATGGCGTTTGGCAGCTACAACGACAAATTCGAGAACCCGCGCACCGCGAGCGACTGGCTCAGCCGCGACGAGGCCGCCGTGGACCTTTACAATGAAGACCCTCTCTGCGGCTTTATCCCGGCGGCAGGGCTGCTGCACGACATGATGAGCGGCATTGCGTTCATCACCAAGCCGAAAAACATCGCCCGTATGAAAAAGGATCTGCCGATTCTGTTCGTTTCCGGCGACTGCGACCCCGTCGGCGAGCAGGGCCGCGGCGTGATCCGCGCGTACAAATCCTTTCTTAAGGCCGGCATGAAGGACGTCACCATGAAGCTCTACCATGGCGGACGGCACGAAATGCTCAACGAAACGAACCGCGCCGAAGTCTACGAGGACGTTTTGGGCTGGCTCAACAGCAAAGCGGGAAAATAATGCCGGATCGTCCCGGTACATAGGGACTTGCCGCGCCGGAATACAATAAACCATCCGTTAAGGGAGGTTTGCTGTATGCTGGCAAGTGCGTTTCTACTTCTGCTCAACGGCGCGTTTCTCTCGCTGCGGCTCGGCGCCGGTTCCGGTTCGTTTCCGCGGCCGCTGCCTGCCAAGGAAGAACGGCGCTGCGTGGAGCGCTGGATGCAGGGCGATCTCGAAGCCCGAAATACGCTCATCGAACATAACCTGCGTCTTGTGGCACACATCATAAAAAAGTATTATACGAGCGAAAGTGAGCAGGACGATCTCATTTCCATCGGAACGGTGGGGCTCATCAAGGGCGTTTCGACGTACCGCCCGGACAAAGGCGTGCGTCTCGCGACCTACGCCTCGCGATGCATTGAAAATGAAGTGCTCATGCACTTCCGCGGCAGCCGGAAAAGCGCAGGCGATCTCTCGCTCTCCGACTCCATCGACACCGACTCTGACGGCAATTCGCTGTCGCTGATGGACGTTCTGGCCGACGAAGAGGATATGTCCGAGCGGGTCGTGCAAACCGATCTCTGCCGCCGACTTTCAAAAATGATCGACGATGCGCTCGATGAGCGCGAAGCCGAGATCCTCCGTCTGCGCTACGGGCTCAGCGGCGGCGCCGCGCTCACGCAGCGCGAGACCGCCAAACTCTGCGGCATCTCCCGCTCCTATGTGTCGCGGCTGGAGAAAAAGGCGCTGGAAAAACTCAAAAGAAAAATGGAAGAAGAATAACATGAACACGCGAAAGATCATCGGGATCGTTATCATGGTCCTTTTACTGCTTCTGTGCGCGGTGCTGGCGGTTCTGCGCTTCGGCGCGGCCAGGGCGTCGGACGCCGCCGCGCTCCGGGAGTCTCTGGCGACGCCGGCGCCGACCGCCACACCGGACGTAACCCCGGAGCCGTCTCCCACGCCGGAACCGACGGCGACGCCGGAGCCTACAGCAACGCCCGAGCCGACGCCGGACCCCGACTCCCCCGCCGGCCGCGCCGCGGCGCTCGGTCTGCCGGAGCCGCCGGACATTGATATCAACAGCTGGGAATTCATCCTTGCGAATGCCGACAACTCCATCGCCGAGTACGCCCCGCCGGAGCTTGTAACGCTCGAGGGGCAGCTCGTGGACAGCCGCATTGCCGATGCGCTTGCCGCCATGGCGGCGGACACCCGCGCGCAGGGGCTTTCCGTGTATCTCTCCTCCGGCTACCGGAGCTACGCCGATCAGGAGGCAAACTTCCTCCGCGTCTGCCGGAACAACGGCGTATCCGACGGCAAGGACAGCAACGGCTTTTACATCACCATGCCCGCCGGTCACAGTGAGCACCAGACCGGCCTTTGCTGCGATATCACGGATATCTACTATCCGACGAAAAACCGCTCTCTGGAAAACACGGCCATGTTCCAGTACATGAGCGCGCATTGCCAGGAATTCGGCTTTATCCTGCGTTTCCCCGACGGCATGGAGCCGATCACCGGCGTGATGTATGAGCCGTTCCACTTCCGCTATGTCGGCGTGGAGGCTGCCGAGTATATCACCGCCAACAATATCTGTTTTGAGACCTTCGTTTCGCTCTACCGCGACATCGGTACCGCGGAAAATCCGCAGGAATCGTAAAAAAAGACTTGCATTTGCTCACACCTTGTGGTAGTATAACAAAGCTGTTGGAAATCCGGGTGTGGCGAAGTTTGGTATCGCGCCTGAATGGGGTTCAGGAGGCCGCTGGTTCAAGTCCAGTCACTCGGACCAAAAATCGACAGGTTTCGATTAAGAAACCTGTCGATTTATTTTTTTATCCAATGCGCTCGTCTTGCCCGGAAATTGGCGGCCCTCGCATTCAGTCTTATTTTTTCCTCAACACGATTTTAATAAAGTTCAAATACTTTCCCCCGCCGGCTTCTATGGCTCTGCGGTCACCAATCGCATACGCATTCTCCTGCCTTAGCCAGTCCGCCCATACTTCTTCATTGGATTCCATCTGGCAAACTTCGATGATCTCAGCATCCCGGCTCCGACTGACCATGCTGCGCCAGTATGCCGCATCATGCATATAGTCCAGCTGCTCCGGCGTCCAGGACAGCAGCAATTCCGGAGGCAAATGATCGTGGCAGTCTTTCTTCATACCTGGGATCGCGATGTAGACATATCCGCCTTTCTTCACAAAGGGGAGGAGTTTTTGATCCAGAAAATCCGGATCACGGCCAAAATAGTTGTAGGAATCCGTACTGACGACGGCATTAAAGAACTCTGCTTCAAACGGCAAAGCGGCCGCATCCGCTTTGACCGGAACAGCTTCCGTTTCGGACAGCCCCATTTCCCGGAAAAAACGCCGGTTTTCCTCCGGATCGCTCCACAGGTCCGCGGCATAGACGGTAAAACCGTATTCCTTTGCCAGAAACACGCTTGTCAGACCCTGTCCGCTGCCAAGGTCACAAACCACGCTCCCGGCAGGGATCTTATGCCCGATCAGCAGCTCTTCCTCCAATTTTACAGGATTTGGCCCCATGATTTTCCCCATGAGTTCCGGCGTGTTGTATTTTTCGCTTAACGGATATTTCATGTATATTACCTCTTCTTGTTATACTTATTGATTTTTGAGACCTCTTTGAATTTCTTTTCTTTTGCGGCCAGATAGCTTTCGCTGTCGGCGGCATAAGAATTCTCGTTTTTCAGCTTTTGATAGGACAGCCAGCGGCCGCCATCCAGATCACCGCTCCGGATGGCAGCACGGACAGCGCAGCCCGGTTCGCCCGAGTGGGAACAGTTGCGGAAACGGCACCGGGCAGCCAGTTCTTCAATGTCCCCGAACGTTTGCTCAACGCCGGAAGCAGCATCCCACATTCCCAGTTCACGCATCCCCGGGGTATCGATGACCATGGCCCCGTTGGACAGAAACAGCAGTTCCCGGTGGGTCGTGGTGTGATGGCCCTTGTCATCCTTTCGCAGACCGCCGGTTGTCAGCCGGTCCTCTCCCAGCAGGCGGTTGATCAGCGTGGACTTGCCCACACCGGAGGAACCCACAAAGGCAACGGTCCGGCCCTGTGTGATATAAGGCATGATCTGCCGGTATCCGTCCGACTCCATGGCAGATGTGGTGAGAATATCCACGCCCATGGCGATGGCTTCCACTTCCCTTTGTTTTTGGGGCAGATCCGCGCACAGGTCCGCTTTTGTCAGTACCGCCACCGGCTCCGCTCCGCTCTCCCATGCAGCGGCAAGATAGCGTTCCAGACGGCGCAGGTTGAAATCGTTGTTCAGACTCATGCACAGAAACACGGTATCGATATTGGCGGCTATCACCTGTTCCGTTTTGGAAGTGCCGGCCGCCTTGCGCACAAACAGGCTTTTGCGGGGCAGCACCTGATGGATGACGGCAGTATCCGGACCGGCACAGCTGACCGTCACATAGTCGCCTACGGCGGGGTAATCGGACGGGGACTGCGCATCGAATTGAAACTTGCCGGAAACAAGAGCATTCTGTTCACCCATGATGGTGCCGATTCGATACATACCCTTTTCCTGCAGCACGATCCGCGCTACGGTCAGTTCGGGATACTGAGCGGCCAGCGCCGCCCAGCGGTCCGGGACAGAAAAATTCATCTGAGCCACCTCTCCAAATGGGCGTCCAGCAAGGCATATACCGACGCCTTATCGTCCGCATCATCGCAGACGCTGTACAATAGGTACATTGGGCCGTAAAATGCCAGGGCTTCCGCCTGAGAACCCAACAGATCTGCAACATAGTTCAACGGACCGGCGCCGAGATACTGACGGTAAAGACCGGTCATTTCTTCGCTGCGGTATTGTTCCACCGTCAGCATCTTTCGGAAAGAAGATGCAAATCCATCTTCCGTCCAATACCGGAATTGCTGTTTGCTGAATGTGATCAGATCCTCTATGGACGATCGTTCGTAGGCTTCCGGCATGGCCTCTGCCGTTCCTTCCGGCAAAGAACAGGCGATCGCGTTTTCTCCGTCCCGCTGTTCCATGACCTGTAAGATGCTGTCAAAAATATCCCGTTTATTTTTGTAGTGTTTATAGAGAGAAGGGGCTTTGATCCCGACAGCTTTTGCGATCTGATCGACACTGACAGCCTCATATCCCTCTTTTGAAAACAGTTTTACTGCTTCAGTCAGAATCCTTTGTTTCGTCGTTTCGTTTTTCATGACGCCCTCACAGTGAATGGTTGTTGGCTAGATTATATGCTAATAATCGTTAGCCGTCAATACAGCCCTTCAGAAAAGCTGTAATATGAAATGCATGGCTCAAATTTGGTAAACCATAACCGCAAAGCTCAGATCCTATTACACAGATGAAGCGTCCTATTTTACAGGCGCGGCACTGCGTGTGGATGGTATGGCAAGAATCTAACTAAAAAAACGAACGAGGAGGAATAACCATGAAGAAAATCATACCCCTTTTGATGGCCATGCTGCTTTTGGCCGGATGCGGAGCGCAGTCGGAGGAAAGCACCTACCGCCAGATCAACGCAGAAGAAGCGGCCGCCATCATGGAGGAGGAGAGCAGCTATATCATTCTGGATGTGCGGACTGCTCAGGAATACAGCGAGAAGCATATCCCCGGGGCCATCAATATTCCCAACGAGACCATCGGCACCGAGGACATTCCGGAGCTGCCGGACAAGGAGCAGCTGATCCTGGTATACTGCCGCAGCGGCAACCGAAGCAAGCAGGCGTCGGAAAAGCTGGTCAAGCTGGGTTATACCAATATCGTTGAGTTCGGCGGCATCAATGACTGGACCGGGGATACCGTCAGCGGCGAAGCGTGACAAGATCACGGAACTTGCAGATAATCCAGGTTATTATAGAGCTGCTAAACAAAAGATCATAGGAGGATTTGCATATGTCTGCCATCAATATCAAAAAAAATAATTTCCAGAATGAAGTTCTGAATTCTGAGATGCCCGTCCTGCTGGACTTCTGGGCGCCCTGGTGTGGCCCCTGCCGGATGGTCAGTCCCATTGTGGATGAGATCGCAACCGAGCGCGGCGACATCAAAGTTGGCAAGGTCAATGTGGACGAGCAGCCGGAGCTGGCTGCGCAGTTCGGCGTTATGAGCATCCCCACCCTGGTGGTGATGAAGGGCGGCAAGGTCGTCAATCAAATGGTGGGCGCAAGGCCCAAAAGCCAGATCCTGGCCATGCTGTAAGGAGGGCGCAGGCATGGGATTTTTCGATTTTTTGAAAGGCCTCGACATGAACCAGGGTGTAAAAGATTATCAGGCCACTCCCGGCGCTGTCCTACTGGATGTCCGAACACCGGAGGAATACCGGGAGGGCCATATCCCCGGCAGCAAGAATGTGCCGCTCCAGTCCCTTGACAAGGTGACCGGCTTCGTCAATAATCAAGATACGCCCGTGTTTGTCTACTGCCACAGCGGAGCCAGAAGCAGTCAGGCAGTCAGCGCGCTCCGGCGCATGGGATACACCAACGTCAAAAATATCGGCGGTATCGCCGCTTATGCAGGAAAGGTGGAACGATAATATGAAAGTTGTCATCGTAGGCGGCGTAGCAGGCGGCGCTACCGCCGCGGCCCGCATCCGCAGATTGGACGAGCAGGCGGAGATCGTGGTGTTTGAGCGGTCCGGGTTCATCTCCTACGCCAACTGCGGCCTGCCCTATTACATCGGTGGAGTCATTGAGGACCCCGAGGAGCTGACCCTCCAGACGCCGGAGAGCTTCTTCTCCCGCTTCCGGGTCGCCATGCGTGTGCGCCACGAGGTCACTGCCATCCACCCCGACAAAAAGACGGTCTCCGTGACAAATCTGGAGACCGGAGAGGCATTCGAGGAAAGCTACGACAAGCTGATCCTCTCTCCCGGCGCCAAGCCCACCCAGCCCCGGCTCCCCGGTGTGGGCCTCAGTAAGCTGTTTACCCTGCGCACCGTGGAGGACACTTTCCGCATCAAGGAATACATTGACCGGAACCGCCCCAAGTCCGCCGTGTTGGCGGGCGGCGGCTTCATCAGCCTGGAGCTGGCGGAGAATCTGCGGGAGCTGGGGATGGAGGTCACCATCGTCCAGCGGCCCAAGCAGCTCATGAACCCCTTTGACCCGGATATGGCAGCTTTCATCCACAGTGAAATGCGCAGGCACGGCGTGAAGCTGGCCCTGGGCCACACGGTGGAGGGCTTCGAGGAGAAGAACGGCGGCGTGGATGTGCTTCTGAAAGACGAAGTGCCCCTCCATGCCGACATGGTAGTGCTGGCCATCGGCGTTTCCCCGGACACCCACCTCGCTCAAGAAGCCGGACTGGAGCTGGGCGTCAAGGGCAGTATCGTGGTCAATGACCGGATGGAGACCTCCGTTCCCGACATCTATGCCGTAGGCGACGCGGTTCAGGTGAGGCACTTTGTCACCGGGCAGGATGTTCTGCTCTCTCTGGCTGGCCCCGCCAACAAGCAGGGCCGCATCGCGGCGGACAACATCTGCGGCGGCGACAGCCGACCGGTTCCCAGGGCAGCTCGGTCATCAAGGTCTTTGATATGACAGCGGCTTCCACCGGTGTCAATGAGACCAACGCGAAAAAAGCCGGACTGGATGTGGATACCGTCATCCTCTCCCCCATGAGCCACGCGGGCTATTATCCCGGCGGCAAGGTCATGACCATGAAAGTGGTCTTTGAGAAAGAGACCTACCGTCTGCTGGGCGCCCAGATCGTAGGCTACGAGGGCGTGGACAAGCGTATCGACGTGCTGGCCACCGCCATCCGCACGGGGCTGAAAGCCACCGAGCTGAAAGACCTGGACCTGGCCTATGCGCC
>SFFV01000014.1 GCA_004557735.1 Clostridiales bacterium
CCGGCTCCTACGGTGGAGAGGATCGTCGCCCCGCCGAGACGGATCTCGCTCTCCGCGGCGACCGGTATGGCCGGGAGCGTGCCAAGCGGTATGCGGCTTGTGCCGAAAATACCGCGGTCCGTGTTCTCTTCGATCGAGCCGATCGGTGAGGCGCTGCTCGCGCCGCCGCACAGCTCGCCCGGCTCGCCCCGTTCGCCCATAACGACGCCGGTAACGTCCGCCCGGTAGATCTCCCCGCCGGAGGCGCTCATCAGCTCGCCGGTTTCCGGCAGGCCCACGCCGTGGCCGAGCGCGCCGTATTCCCCGGTAGCGGGATCGTAAAAGGTCACCGTGCCCAGCCCGCGCACCGCGTCGCGGAGCCAGAGCCCGATCTGATACGTTCCGCCGCTGCCGAGCTTCGGCGTAACGGCAAACGTTTTCTCTTCGCCGCCGCGCTCGACGGAGAGCGTCACGCACTCATCCGAAAAATCCGCCGCGCGGCGCAGGAAGTCCTCCGCGCCTGCCACGCGCTCGCCGTTTACCGCAACGATGCGGTCGCCGGGCTGCACGCCCGCCTCTCCCGCCGGACAGCACGCGCCGCTCTCCGAAGCAATGTCCGCGAGCGCAGACACCACCACGCCGTCGCACCGCAGCGATATCGCCACCGCCTCGCCGACCGGAACGAGCGTGTCGCCCGGCTCTGCGGCAAAAGCCGCCGTCGTCAGCAGCAGCGCCGCGGCGAGCAGGGCGAAGGCTTCTTTTATCTTTCTCATAGGACTGCCACCCTTATCCTTCCCATGGTTTTGTTTTCCGCGCCGCGACGCTTCTGTTTGCCGCGGCCTGTTCAGTATGTCTGTCGAGAAGGAAAAGAACCGCGAGAAATTTGTCCTCTGTTTCCATGTTTCGCGTTTTCCTGCTTTTAAATATGGTATCCTTCCGTCTTGCTCTCATGCCTGCCAAAATTTTTTCAATGTGAGGAAATGTCATGCAGATTTTAAAAACCGGCTCCACGGGTGCGGAGGTCGCGCTTATGCAAACGGCGCTCTCCCGCGCGCAGCACGGCGGTCCCGCGCCCGACGGCATATTCGGCGGAGCGACGAAAAGCGCTCTGCAGGCTTTCCAGCGCTCGCGCGGCCTGACGCCGGACGGCATATTCGGCGCGGAGAGCGAGCGCGCGCTCGCGCCCTGGCTTCGCGGGTATGCCGTGCACACGATCCGTCCCGGCGACTCGCTCTTCTCGCTCGCCGAGCGGTACGACGCCTCGCTCGCCGCGATCGAAACGGCAAACCCGGCGCTCGACCCGTTCGCGCTGCGGCCCGGACAGAAGCTCGTCGTACCGCTGCCGTTTTCCGTCGTGCCGACGGATATCCCGTGGTGCAGCGCGCTTATGGACTATGCCGTGGACGGGCTGACGCACCGGTATCCGCAGCTTCGCGCCGAAAGCATCGGGCGGAGCGTCCTCTCCCGCCCGGTGTGGGCGCTCACCGTGGGCGACGGGCTGCGCCGCGTGCTCTACAGCGCCGCGCACCACGCGAACGAGTGGATCACGACGCCGCTTTTGATGAAATATATCGAGACGCTCCTTCACGCCGACGCCGCGGGCGAGACCGTGTTCGGATATCCGGCGGAGGACATTCTCTTTCGCGCCGCGCTCACGCTCGTGCCGCTCGTCGATCCGGACGGCGTCGATCTTGTGACAGGCGCGCTGCCGGAGGGCGAAGCGAAGGAGCGCGCGGCGGCCATCGCCGCGGACTTCCCCGCGATCCCCTACCCGGACGGCTGGAAGGCGAACATCGCGGGCGTCGATCTCAATTTGCAGTACCCCGCCGGGTGGGACACCGCCCGCGCGATCAAGTTTGCGCAGGGATACGACCGCCCCGCGCCGCGCGACTATGTCGGCGACGCGCCGCTTACCGCGCCCGAGAGCGCCGCGCTCGCCGCGTTCACCGAGGCGCTCGACCCCGCGCTCGTCCTCGCGTACCACACGCAGGGCAATGTCATCTACTGGAAGTACTTAAATTTTGAGCCGGAGGGCAGCCGCGCGCTCGCCGAGCAGTTCGCCGCCGTGAGCGGTTACGCCTACGAGGACACGCCCTACGCCTCCGGCTTCGCCGGGTATAAGGACTGGTTCATTCAGAATTTCGACCGCCCCGGCTACACGATCGAGTGCGGCCTCGGCGAAAACCCGCTCCCGCTCTCGCAGTTTGAAAGCATCTGGAGCGCCAACCTCGGCATCCTCACCCTCGCCGCGCTGGGGGTATAGGCAGTCAAGCCGTCCCGCTTCACGGAAAATCCCGCGGCCTCACGGCTGCGGGATCTTCTTTTATATTCAGTTCCTCAGCGAATGGAGCGGGGCGGGGATGCGGCCGCCGCGGGCGATGAATTCCGCGCTCGACGCCGCATGGACCGGCATGACCGGCGCTTCGCCGAACAGCCCGCCGATCTCGACCGTGTCTCCCACGGTCTTGCCCGGCGCGGGGATGAGCCGGACGGCGGTGGTCTTATTGTTTATCATGCCGATGGCGGCCTCGTCCGCGAGGATCGCCGAGAGCGTTTCCGCGCTCGTGTCGCCCGGCACGGCGATCATGTCAAGCCCCACGGAGCACACGCACGTCATTGCCTCGAGCTTATCGAGCGTGAGCGTCCCTTCGCGGGCGGCGGCGATCATGCCCTCGTCCTCCGAGACCGGGATGAATGCGCCGGAAAGCCCGCCGACATGGCCGGACGCCATCACGCCGCCCTTTTTCACCGCGTCGTTCAAAAGCGCGAGCGCGGCGGTCGTGCCGTGGGTGCCGCAGACCTCAAGCCCCATCGTCTCCAGGATCCGCGCGACGCTGTCGCCCACCGCCGGGGTCGGCGCGAGCGAGAGATCGACGATGCCGAACGGCACGCCGAGCCGCCGGGACGTCTCCCGCGCGACGAGCTGCCCCATGCGCGTCACCTTAAAGGCCGTGCGCTTGATCGTCTCCGCCACAACGTCAAAGCTCTCGCCCTTGCACTCCTGCAGCGCCTGATAGACGACGCCGGGGCCGGAAACGCCGACGTTCACCGCGCTCTCGGCCTCGCCCGCGCCGTGGAACGCTCCGGCCATAAACGGGTTGTCCTCCACCGCGTTGCAGAAAACGACGAGCTTCGAGCACGCGAGACCGTCCGTATCGGCGGTGAGCGCGGCGCACTTTTTAATGATGCGCCCCATCTCCGCCACGGCGTCCATGTTGATGCCGGCGCGCGTCGAGCCGACGTTCACGCTCGCGCACACACGCTCGGTGCGCGCGAGCGCCTCGGGGATGGAGGCAATAAGGCTGCGGTCGCCGCTCGTAAAGCCCTTCTGCACAAGCGCGGAAAAGCCGCCGATAAAGTTCACGCCGACCTCGCGCGCGGCGCGGTCCATTGCCTCGGCAATGGGGACAAGATCCCCGCCGCACCCGCCCGCAATGAGCGCCACGGGTGTGACGGACACACGCTTGTTGACGATCGGGATGCCGAATTCGCGCTCGATGGCCTCACCGACGGGGACAAGGTCGTGCGCCTCGCGGCAGATCTTTTCGTAGACCTTGCCGGCAGTTTTCCGGATGTCGCCGGCCGCGCAGTCGAGAAGGCTCAGCCCCAGCGTGATCGTGCGCACGTCGAGATGCTCCTGCTCGATCATCCGGATGGTCTGGACGATCTCGTCCGTATTGAGAAAATAGCTCATGGCGCGCCCCTCTCAGATCCGGTGCATGGCGTCGAAAATATCCTGCCGCTGCACATGCACCGCAAGCCCCCGCGCCTCGCCGACGGAGCGGAGATGCTGCGAGAGCCTGTCAAACGGCATTTCGCACTCGGCGAGATCGACGAGCATGATCATCGTGAAGTAGCCCTGCATCAGCGTCTGGCTGATGTCGAGAATGTTGATGTTCTGCTCGGCAAGCGCGGCGGTGATGTACGCGGTGATGCCTTTGGCGTCGCGCGCGAATACGGATACGATGGCTTTCATGGGCGTTCCCCTTCTCCGGTAAAATTGATAAATAAACTGATAAAGAGTATTATACACGGTTTTTATGTTTTTTCAATGTCCGTCCGGCGCGGAAATTGCACTTGCTTTTTCCCGCCGCGGATGATATGATGTACCGGCCAAGAACAAATGCTTTTCACGGAGGGACATATATGGCAAACCGAAAGCTCCCCACCTACTATCTGGTAGAAGCGGACATGCTGCCGGAGATCTTTCTGAAGGTTATGGAAGCGAAGGAGCTTCTGCAGACCGGCGAGTGCAGCACGGTCGGCGACGCGGTCAACCGCGTCGGCATCAGCCGGAGCGCGTTCTATAAGTACAAGGACTCGATCACGCCGTTTCAGGATCTGCGCCACGGCCACATTTTGACGTTCCAGGTGATGCTGCGCGACCAGACGGGACTGCTCTCGGCCGTGCTGAGCGTGTTCGCCCAGTGCGGCGCAAATATCCTCACGATCAACCAGAGCATCCCGGTGAGCGGCTGCGCCACGATCACCATCAGCGCCGAGACCGCCGGGATGAGCGAGAGCATGGAAACGCTCATGGGCCGTCTCGTCGCCGCCGACGGCGTCATCCGGGCGGAAATTCTCGCAGGCTGACTCTCGGTTCAGCGCATCGTTTTTCTTATAATCCGCCGGTAAACCGGCGGGTTTAGTTTTCTTTTTTCGGCGCCGGAGAAATATACACCGCAGGGTGTATATACAGCGGCGCAGGGAAATGTGTAAACTCTTCTTACCGTGATGCCCCGCGCAGATACATTCTCTCTTCGCGCAGCAGACGGAAAAAAATGAAGAAGGGATTTATGCACAAATGAAAAAGTCCATGCTCACATTCCTTGTGGCAATCGCACTGCTCCTGTCCCTTTGCGCCTGCGGACAGAATCCCGCAGCATCTGCCGACGCAGACTCTGCCACAGCCGCAGAACCGAGCGCCGTCGCCCCGGCGCAGTCTCCCTCGGAACCAAATACGGAGGAAACACACACCGCCGCCGTCACCGCTCCTACCGGCACCTACAACGGTCTCATGGATGAGGGAGTAGAAGCCTACCTTGGTGTGCGTTACGCTGCGCCCGCCGAATTATTCAAAGCGCCTCAGCCGGTCACCACGACTTCTTCCGACGAGATCTCCGCCACAGCGTTTGGCCCATCCTGCCTGCAGCCGGTCGACTCCGCCATGGAACCGTCGCTGTACGAGCTGAGCAGCGACTGTCTAACGCTGAACATCTGGACAAAGGATCACGAAACAAAGGGAAAGCCGGTCATGCTTTTTATCCATGGCGGCAGCTTTGTGTCCGGCGGCACAAATGACGCTACGCTCTATGGTGACAACTTTGTCCGCAATCTGCCCGACGGCGAAGACGCTGTTATGATCACCATCAATCACCGGCTGGGCATTCTCGGTCAGCTTGATCTTTCCATGCTGGAGGGCTATACTGACGAATATGCCGACTGCAACAACCTCTGGATCCTTGACGCAATACAGGCGTTGAAATGGGTGAACGAAAACATTGATGCGTTCGGCGGAGACCCTGCCAACGTAACGATTTTCGGCCAATCCTCCGGCGGTATGCTTTGCTACTATCTGACCACCGTTGCCGAAGCGCGGCCGTACTTCCAGAAGGTCATCGTGGAAAGCGGCGCTCCGTTCTTCGGACTTCAGGATCATGAAAGCTATCAGAAAAACTGCGCGGCGATTTTTGAAACGCTCGGCGTAAGCTCCGTAGACGAACTGGTTGCTCTTACCGACGAGCAGATCATGGAGCAGATGCCGTTCGTTACCTATGTAAATGCAACTGCGGCTCCCCGTTATATCGATGGCCGGGTAGTGCCGCTGACTTGGTGGGACGATTTCCAGGCCGGCTGTGCCAAGGACATCACCTTGATGATCGGAGCCACCAACGGTGAAGTGGACTTTAATGCCTTCGATGCAGAAAACTATCCAGGTATGGTCAGCGCCGATGTTACGCTCGGAAAGCTGGTAAATCATTATGCCCCTGCGGGAACGCCGGTCTATGGCGTGCTTCCAACGCAGGATGTAATTGACAGCATGATGGAAACAATGCCAGACGATCCCAACACCCGCGCCATACAAATTTATACGTATTTCACTCATGAACATAGTGATCGTCTGATATGCGATGCCCAAAGCCAGTATGCTACGGTTTACAACTACTCCTTCGACTGGCTGCCGGATGCTTCCGCCATTACGGAGAACCTTCAAGGTGCAATTTTCACTCCGACAGGGCGTGCGCCGCACTGCTCTGAGCTTCCTCTGATTTTCGATACCGTGGAGGATGGCTATACGTATCTTGCCCGGTGGTGGCTTGGCGCCAAGGCCGACGCCGTAACGGACAAATACGATGCGGACAAGATCCCGGAAAAGCTCTGTGAGCAGATGCGCATGACCTGGTACACCTTTGCCAAAACGGGCGATCCCAACAACGAAACGATCCCGCAGTGGGATGCTTATACAACGGAATCCCACGAAACCATGGCGATCAACACAGAATGGGAAGCTCAGACCAACCCCCTCGCCGAAGACCATGCGCTGGCGGCAGGCATCCGTCCTCTGAACGAAAAATAACCGCATTACCGATATACCCCGCAAGGCTTTTTGCGGGGTATATGCGCAATTCTTCCGGGTTTATCCGGCAAACCCATATATCAAGGAACGGGAGCGCGCAGAGCATATGAAAGCCTTACTGTTTTGTTATTATGTTGCCACCATTCTCGCGCTGGCTCTTTTGCTCTGCGTGCTCACATTCGCTTGTCTTAAAGAGAAGAAGAGATTGCTTTTTCTGCTGATGTTCCTGTTCGTGCTGTACCTGCTGGATATAATTTTTCTTTTTGCCGCGGAAAGCATACCGGGGCTGTACGAAGCGCTGTATGATTGGGTTGCCAAAGCCGAAACCTCCTACAGCAATTTGTTCAGCGTGCTTCTTTTGTATCTGCATGTTGAAATCGTCCATTCGGTCATGTGTTACCGATGCACCGTCAAACAGACTACGGCTTGGGCATTCATTTTTATCACGCTGATCGTCCTATGCAGCATAAGAACAAGCCGCATAGCGCACCTGCTGTTTTCCGCGCTGCGAATGGGTGTCATTCTCACGATCACAGGCCATGGGATGTTATGGATTTGGGGCGGTCTTTGTCTATGGAAAAAAAAGGACAAGCTTTTTTCTATGATATTTCTGGCGTTATGCGATGCGGTATACCTGTTTTCCATGGCGGAGAGGCTGCTTTACCGCAACCGACCGCACTTGATCCAGAGCGTTGCAGCGGAGCTTATCACATGGCTCTTTATCCTTGCCGCCGTCTGGTATTTGCGGCGATCCAAGCACCGCGAGGAATGCAATGACTCCGCCCGCATTGTTGAAAGCCTTGCATCAAAATATAAGCTCACAAACCGCGAAACAGAAATTCTGGATTACCTTGTCATGGGCTTGACAAATGCCCAAATTGCGGAGGAGGCTTGCATCGCGGAATGCACCGTAAAAATTCACGCAAGACATATTTATCAAAAATTAGCGGTGGAAAACCGAAAGCAGCTGCTTGTATTGGTAAACAATGAACAGCTGCATACAGCAAAAAACGGCTGATCCGCATGTCATGAAAGGAACCGTATCCCGCCGGATGAATCGTGTGAGCCAGCAGAATGCCGTCCGGGTTAAGCTTTGCTAAACCGCACTATGCCTCTTCTATTTCTGTATACTGCGGCTCCCTCAACGAGGGAGCCTTTTTTATTGTTCAAAATGACGCGCATCCCCACGGTTGAATACAATGGAGTGTCAAATCCCATTTTGCCATTCCGGAGGTTTTATCTATATGCTGATCGTGGAAAAATTCGGCGGAAGCTCGCTCGCCGGGGTCGAGCGTGTCCGCTGCGCGGCGCGCCTCATCGCCGAGACGGTGCGCGCCGGGCACTCCGTTGCGGCGGTGCTCTCGGCGCAGGGGAAAACGACCGACGCGCTCTTGTCTACCGCCGCGCACTACAGCCCCAACCCCTCGAAGCGCGAGCTTGACATGCTGCTTGCGACCGGTGAGCAGGCGAGCGTTGCGCTCATGGCGATGACGCTCGAGGAAATGGGTCTCCCCGCCGTGTCGCTCACGGGCTGGCAGGCCGGCGTCGGTACGGATGAGACATACGGCGACGCGCACATCCGGCGGCTTTCGATGGAGCGCGTGCGCCGCGAGCTGAGCGAGGGAAAGATCGTCCTCATCGCCGGGTTTCAGGGCGTGAGCCCCGGAAACGACGTCACAACGCTCGGGCGCGGCGGCTCGGACACGACCGCCGTGGCCGCGGCGGCGGCGCTGCGCGCGGACGAGTGCCGCATCTACACCGACGTGGAGGGCGTGTTTACCGCCGATCCCCGGCTCATTCCGGAGGCGCGGCGGCTGCCCGCCGTGGACAGCGAGGAAATGCTCCGGCTCGCCTCGCTCGGCTCACAGGTGCTGCACGAGCGCAGCGCGGCGCTCGCCCTGCGCTTTGCCGTCCCGCTCACGGTGCTCTCGAGCCTTTCCCCCGCGCCCGGCACCGTTATCCGGCCGCTCCCGCTGCCGGAGGACGAAGGCCGCCTCACCGCCGTGACGCGCTCGGGCGCTCTCGTCTCGCTCGTCGGAACGCACCTGCATACGTTCGGTTCTCTCCCGGAGCGTGCCGTTGCGGCGCTGCGGGAGGCGGGGCTCTCCCCGGACGCCGCGCTGCTCACCGACGGGCGGCTCACCGTGCATGTTCCGGAGGAGCAGAGCCTGGAAACGCTCCGCTGTATGCACGCCGCGTTCCTTGCGCGCGGGGAAGATTCATAATTTCCGATATTATTATCGGCTTTCTTGACGAAATAACGCAAACGTGCTACCCTCTTGGGGACAATATCTCCGGGAGGGAGTTTTTTATGATCTATCTCGACAACGCCGCCACATCGCTCCGCCGGCCGGAGAGCGTGGTGCGCGCGGTGAGCGGGGCGCTGTGCTCGCTGGGCAACGTAGGCCGCGGCGCGAGCGAGAGCGCGCTCTCCGCCGCGCGCGTGGTATATGCCGCGCGTGAAAAGCTCTGCGCCTTTTTCGGCGGGGCGGACCCGTCGCGCGTCTGCTTCACGCAGAACTCGACCGAGGCGCTCAACATCGCCATTTTCGGGCTTCTCCGGCCCGGCGATCATGTGATATCGACCGATTTGGAGCACAACAGCGTGCTGCGCCCGCTCTACCGGCTGGAAAAAGAGGGCGTGGAGACAACGTTCCTGCGCGCCGATACGCGCGGCTGCATCGACTACGCCGATCTCCCCCGCGCGCTGCGGCCCAACACCCGCGCGATCGTCTGCACGCACGCCTCCAATCTCACCGGAAACGCATTGGACGTATCGCGCATCGGCGCCTTCGCGCGCGAGCACGGTCTTTTGTTCATTCTCGACGCCTCGCAGACGGCGGGCAGCTTTGCCGTCGACGCGCAGCGCGACGGCATTTCCGTTCTCTGCTTCACCGGGCACAAGGGCATGATGGGTCCGCAGGGCACCGGCGGGCTCGTCGTCGCCCCCGGCGTGGATATCCGCCCGCTCAAGACCGGCGGCACGGGCGTGCAGTCCTACCGGCGCGAACAGCCGGAGGAATACCCGACGCGGCTTGAAAGCGGCACGCTCAACGGCCACGGCATCGCGGGGCTGTCCGCGGCGGTCGATTTTCTCAGGGAGATCACCCCCGCCGCCATCCACGCGCACGAGACCGCGCTTATGAGCGCGTTTTACAATAAGGTATCCGTCCTGCCGGGCGTCACCGTGTACGGCGACTTTGCGCACGAGCGCGCGCCGATCGTCACGCTCAACATCGGCGATATGGATTCCGGCGAGGCGGCGGAGATCCTTTCGGACGAGTACGGCATCGCCGTGCGCTCCGGCGCGCACTGCGCGCCGCGGATGCACGAGGCGCTCGGCACCGTGGCGCAGGGCGCGGTGCGTTTTTCGTTCGGCTGGTTCAATACGATGGAGGAGGCGGAGACGGCGGCGGACGCCGTCCGTGATATTGCCCTATGAGAGTACGCGAAAAGAAAGAATATGTGATCTTCACGTTCCACACCACCGCCGCCGCGATGGCGACGGAAAAGCTCTGTCAGGAGCGAAACATCCCCGGACGGCTCATCCCCGCGCCGCGGAGCATCACCGCCGACTGCGGCATCGCGTGGGCCGCGCCGCCGGAGGAACGCGAGCGTATTGAAAAGGAACCGGGACTGCCGGAGATCGCGGGCGTATACCTGCGCGAGCTTTAAAAGGAAACGCGATATGCAGACACTGAATCTCAAACAGCTCGAGGCCTTCTGCGCCGTGGTCGAGCGCGGCAGCTTCACCGCCGCGGCGGAGGCGCTCTATCTGGCGCAGTCCACCGTGAGCGGCCACATCCTCGCCCTCGAAAGGGACATCGGCGTGCCGCTGCTCGTCCGCTCCGGCAAGCGGCGCATCACGCTCACCGAGGAGGGGCGGCGCGTATACGACCACGCGCACACCATTCTTCAAAGCTGCACCGAGCTCTCCCGCGAGCTGGAGGAGCAGACCTCCCGCGAGGTATCGCTCGCGGCGTCGTCCATCCCGATGCAGTATATCCTCCCGCAGCTCATCAGCGACTTTCACCGGGAAAACCCGGATTTCCGCTTTCTGCTCCACAGCGGCGACAGCGCGAGCGTCCACACCGCCGTATTGCAGGGCGAAACGCACATCGGCTTCGTCGGCGCGGTGATGAACGCGCGCGAGCTTACCTACGACTGCATCGCCACCGACCCGCTCGTGCTTGTCACGCCCGACACGCCGCACTACCGCGCCATGTTTGACGCCGGGGAGACGGGCAACGCGCTGCTCTCCGAGCCGCTCATCTTCCGCGAGGGCGGCTCCGGCACCCAACTCGCCGGGCAGAAATTCTTCACCGAAAACGGCATCGACTCCGGCGCACTCAACATCGTCGCGCGCATCGACAACAGCGAGGCCGTGCTGCGCGGCGTGGCGTGCGGGCTCGGCTGCGCGGTCGTCTCCGGTCTCGCCGCGGGCGCGACGAAGGAGCTTTTATCCTTCCCGCTCGTCGGGAAAAACAACGAACGCGAGATCTACATGATCCGCGCCCGCGACCGCCGCCCAACAAAATCCGCGCGCGCGTTCATCGATTTCCTGCTCAGCCGCCGGGCGCTGCACTGATCTGTTTTTTATCTGATTTCTCGATAGAAACGGCGGCAATATCCGATTTACCGTTTGGCATTTTCCGCCGAAGCGCCGTATAATGAGGTCATCCGAAAAGCCATTTGAAGAGAGAGGGAAAAAAATGAAAAACAACTGGCTGATCCTCGTCACCGGACTTGTGATCGGCATTGCGGCGCTCGTTCTGGGCGCGCACGGCAACCCCGGCAATATGGGCTTCTGCATCGCCTGCTTCCTGCGCGACACGACCGGCGCGCTCGGCATGCACGGCGCGGAGGTCGTGCAGTACTTCCGTCCGGAGATCGTCGGCATCCTGCTCGGCTCGCTCATCGCGGCGGTCGCGGCGAAGGAATTCAAGGGCCGCGGCGGCTCTTCCCCGATCATCCGCTTCATTCTCGGCGTGTTCGTCATGATCGGCGCGCTGATGTTCCTCGGCTGCCCGCTGCGTATGGTCATCCGTATCGGCGGCGGCGACTGGAACGCCCTGGTCGGTCTCGCCGGCTTCATCGTCGGCATCCTCGTCGGCGTCGTGTTCCTCAAGAAGGGCTTCACGCTCGGCCGCAGCTATAAGCAGACGCTCGCCGAAGGCGCCGCCTTCCCGGTCGTCTATGTGCTTCTGTTTGTCCTCTGGCTCGCCGCTCCGGCGCTTTTCAAGTTCTCCGAAAAAGGTCCCGGCAGCATGCATGCCGCGTGGGGTCTCGCGCTCGTCGCGGGTCTTGTCGTCGGCGCGCTCTGCCAGCGCAGCCGCATGTGCATGGTCGGCGGCATCCGCAACGCCGTCATGTTCAAGGACTTCGGCCTTGTCGCCGGCTTTGTGACGATCATTCTCACGGTGCTCGTCGGCAACCTCATTCTCGGCAAGTTCAACCCCGGCTTCGCCGGCCAGCCCGTTGCGCACAGCGACGGTCTCTGGAACTTCCTCGGCACCGCCCTCATGGGTTGGGGCTGCGTGCTGCTCGGCGGCTGCCCGCTGCGTCAGCTCATTCTCGCCGGTCAGGGCGAGAGCGACAGCGCCGTCACCGTTCTCGGCATGATGTGCGGCGCGGCGTTCTGCCACAATCTCAAGCTCGCCTCCTCGGCCGACGGCCCGACCGGCAACGGCAAGATCGCCGTGATCGTCGGCTTCGTCGTGGTGCTTGTTATCTCGCTGCTCTTCACGAAGAAGGCGGAGGAATGATCCATGAAAACCGTTGATGCGAGAGGCTTCGCCTGCCCCCAGCCGGTCATTATGGCGCAAAAGGCGATCAAGGCGGACGCCCCCGGCGAGCTGGAGGTGCTCGTCGATAACAAGTGCGCCGTGGAAAATGTCACGCGCTTCGGCGAAAGCCAGGGCTACACCGTGACCGCAGCCGATAACGGCGACGATGAATTCACCGTTACGCTGCGCAAATAATCTTACCCCCTTTACGGCTCTCCCGCCTTTATGGTGGGAGGGCCGTTTTATTCTTCCAACTTCCGGCAATCGCCGTCAAAACTTGACCAATCCGGCAAAATCTGATAGAATAGCGTAAATTCCCCATGAGTGATAAGGAGGCTATCCCATGCCGCGTGATTATTCTGAGTATGAGTATGACGACGAGCTTCCGGAGACCTACCGTAACCCGCTCAAACCGTTTCTGATCGCGCTCGTTGTGCTCCTTCTCCTGTTTGCCGCCATCATCGTATTGCTCTATATGCGTCTGCAAACCGCGAACACCCGCGCCGAAACGCTCTCGCAGGAACTGACGGCGGTGCAGGTACAGCTCGACGATCTCCGTGCCCAGCAGGCTGCGCCGACCAGCGCGCCGACGCCCGAACCGGCCGCGACGCCCACGCCCGAGCCGACGCCGGAACCCACCCCCACGCCGGAGCCGACGCCGGAGCCGACGCCCACGCCCGCTCCGCTTCTGCGCGACACGGTCACAGACGAAATGCTCGGCCATGTCTACCGCCCGGCGGACGAGTTCTGGTATGACGAGGCAAAGCCCGCCGTGGTCATCCCGTACATGCTTGCCGTGCACTACGGCCCCGGCATGGACTGGGGCGAGAACATGGCGCTCAACATGGGCGACACGGTGGAGCTGCTCGCCAAACAGAACGGCTGGGTGCTCCTGCGCACCGCCGACGGCCGCTACGGCTGGGCCGCGGGCGAGCTGCTGCGCGAAACGGCGGATGCCGCCGCGACCGCGACGCCCGCCGCTCCCGCAGGCGCCGCCGACCCGGTAGCGCCGGTCGCTCCCGTGACAGCGGCGCCCTCCGCCGCGCCGGATTATACCGAGGTCTCCAACCCCGATCTCCAATAAGGACATACGAAAAATCCTCTCTCTGCGCTGTGCAGAGAGAGGATTTTCTTTTATGACGGGCAGTGCCGCGAAAGGCGGCGGGGCTGCTCTTATTCTTTGCTGTCCGGCACGATCACCGTGGCAAAATAGCTGATCTTCTCCGGCAGGCCGGTCATCGTCTCGAACACCTGCTGCGTGGGCAGGCCGCAGTCGGCGACCATGGCGGAAGCCTCCGCCAGACCGTGCCGCAAGAGCGCCGCGGCGGTCTCGCCGATGGCTTTGCCGGACTTCATCAGCACCTTGGTGCCCGGCTGGGCAAGCGCGGCATCGAGATCGGACGCTCCGGCGGGATAGATGTGCAGCGGCAGCTCCATCTCCGTGAGACTCCGGCCGAGCGCCGCGGCCACGGCGGAAAAGCTCGCAACGCCGGGGACCATGCGCGTACCGTATCCGCGGCGGCGCAGCTCGTCGAGCACATAATACGCCGTGGCGTAGATGGACACATCGCCGAGATTCACCATGGCGACGTCCCGTCCGGCGTCGAGCTCCGGCGCGATGGCGTCCGCGGCATGCGCGTACCCCGCGGCGCGGACGGCGGCGTCGCGCGACATGGCGAACGAGAGCGGCAGAACGGTCTTTCCGCCGAGCTCTGCCGCGCCCTGCGCGATGGAAAGCGCGAGCATCTCGCCCGAAGCGGTCTGCGGCGCGGCGATCACGGGGCAGGCCTCCAGCACGGCGCAAGCCTCGCGCGTCATCCACATGGGATCGCCGGGGCCGACGCCCACGGCGTAAAACATTCCTTTATTTTCTTTCACAGCGTCCATCCTTCCGTTTTTGCGTCGAGTACCACGAGCCCCGCGGCCTTCGCGCGCGTGAGGAGCGGCGCGTTCGGCGTCCGGGCAGCATCTCCCGCGAGGAGGATCCTGCCGCAGCGACGCATCGTTTCAAACGCTTTTTCGTATACGGCATCGTCCGGCGCGGCGAATGCCGGCACGGAGACCGTCTCCGCGGCGAGCAGCCGCGCGAGCCGGTAGTCCACATCGTTTTCGTACAGCACGCCGGTCGCAAACGGGACGTTCTCGCGCTGGAGCTTCCGGTACACGGATATGCCCGTCCCTGCGCCCGCGAGCACGAACACCTCCGGCGTGTCGCCGGCAGGCTTTTTGAGCTCGATGCTGCCGAAGAGCGGGTCGAAGTATCCGTCCTCGATGTCGTACAGCTTGCGGATGGCCTGCTCCTCGAACACCTCGCCGGGCGCGCCGAAGCCGAACTGCGTGTCGCCCTTTACGGTGAGGATGCGGTCGGCCACCTTCTCCGCGAGATCGATCTCGTGGAGCGACATGATGACCGTAATGTTCTTTTTGCGCGCCATGCGCGTGAGGATGGTGAGCAGGTCGAGCTTGTGGCGCACGTCGAGGAACGACGTCGGCTCATCGAGCAGTATCATCTCCGGCTGCTGGGCAATGGCGCGCGCGAGCAGCACGCGCTGGCGCTGGCCGTCGCTGATGGCGTTGAAGTCGCGCTCGGCAAGCTCGAGCGCGTGGACGGTCTCCATCGCTTCGTCCACGATGCGCTGGTCCTCGCCGCGGAGCACGCCGAGCCGTCCGGTGTACGGGTACCGGCCGGTTGCCACAACGTCGCGGCAGGTCGTGAGCTCGACCTTGATGCGCTCGGTGAGGATCACGGCGAGCTTTTTGGAGAGCTCGCGATAGGTGATCGTCTGCATATCCCGTCCCTCGAGAAAGATCTTCCCCCGGATCGGTTCCAGGTCACGCGCGATGGTCTTGAGCAGCGTGGATTTGCCCGCGCCGTTCGGGCCGATGAGCGCGATGATCTCGCCCTTCTGTACTTTGACGGAGATATCGCGGATGACCGGTACCTTATGGTAGCCGATCGTGAGATCGTCGATCACAAAATAGGGCGTATCCGTCATTTCCGTCCTCCCTTCCGGCGCAGCATCATGTAGATAACGACCGGCGCGCCGAAAATGGACGTGACGGTGCTGATATTCAGCTCCGTCGGCGCGAAGGCCGTGCGCGCGATGAGATCGCACAGCATACAGAATACGCCGCCGCCTAAGAATGTGGCCGGTATGACCACGAGCGGCTTGGATGTGTTCAGACAGTGCCGGATGAGGAACGGCACGGCGATGCCGACAAACGAGATCGGCCCGGCAAACGCCGTCACCGTGGCGGAGAGGATGCTCGAGAGCACGATCAGCGCCGTGCGGAACGCCTTGATGTTCACGCCCATGCTCTGGGCATACGCCTCGCCGAGCTGGTACGCGCCGATGGGCTTGGCCATGAGAAACGTAACGCCGCCGGTGATGCCGACGACCGTGGCCGCCACGCCGACGTTGCTCCAGTTCATGCCGGAGAAGCTGCCCTTGGACCAGTTGTGCAGGTTCACGATATCGGAATCCGCCGCGAACGTCACGGTAAAGTCCGTGATGGCGGTGCAGATGTAGCCGATCATGATGCCCGCGACGAGCAGCGTGGACATGCTCGGGATGCGCCGCGAGAAGAGCAGGATGAATCCCACCGAGAGCAGCGAGCCGACGAACGCCGCAAGGATCAGCGTATACGACGACACGACGCCGAAGATCTGGATGAAATAGATCATCGCGAACGCGACGACCATTTTCGCGCCGCTCGAAATGCCGAGCACGAACGGTCCGGCGATCGGGTTTTCAAAGAACGTCTGCAGCAGGAAGCCCGCGAGCGAGAGCGCTCCGCCGAGGATCGCCGCCATGAGGATGCGCGGCAGGCGGATCTTCCAGATGATGTTCACCTCCGTGGGATTGCCGGTCTTGGTGAACAGGATCTCCACGATCCGCTCGAGCGGGATGGGGATGTTGCCGATGTTAATGTTCAGCACCGTGATGAGGCAGAAGGCGGCAATGAGCACGAAGAACACAAGCGCATACCGGGCGCGCCGCCGTGCCTGATGTACGAGATACGCCCCGGCTTGCGCCGGGGCGGTATTCGTATTGACGGTTTTTTCTGTCATAGTTTTCAGGAAACGCGGGTCAGGAACGTCATGTCGCTCTCCGCACCGCCGGTGAGAACGAGATGGATGTCCCGGATCATTTCGCCGACAATGTCCGTGGCCTGATAGAACGATTTGCCCGTGCACCAGACGTTGCCCTCCTGCACGGCCTTGAAGTCGGCAAACAGGGCGTCCTTGGCGAGCAGCTCATTGATGCTCGAGATGGGCGCGTCGATGGAGGCGTTGTAGATGAGCACATCGGCGTCTACGGCGGTGCCGTAGAACGTCTCCATGGTAACGGAAATGGAGGTGTTCGTCTGGTCGGTCACGAAGTTTTCAAAGGCATAGCGGCCGCCCGCGAGCTCGATCATCTTGGGAATATAGTCGGTGGGCTTGCGGATGACGATGGAGCCGTCGGAGTTCACGAAGAAAAATGCGACGGTCTTGCCGGTGTTCTCAAAGCCCTCGAGCTGCGTGATGATGGCGGCCTGCTGGTCAAAAAACTCCGCGGCCTCGGCATCTTTGCCGACAAGCGCGGCATAGAGCTTGATCCATTCGGTGCGGCCGAGCGGGTGCTGCTCATAGCTGGAGCGGTCCACCAGCACGGGGATGCCGAGATCCTCGATCATCTCCTTGACCTTGGGCGTGTGGTAGATCATCGTGGACTCGATCGCCAGATCGCACTCCTCGTCGATCAGGCGTTCATAGTCGGGCTCGCTGTACTTGCCGGCGAACTCGATATCGCCGCGCTGCATCGCCTCAACGGCCGCGTCGATGTACCAGCCGGACTCGCGCGTGCCGGTGAGCCGGATGTGGTCGAGCGCGTCCACAGCGGCGAAGAGCGACATGGCGGAGGTAGCCGCAAGATAGATCTTGTCCAGCGGCTGCTGCAGCACCGTGACGGAGCTGTCCATCTTCGCCGGTACCGCCGCGCCCTCCGGCACGACGAGGAAGTCGCCGCCGTTGTCGATGCGGATGAGCGTGTACCCGCCCTCATAACGGAAAAGACGGAACACCGTGGCGTACTTGAGCGGCGACTCTTCGGTGAAGGTCAGCCCTTCGATGACCGGCGCGTCAGCCGGAGCCGCGGCGGGGTCTTCCGCCGCTGGGACTTCGGCCGCGGCAGCCGTCGGAGCGGCGGTCGCCCCGGCGGCTGCGGGAGTTGTGCTCCCGCAGCCGGACATGACGGTCAAAAGCAGCGTCAGCGCCAGAAGAAGCGCCGAGATTCTCTTTGTCGTGTGTTTCATGCATTAACCCTCCCGGGAGGTAATTTCGCGGATCATGCGCTCGGCGGTCGTCTCGTCGCCGAAGAGGATGCCGTAGAGCTGCAGCCAGTCGGCCTGCGCGAGAGCGTCGGCCTCGTCGGCGGAGCGGTCGATGAGCATCGGGATATCGAGCACGGCGAAGCGGTCGGCCAGATCGTACAGACGGTCGCGATACTCCACCGCCGTCAGACTCTCCGCGTCAGCGAGGGCGGTCTGCTTGCGCTCGGTGAGCGATTCCTTGCTCAGCGGCAGGAGCTTGCCGGACGTGATCGCGAGATCGGTCTTGTTCTGCACGAGCTTCTTGTACTCGGGCTTATCCCAGCTGCCGCCGTACAGCACGCTGCCGTCGGCAAGACCCTTGCCGAGGATCTCGTTCTCGCTCGTCTCCGCGCCGAACACCTTGACAAGGTTCAGCGCTTCAAAGATCTCAAAGGTATCGACGGGCGTTTCGTCCATCAGATAGATGCTCTTCGCCGGCAGCGTCACGATGATGAGCTGCTTTTCAAGGCCCGCGGGGAGCTCCGTTCCTTCCGGAACGAATAGATAGCGCAGGACGTTCTGCTTATAGAGCCCGGCGACGTAGTCGGCCTTGATCTGCGCGTTGTCGGCAGTCTCTTCCTCGACGACGGCTTCTTCCGTGCCGTCGGACGCGGCGGCGCTGTCCGCCTTGGCGATCTCGGTCTTCGCCTCGTCGGTGTCGAGCACCGTGTCGCTTATGACGTCGATCTCCGCGAGGACGATGTTGCCCTCATAGCGGAAGAGCTTGAGATACTGCGCGTGCTCGAGCTTGATCTCCTCCCGGAACGTGAGACCCATGATCTCGGGCGCCTCGGTGCTGAGCGTTTTGCCGTCGGTGTTGTCCTTCTGGTTGTTCGCGTTCGTCTTGAGCTGCACGAAGATGATGTACTCGATCTCGTGTGCGGAGGACATCTTGGTGGTCATGCCGAGAACGCGGTTGTTCTTGTTGAGCTCCACGGGGATCGTGAAGGTGCTGCCGTCGTTGGAGTAATAGGTGTTGCCGGAGGCCTTCACATAGGAGTACTGCGGCGGGTTGCCGCTGCTGCTCACGAAGCGGATGGTGGCGTACGCCTGGCCGTTCTTCACCGTGACCTTGTCGCACACGATGCGCGCGCGGCCGGAGCCGCCGGAGAAGGAGAAGCTGTCGGGCGCGTAGACGCCGTCCCTGAGCGTCGTGCTGTTATCCACGCGGGAGGTGGAGCCGCTGGTGTCGGTATCGTGATCGGATTCGTTGTCCGGATCGGTGGGGTTCGGGGTGGGCGTCGGCGTCGGAGTCGGCGTGGGTGTCGGAGTGACGGGGTCGGCCGCGTCGCCGATCTTCTTGAGCGAATCGGAACGGAACGTCACCGTGCGGTCGTACCAAATGTTGTTTTTCAGGCTGTGCGAGGAGATGATGAGGGGCTTGTCGAGCTCAGACACGGGGATGGTGTAGGTGTACTTGCCGTTTTCGTCCACGGCGAAGGGCGCCCAGTTGTCCTTGTCCTTCTCGGCCTCGTCGCCCGTGCCGGGGTAGATGTAATCGTAGCCGGTGCCGCTGAGCGTCAGCGTGGCCATGATCGCGCCGTTCACAACGTTGAGCTTCGTGTCGATGATCTTGAACATCGCCGCGTCGCACTCGGCCGTGGCGGAATACTTGCCGTCCTCGGCGGTGCGCTTGAGATTTCCGATGTCCAGCGTGATGCTGCGGTCGTACCACTTGTCGTTCTTCTGGCTGTGAGAGGTGACGGCCAGCGGGTTCGTCAGCTTATCCACCGTGATGGTGTAGGTGTGCCAGTTGTCGCGCGTCTCGCCGTCGATCGTACCGCTCACGACCTTGGCGGGAGCCCACTCGCTCCGGTCAACGGCGTCGGCCTGCGTGCCGGTGCCGGGGTAGAGGTAATCGTAGCTGGTGCCGTTGAGCGTGAGCGTCAGCTGATACTTGCCGTCCTTCGCCGTGATGACGACGCGGCGCACCTTGAACATCGCAGCGCCGGTCTCGGCGGTGGTGGTGTAGGTGGTGCCGTCCTTGATGACCGAGCTCGGGTCGCTCGGATCGACCGGATCGACGGGGTCGGAACCGCCGCTCAGGCGCGGCAGGAAGCGCGGCAGCAGGAGCTGATCCTGCTTCGTGCTCCACGCTCCGCTCTTGCTGCAGCTCACAAACGGGATGGCTTCCGCAAGGGCGCTCTTCGGCAGCGTGACGGAGAACACGCGGTAGCTGTAGGGATCGTCCGCGTTGAGGATGCCGGCGGAGACCGCGTTGGCCTCGCGCGTCGCCTCATTGTCGCTCACGGAGCCGAAGTACAGTTTGCTGTAGCCGCTGGTGCGGGTGACATACCGGATGGTGATCGTATCGCCGGACACGGTCAGCGTCGCGCCCGCGTCGACGGGGATAACGCCGTTTTTCGTGTAGGCGTAGCCGAAGAGATCGTACACGCCGTCCGTGAAGGCGGAGGCGTCAAACGTGCCGTTGAAGTTCGGGACGTTCAGGAAGTAGGACTGCGAGGTATCCCATGAGTTATCGGAGAAGCCGACTGTCGCGGGCGTGTAGGAGCCCTGCCGCTCGGCGTTCACGGTGTAAACGAACGTCGTGGTGCCGTCGGGGTTCTGCGTGCCGGTGACATAGCCGGATTTATCCTTATCGTTGCGGTCGCCCAGATACAGCTTGTCCGGCGTCTTGGAGGAATTGTTTCCTGCCGCCTTGCCGGTGATGGTGCAGGTGATGGTCGTGCCCTTGAGCACCGCGGAGGAAGAGGAGATCTTGAAGCTCTGCTCCACCCGGCTGCCGCCGGCGAGCAGACGGATACCGGCATCGTCCAGCCGCGTCTCGGTATCGTCCGTCAGACGGGGCAGATAGTCGGTGAGAACCAGATAATCCTGCTTCTCCAGCCAGCCGTTCGTATCCTGATACCACAGCGGCGAATGGCGCACGAAGGGGATCTTGTCGCCGAGCGCGCTCTTCGGGAGCGTGATATAGAACACCTTGTAGTTCATGCCGATGGGCTCATAGTCGGCGTTGCCGATCGCATTCGCCTCGCGGGTGGCCATCGGGTCGGTCACAAGGCCCATGTAGATCTTGTCGGTATCGCTCGCGCGGGTGACCCACTTGATCGTGACGGTGTCGCCGGAAACAGTCAGCGTGGACTGCGTGTCCACGGGGAAGCCGCGGTTGTCGACCTTGTCGAGATAGGGGTAGGCGTTGCCGTAGAGATCGTACACGCCGTCGGTGTAATAGCTCGGGTCAAACGCGCGGCCAAAGCTCGGGATGTTCAGGAAGAAATCCTGGTTCTCGTCCCAGCTGCCGTCGGCAAAGCCGATGACAACGGGGATGGATGTCCCCTGCTTGTCCGCGGAGACGCCGAACGAGAAGGTCGTCTGCAGGCCGTTCACGCTGCCGGAAACGGCGGAGGACTTGTCCTTATCGTCGCGGCTGCCGAGATAGAGCTTCACCGCGGGCTTTCCGGCGTGGACGCCGGTCATTTCGCCGGTGATGGTGCAGTAGATCGTATTGCCGATGAGCGCGGCGGTGGAGGAGCTGATCTTGAAGCTCGACTCGTTGAAGCCGCCGGCGGCGACCATCTTCATTTCGGCATCGGAGATCTCCGTGCCGGTGTCGCAGTCTCCGTCCGCAGGGATGGAGATCACGAGGTCTTTGGTGGTATACCAGCCGCCGTCCGGCTTGCCGAGGGCGATGGGCATGGGTGTGCCGCGGTAGGACGCGGGCAGTTCAAACTCGAACACCCAGCCGCCGCCGCTGCGCGCCGTGCCCTGCACATAGGGGGACTTGAACGCATCGTCCTTGGAGCCGAAGTACAGCTTGTCGAACGAGGTGTTGGCGGTCTCAAAGCGGATGAGCAGCTTTTCGCCCGCGACGACCATGCCGGTCTTCGCGGCGGTGAGCATCTTGAATTCCGCGTTGTCCTCGGCCTTCAGAACCTTGATGCCGGCTTCCTTCAGATTGTCGGGCAGCTTCGGGATCGCGGGCGCGGCCTCCGGCTTCTTATCCGGGTCCTCGCCCGAGCCGGTGCCTTCGGGGATATCGGCGGGGACGATGAGCTCAAGCTCGCTGGAGTTATACGGGCTCTTCGCGGTGAGATCGCCCTTGAGGATGCAGACCGGGACACGCGTGCCGGCGGCGCTCGCCGGAAGCGTGAAGTGGTAGGCCTGCGTGGCCGTTCCGGCCACGCCGCCGACAACGTCGAACGCGCCGCCCTTATCAAGCTGGGCGGTCAGCGCTGTGTGCGTGCCGAAGTACAGATAGGAATAGGTGAAAGCGCCGCTCGCGGCAGGATTCACCTGCACCGTCGCGTAGATCGTGTCGCCGACCTTGACGGCGGTGGCCGTCTCGATCTTGAACATGGGATAGACCGTATCGACGCTCTGCTTGGCGACGAACATCTTGCCGCTCACGTCCTGCTCGGCGCAGGGGGCGGCGGGATAGTCCACCGGCGTGGGGACGGGGTCGGCCTTGCCCTCCGGAATATCGGCGGGAACAACGAGCTCGAGCTCGCTGGAGTTATAGGGGCTCTTCGCGGTGAGATCACTCTTGAGGATGCAGACCGGGACACGCGTGCCGGCAGCGCTCGCCGGAAGCGTGAAGTGGTAGGCCTGCGTGGCCGAGCCGTTCACGCCCGCGGCGACGCTGAACTCGCCGCCCTTATCAAGCTGGGCGGTCAGTGCCGTGCGCGTGCCGAAATAGAGATAGGAATAGGTAAACGCGCCGCTCGCCGCGGGGTTCACCTGCACCGTCGCGTAGATCGTGTCGCCGTACTTGACGGCGGTGGCCGTCTCGATCTTGAACATAGGGTAGACCGTAGCGCAGGGGGCAGCGGGATAGTCCACCGGCGTGGGGACGGGGTCGAGCTTCCCTTCCGGAATATCCGCGGGAACGACGAGCTCAAGCTCGCTGGAGTTATACGGGCTCTTCGCGCTGAGATCGCCCTTGAGGATGCAGACCGGGACGCGCGTTCCGGCGGCGCTCGCCGGAAGCGTGAAATGGTAAGTCTGCGTGGACGATCCGTTCACACCGCCGACGACACTGAACGGCCCGTCCTTTTCGAGCTGCTCAAGAAGCGCCGTGCGCGTGCCGAAATAGAGATAGGAGTAAGTAAAGGCGCCGCTCGCCGCGGGGTTCACCTGCACCGTCGCGTAGATCGTGTCGCCGTACTTGACGGCGGTGGCCGTCTCGATCTTGAACATAGGGTAGACCGTACCTTCTTGGCGACGAACAGCTTTCCGCTCACGTCCTCTTCGGCCATTGGCGCGGAGGCGTATTCTGCCGGCGTGGGGACGGGTGTTACCTTGCCTACGGGGATATCCTCGGCGATGACGAGCTCAAGCTCGCTGGAGTTATAGGGGCTCTTCGCGGTGAGATCGCCCTTGAGGATGCACACCGGAACGCGCGTTCCGACGGCAGTCGCGGGCAGCGTGAAGTGGTAGGCCTGCGTGGCCGAGCCGTTCACGCCCGCGGCGACGCTGAACTCGCCGCCCGCGTCAAGCTGGGCAACGAGCTCCGTGCGCGTGCCGAAGTACAGATAGGAATAGGTGAAAGCGCCGCTCGCCGCAGGGTTCACCTGCACCGTGACATAGAGCTTGTCGCCGACCACGACAGCGGTGGCCGTCTCGATCTTGAACATGGGGTAGACCGTATCGACGCCCTGCTTGGCGACGAACACCTTGCCGCTCACGTCCTGCTCAGCCACCGGCGCGGCGGGATAGCTCGCCGCCACGGGGACGGGGTCGAGCTTGCCTTCCGGAATGTCGGCGGGGACGATGAGCTCAAGCTCGCTGGAGTTATAGGGGCTTCTCGCGGTGAGATCACTCTTGAGGATGCAGACCGGTACGCGCGTTCCGGCAGCGCTCTCGGGGAGCGTGAAGTGGTAGGTCTGCGTGCTCGTTCCGGCCACACCGGCCACGACGCCGAACGCGCCGCCCGCGTCAAGCTGCGCGACGAGATCCGTGCGCGTGCCGAAGTAGAGATACGAATAAGTGAAAGCGCCGCTCGCCGCGGGGTTCACCTGCACCGTTGCATAGATCGTGTCGCCGACCTTGACGGCGGTGGCCGTCTCGATCTTGAACATGGAGTAGACCGCATCGGCGCCCTGCTTGGCGACAAACAGCTTGCCGCTCACGTCCTCCTCGGCCACCGGCGCGGCGGGATAGCTCACCGCCGTGGGGACCGCCGGTTCCGGCGTGGCGGTCGGCTCTGCCGTCGGCGTCGGCTCCTCCGTTGCGGGAGTCTCGGTCGTTTCGGCCGTCGGCGTCGGCGCGGCCGTGGGAGTTGCCTCCGTTCCGGCCGTGGTCTCCGCCGCGGGGGTGGCCGCAGGAGCCGCAGTCGCTTCCGCCGTCGCCGCGGGAGAGGTCTCCGCGGTCGGCGTCACGGTGCCTGCGCTGCCGGTGTCGTCCGTCGCGAGAGCCGGGACAAGATTCCCCAGCGCCAGACAGACCACGAGCAGCAGCACAACGATCCTGGACATTGTTTTGTGCATATTGATGCCCTCCTAAATGATCTCATGGGAAAATCTCGCAAAAATTCAGACGCTCCTCCCGGAAAAACAAAATCAGAGCAGCCCATAGGCTGCTCTGACGGTATTTTCAGAATAATAGCGTTTTAATCGGAAACATACCGTTCCAGGCAAGAATCCGCCGGGAAGCGGTATTCATCCGATGAAATATCCTGACTCCGTTTCCTCGCTCGCCCGCCTTCCCAGTCTCCCAGTGGCATATTGGGGTCGCTCCGCGTTACAGTTGCCGTTACAGTCCGTGATTCTCACACGGTTCCTTCATTCGGATGTTTCTATTCAATTTTACGGGAGATTCATCCATGTATAGCAAATATAGCATAAACATGATAGCTTTGCAATATATGTTCCCGCAGAATTTCCGAAAAAACGACATGAGGAAAGGCGCTCAGTCCCGCCGGTCGAGGATACGGTACACGAGCTCCATGTCCAGCCCCTCGCGCACGACCTGCGCGAGCTTGTCGTACTGCTCCTCGCGGTAGGCCACGGGGTCGAAAGCGCCGAGAATAGAGGGGCTCAGCCCCTTTTTGCGGCAGAGCGCGCCGAGCACGGCGTCGGCGACGCCGGGGGCGTCGAAAATGCCGTGGATGTAGCTGCCGTACACGTTCCCGCCCCCGGTGACGACGCCGCGCGCTTCCCGGCTGCGTCCCATATGGATTTCATATCCTTCGTACGAAAGACCGTTCAGGCAGGCAAGCTCTTCCGTCACGCCGGAGAACGTTCCGCGCGTCTGCGTCTGCACCTTTTCGCCCCGAAAAACGGTGTCCATATCGAGAAGACCCATGCCCGCGATATCCGTGATGCCCGCGGCTTCGACCTGCTCGGGGTCGGAAACGCTCCGGCCGAGCATCTGGTATCCGCCGCAGATGCCGAAAACGAGCGTCCCCCCGTCCGCGGCCTTCAGGATCGCCGCCTCCAGCCCGCTCTCGCGCAGCCATTTGAGATCGGCGATGGTGCTCTTCGTGCCGGGGAGGACGATCATGTCGGGCGCTCCGAGCTCCGCGGCGCGCTCAATGTAGCGCACGGACACGTTTTCGTACCGCTCGAACGGGCTCACATCCGTGAAGTTCGAGATGCGTGGCAGACGAACGACGGCAATGTCGATCGCGCGGCGCTCGCTGCCGCGGTCAAAGCGCGTGGAGAGGCTGTCCTCGTCGTCGATATCGAGATGGACATACGGCACGACGCCCGCCACCGGCACGCCGCACAGCTCCTCGAGCGTTTTGAGTCCCGGCTCCAGGATCTTCTTATCTCCGCGGAATTTGTTGACGATGGTGCCGCGGATGCGCGCTCGCTCGTTCGGCTCGAGCAGGGCCACGGTGCCGTAAAGCTGCGCGAACACGCCGCCGCGGTCAATGTCGCCGACGAGGAGCACCGGCGCGTCCACGAGCTTCGCAAGGCCCATGTTCACGATGTCCTCCTGCTTGAGATTGATCTCCGCAGGGCTTCCCGCGCCCTCGATGACGAGGATATCGTTCTCCGCGGCGAGCGAGTTATACGCTTCCATCACCGCGGGGATATACTCGCGCTTGCGGCGGTAATACTCCATCGCGTGCATGTTGCCCTGCACGACGCCGTTGACGATCACCTGGCTGCCGACGTCGGTCGTCGGCTTGAGAAGAATGGGGTTCATGCGCACGTCCGGCGCAATGCCCGCGGCCTCCGCCTGCACGACCTGAGCGCGCCCCATCTCGCCGCCCGCGGCGGTGATGAAGGAGTTGAGCGCCATGTTCTGGCTTTTGAACGGCGCGACTCTGTAGCCGTCCTGCCGGAAAATGCGGCACAGTCCGGCGCAGAGGATGCTCTTGCCCGCGTTGGACATCGTGCCCTGGATCATAATGTTCTTTGCCATGGTCAGACCTCCCGTAGGGCGCGGATGAGCGCCTCGTTTTCCGCGCGCGTGCGCACGGCGATGCGGTACCAGCCGGGGCAGAGCCCCGCGTAATTTTCGCCGTTTCGTATGAGGATCCCCTGCTCCCGCAGCGCGGCGTCCAGCCCGGGCGCGGCGCGGAACAGAAGATAGTTCGCGTCCGAGGGTATCACGCGAAAGCCGAGCGCGGCAAGCTGTTCCGCGAGCCACGCGCGCTCCGCGCGCACGAGCGCGCGGGTCTTTTCAAGAAAGTCCGTCTCCCCCAGCGCCGCAACACCCGCCGCCTGTGCAAGCGTGGAGACGTTCCACGGCGGCACGGTCTCGGACATATCGTGCAGCAGCGATGCGTCCGCGCAGAGACCGTAACCGAGCCGGACGCCCGCCATGCCGTAGCTTTTCGTGAACGCCTTGAGGATAAAAAGCCGCGGGCAGCGCGTGAGGAACGGCTTCAGGCTCTCGCCGCCGTCCGTCAGATCAAGAAAGCACTCGTCCGCGAAAAGGTACGTTCCGAGCTTTTCGCAGAGCGCGAGAATTTCTTTAAGCAGCGCGCCATCGGCCAGCCGTCCGGTGGGGTTATTCGGGTTGCAGAGGAAAAACACCTCCGGCCTCGTCTCCCGCAGAAAATTTAGAATGCCGCCGTCCGGCGCAAAATCGTTCTTCTCCGAGAGCGTGTAGCGCGCCACGGCGCAGCCCGTGCGCGCGAGCGCGAGCGAATATTCCGCAAACGTCGGCGCGAGCTCGGCGGCGCGCTGCGGCCGGACGGCGTCGGCAAAGGCGTATATGAGCTCCGCCGCGCCGCTGCCGCAGAGGATGTATTCCTCCGGCACGCCCTCCGCCGCGGCGATAGCGGCGCGCAGCGCGCGGCAGTAGGGGTCGGGGTAACGGTGCACCTCGGGCAGCGCACGGGTGATGGCCGCGAGCACGCTCTCCGGCGTGCCGAAGGGGTTTGTATTGGCGGAAAAGTCCAGCCGGACGTTTCCGGCGTAAACATCCCCGCCGTGGGGGTTTTTCGTATCGTACAGCATTTACATCACCAGAAGGAAACGGACCGCGCCGAACAAAACGAGCGAGAGCGCCGCCGTCGCGTAGAGCAGCCGCCCCGCGCGGGGGATGTCCTCGTATTCGATCTCGCGCAGCGCGTCGCCGATGTACGGCTTTTTGTGGAGCTCGCCGTGGTAATACGCATCGCCCGCGAGACGCACGCCGAGCAGGCCCGCGCACACGGACTCCGTCTGCGCGGAGTTGGGGCTGGCATGGTTCCGGCGGTCGCGCCGCCAGATCCGCCAGCCGTTTTTCGCGTCCATACCGAGCAGCGCGCCCGCCGCAAGCATGAAAAGCGCCGAAAGACGCGCAGGGATATAGTTCAGCACGTCGTCCATTTTCGCCGGGACAAGGCCGATGTTCTTATACGGCATCTCGATATACCCGAGCATGGAGTCCATGGTGTTGGCGGCCTTATAGAAAAAGCCGAGCGGAGCGCCGCCGAGCGCGAGAAAGAGCATCGGCGCGATGACGCCGTCGGAAGCGTTCTCCGCCACGGTCTCCACCGCGGCGCGCGTTACGGCCAGATCGTCCAGCTCCGCGGTATCGCGCCCGACGATCATCGAAACGGCGCGGCGGTACTCCTCCGGCACGCCCTTTTTCAGCGCGGCATAGACCTTCATGCTCTCGTCGCGCAGCGACCGGGTCGCGAGGATCTGCCAGCACATGATGCTCTCGAGGACGAGTCCCGCCGCCGGATGGAGACGGTAGGCCGCGTACAGAAGCAGCGCCGGAACGGCGGTCGAGACGAGCACGACAATGACCCAGAGCACGCCTCCGGCGATGTTCTCGCCGCGGACGGTTTTGGGAAACATGCGCCGCACGAGCTTTTCCGCCGCCGAGATCAGCTTCCCGATCCACACGACCGGGTGCGGGATGCTGTGCGGGTCGCCAAGCAGCAGATCGATAAAAAAGCCGATCAGCAGCGCGATGAGATGGTACATCGGTTCTTCACCCCTGCATGGTAAAAATGTATACCGGGTTTTGTCCGGTCATCAGATGGTACGCGCCGGCTTTGCGGCTGCGCGCGGCGGTGAGAGACACCGCCTCCGTTTCGCGAAACGGAAACGCCTTCACGCACTCGGTAAGCTCCGCAACGGATTCGAGCGTTACCGCCGTCGCCACGATGCGCACGCGCGGATTTTTCTCCAGCAGCAGCGCGATGATCTCCTTCATATGGCCGGTCGTCCCGCCGAGAAAGGCGTGCGTCGGCGCGGGGAGATCGGCGCAGGCGTCCGGCGCGGTGCCGGAAACGGGCGTCACATTGTCGGTGTGGAACCTGCGGAGATTTTCGCGCAGGATATCAAAGGCGGCGTCTTTGCGCTCCACGGCGTATACGCGCCCTCTTCGGGCGGCCATCGCCGCCTCGACGGTGACGCTGCCCGTGCCCGCGCCGACGTCCCAGACAACGGAGTCTTCGTGCAGCGCGAGCTTTGAGAGGCACACGGCGCGGATCTCGCTTTTCGTCATCGGCACGCTCTCGGCGCGCGAAAACGCCTCGTCCGGCAGCCCCGCCGTTACGGGCAGCGGTTCGCCGCCGTATTCAATGAGCGCCACGGCGAGACTTTCAAAATGTCTTTCCGAAAGCTCCTCCGCCGTGCCGGTGGTGATGGCCTCGTCGGGGTAGCTCAGATGCTCGCCGACCGAAACACGCGCCGCGCCCATGCCGTTTTCCGTAAGCGCGCGGCAGAGCTTTCCCATGCCGTTTTCGCCGCCGACGAGTGCGAAGACCCGCCGTCCCTGCGCGAGCGGGAGCAAAATCGGCTCGCTCCGGCCGTGGAGCGTAACGGGGAGCACATCCTCGTAAGACGTGCCAAGCCTCGCGCAGAGGCAGGAGAGCGAGCTCAGCCCCGGCAGCACCGTGACACGGCAGCCGGCGAGCAGCGGCAGGAGCTTCTTCGTGCCGCTGAAAAAGCCGGTGTCGCCGGACATAACGACCGCGAACGAGCGGTATTCCGGGTGCGCGAGAATGTAATCGCGGATATCCTCCGGCGCGATGGCGGCATGCACTGCCTGTCCGGGCGCGGCGGCGGCTTCGATCATCCGCGCCGCGCCGATGAGACACCCGGCGCGGGACAGCGCCTCGCGCGCCTCGCCGGTGAGCGCGGCGCGGCTGCCGGGGCCGAGCCCCACGACGGCGACCTCCGGCTTTGCGGAAAAGCCGAACCGGCGGCAGAGAAGCTCCACCGTTTCCGCGGCGGAGAGCCCCTCGCGCTGCGGCGGACGGCCGATGATGACCGGCACCGCGCCCGTTTCCGCCGCGGCGGCGATCTTTTCTTCAAATCCTCCGGCGCTGCCGGAGGCCTTCGTTACGAGATACGCCGCGCCGATGCTCCGGAGCACGGCGGCGTTGAGTTCCCTGGAAAACGGCCCCTGCATCGCGAGAATGTGCGCCGGCGGCAGACCCGCCTCGCGGCAGGCGCGGAGCGAATCCTCCATCGGCAGCACGCGGGCGTAAGCACGCGAAGCGAAATTGCGGACGGACGCAAAGGCGTGCAGCTCCCGGCTGCCGGTCGTAAGCAGGATGTTCCCGTCCACGCGGTCGAGATACTCCGCCGCTCCGGCGGCGTCCTCGACAAAGACGGCGTTTTCCGGCGCAGCCGTGTCGGGCCGCAGGAGCCGGAGATACTCCGTGTCCGTGCCGGCACAGGTCGCGGCGATGCTCTCGGTGATGCGCTTGGCGTACGGGTGCGTCGCGTCGATGACAAGATCAAAGCGCTCGCGGCGGAAGAGCTCCGCCATCTCCTCGCGCGGCAGAGGCCGCGCGGAAATGCGCAGCCCCTCTCCCTGCGGGAGCAGCGTTTCGCCGTATTCCGTAGCCACGCACACGGTCACGTCCGCGCTCTGCCCGGCGAGAAACTCGGCGATCTCGCGTCCCTCGGTCGTGCCGGCAAATACGCAGAGCTTAGGCATCCGGCACCTCTTTGCGGCGGTAGCCGCGCGGCGTCACCATCGCGCCGCCGATCATTTTCGTCATGGCGTTGCCGATGAACACGGTGCTGAACATATCCACATCGGCATCGCGCAGCGCGCCGAGCGTCATATACTCGCCCGCCTCGCCCTCGCGCCCGATGGAATGCGCCACGCCGCAGGGCCGGTCCTCCGGCAGATACCGCAGCAGGATATCGCACGCCATGCGGAGATTGTCCGGGCGGCCCTTGCTGCGGGGGTTATAAAGCACGATGCCGAGATCCGCCTCGGCGGCGCACGCGAGCCGCTTTTCGATCTTCTCCCACGGCGTCAGCCGGTTGCTCAGACTGATGACGGCAAAGTCGTGCGTGAGCGGCGCGCCGAGCAGCGCGCCGCCGCTGCACGCGGCGGTGAGGCCGGGGATGACCTCGATCTCTGGCTCGGCTGCCTCGCCGCGCAGCTCATAGAGCAGCGCCGCCATGCCGTAAATGCCGCTGTCGCCGGAGCAGATCATCGCAACGGTCTTTCCGCCGCGCGCCGTTTCGAGCGCCATTTCGCAGCGCTCCACCTCGCGCAGCATCGGCGTGGTGAGAAATTCCTTATCCGCGTAGCGCTCCTTCACGAGATCGACGTACACGGTATACCCGACGATCACGTCGCACTCGCGCAGCGCGCGGTCGGCGCGGATCGTCATATTTTCATAGTTTCCGGGGCCGATGCCCACAACAGCCAGCTTACGCAAAGCGCACCTCCCAATGTTCTGCCGCCGCCGCCACGGTCACGCCGCTGCGGGCGGTCTTTTTTACCAATAACGTTTCGGCGTTTCGGAGCGCGGCTCTCTCGCACACGTTGTCCACGCCGGTGATGCTTTTCACAAATTCCGAAGGGGTGAACTCGCCGCGCACCGCGCGCAGCTCGTCCGCCGTGTAAAACTCCGCGCTCAGCCCCTCCGAGCGGCAGTAGGCGAGAAGCCCCGCCTCCTTCGCCTTGAGATCGATGGACGCGGCGCACTTCACCGCGCGCCGGTCGATGCCGTGCGCGGCGAGCGCTTCGTTCACCGCCGCGCGGATCGTTTCCTCGTCCGTTCCCTTCCGGCAGCCGATGCCAAGACGCACGACGCGCGGGACGAGCCGCAGCGTCTTTGCAAACGGCGTCTTTTCATAGACGCCGACGTATACGCCGAGCGCGCCGGCATCGCCCGGCGCGAGCCCGCGCGGCAGGTCCGTCACGACCGGAAAATCGCTGAGAAACGGCACGTCCCCCTCGAGCACGGCGGCGGACACGGCCTTCGCGAGCGGCAGGCTCGCGATGGCGCAGCCATTCTGCACCGCCCACGCGTCCACGGAGAAGCGGCCGTTGATGTCGGTCGCCGTCGTGATGACCGCCTGCGCGCCGAGCGAGGCGGCAAGCGCTTTGGCCAGCTCGTTCGCCCCGCCGATATGGCCCGAGAGCACGGGGATCACATACTGCCCCAGCTCATCAAGCACGAGCACCGCGGGGTCGGTCGCCTTGCTTTTGAGATGCGGCGCGACCTCCCGCACGGCGAGCCCGACGCTCGAAACAAAGATCATGGCCTGCACGCCCCCGAAGATCGGCCCGTAAAACTCCCTCGCCGGACGGCCGAGCGGCGCGAAGCCGTCCTCCGCAAACCGCTCCATGGTATACGGCTGTATGTCCCAGTCCGCCAGCGCCGCCATGACGCGGCGCGCCGTGGCGCAGCCGCGGCGGCTGTAGGCGAAGAGCGCGGCGTTCATTCCGTGGCCTCCCGGAACTCCGTGGTGAAGCCGGGATGGTACAAAAGCGAGCGGAGATACTTATCCCCCATGCACTCGCCCACGATGATGAGGCTCGTTTTCGTAAGGCCGTTTTCCATAACGGTCTTATGCAGCGTCCCGACGGTGCAGCGGAAGATCTTCTCCTCGGGCCACGTCGCCTTGTATACGACCGCCGCGGGCGTGCTCTCGGGGTAGCCGCCCGCGAGCAGCTCGCGCTGGAGCTTTTCGGTGAGACTCGTGCTGAGGAAGAGCACCATCGTCGCCTGATGCGCGGCGAGCGCCGCGATGGACTGCTTTTCCGGCACCGGCGTCCGGCCCGGCGCGCGGGTGATGATGACGGTCTGGCTCACGTCGGGCAGCGTGTACTCCGTTTTGAGCGAGGCCGCCGCGCCGCAGAACGCGCTCACGCCGGGGCATACGTCGTAGGCAATGCCGAGCTTGTCGAGCTCGTCGAACTGCTCGCGCACCGCGCCGAAAATGCTCGAGTCGCCGGTGTGGAGACGGACGGTCGTTTCCCCCGCGGCCTCGGCCTTTCGGATGGCGTCGATGACCTGCTCGAGCGTCATTTCGGCGCTGTTGTAAATGCGGCAGTCCTTCCGGCAGTACGCAAGCAGCGCGGGGTTCACGAGACTTCCGGCGTAGATGACCACGTCACACTCGCCGAGCAGCTTCGCTCCCCGCACCGTGATGAGATCGGCAGCGCCGCTGCCGGCTCCGACAAAATGTACCATACGATTTCATTCCTCCATGATCTTTTTGAGAAGCGCCGGGGCGTTTTCGCTCTGCCCCAGAACGCCGTATTCCTTGGAAAACATCAAAAGGCCGACCTCCATGCCGTCCGCGCGGTGCGCGAGATGGAAGAGCGCCCTTTCCGTGACGCGCGCGAGCGCCGGGGCGTCCCGACCGCATTCGCGCAGGATGCGCACCGCGTCGTCGCACGCGGCGCAGTCGAGTATCTCGCGGATGTGCTCCGCGTCCACGCCCGCCGCCGCAGCGTGCGCGGCGAGGATCTCCATGCGGCAGTCGCCGTATTTGGAGTGGGTGTTCATCATGCCGCCCGCGGTCTTTACGAGCTTGCCGACATGCCCGACGAGCAGCGCGCCGCGAAAGCCGAGCGCGCGGCAGATATCGAGCGCGTCGCCGAGGAAGTTGGAGACCTGCACCGCGGTATTCAGATCGACGTTGAGATTCTGCCGGATGAAGTCCGAGCCGTAGTTGCCCGGCGTGAGCAGGGCGTATTCCTTCCCCATCGCGCGGCGCTGCCGCAGCTCCACGCGGATGGTCTCCACGAGCGCCGCTTCGCTCATCGGCTCCACGATGCCGGTCGTTCCGAGGATGGATATCCCGCCGACGATGCCGAGACGGGGGTTGAACGTCTTTTTCGCGAGAGCCTCACCCTCGGGCGCGGAGATGACCACGTCCAGCCCGCCGGAGGAATCCGTGAGCGCCATGACCTCCTCCACGTTCTCGCGGATCATCTGCCGCGGCACGGAGTTGATGGCGGCGTTTCCGACCGGCTGGTCGAGCCCGCGCTTTGTCACGCGGCCGACGCCCTCGCCGCCGTCGATATGCACGCCCGGCTCGTCCGTCCGGCGAACCGAAGCAAAAATGAGCGTGCCTTTCGTCACATCGGGGTCGTCCCCGCTGTCCTTTTCGATGGCGCAGGAGACGCTGTCCGCGCGCATCGTGATCTCACGCACGGCGAGTTCGAGCCGGATGCCCTTCGGCGTATCGAGCGTGATGGTCTCCTTCCTCCGGCCGGTGAGCAGCATCCATGCCGCCGCCTTGGCCGCCGCCGCGGCGCACGAGCCGGTCGTATATCCGAGCCGGAGACGCTTGCCGTCCTTTTCGATATACTGTTCCATATTACCGCAGGATCTGATAAAGCAGCGCGTTGCAGATGGCGGCAGCGACGTTGCTGCCGCCCTTGCGGCCGCGGGCGATGATGTGCGGCACCGGGGAATCGAGGAAGAGCTCCTTGCTCTCCACCACGTTCACGAACCCGACCGGCACGCCGATGATGAGCGCGGGGTCGAGCTTTCTCTCTTCGATGAGGCCGTGCAGCGCGATGAGCGCCGTGGGCGCGTTGCCGATGGCGAAAATGCACTTCCCCGGCAGCTGCGCCGCCTTCTCCATGGAGACGATCGCGCGCGTGACGCCGCGCTCCTTCGCCTCGGCGGCGACGTCCGCATCGGACATGAAGCAGTGCACCTCGCCGCCGAGACGGCCGAGGATCGTTTTGTTGATGCCCGCTTTCGCCATCTGCGTGTCCGTGACGATGTGGCAGCCCGCGCGGAGCGCGTCGAGTCCCTTCGTCACGGCGTGCGGGGAGAACACAAGATTCTGCACATAGTCAAAATCCGCGGTCGTGTGGATAACGCGCTTGATGACAAGCTCGTTTTCCGCCTCGAGCTTCGTATCGCCGAGCAGCTCGGTGATGATGGCAAAGCTGCGCTTTTCAATGTCCATGGGTTTAATATTTTCCATCATGGCGGTGTTTCTCCTTTATACAGGCGTCATAAAAGCTGTAAAGAAATTCCAGGTTGGAATAGAAATGAAAATGCGGATAGCCCGCATAGAGCGTATCGGAGGCCACAGCGCACTCCCAGCGCCGTCCCGTCGGCTTTTCGGCGGCAAAGGCGTCGCCGGGGCAGGTGCAGTCCCAGTGGTGGAACTCGTGCGCGGCGATCTCGCCTCCCGCGCGGCAGAGAAGATTGTCCTTCTTCGCGCGCAGCGTCACATATCCGAAGCGGGTGAGCTTTCCGGTATCGAAGCATGTCCCCGGCAGGAAGCCTGCCATGGGCTCATCGCCGATGGCTTCGGTGAGATACATGAACCCGCCGCATTCGGCGATGCACGGCACGCCCCGCTCCAGCGCCGCGCGGACGGACGCGCGCATGGAGGCGTTTTCGCTGAGCTCCTTCGCGTACAGCTCCGGGTATCCTCCGCCGAGATAGAGCCCGTCGATATCTTCCGGCAGCGCGCCGTCGGTGATCGGGCTGAACGGCACGAGCTCGCCGCCCATCTCCCGCACGGCGTCGAGACTGTCTTCATAATAAAAGCAGAAGGCGTTGTCCCGCGCAACGGCGAGCCGGATCTTCTCCCTTCGCGGCAGCGCGGCGGGCGTATAGTCCAAGGGCGCGGCCTCGTGCGCGAGCGCGAGAAGCGCGTCGATATCCAGCGTCTTTTCCGCCTGCGCGGCGAGCGCCTGCATCTTTTCGCGCAGGTTTTGTATCTCTCCTGCCGTCACGAGTCCCAGATGGCGGCTCTCGAGCACGCATTCGTCGAGCCGCGGCAGAAAGCCGAAGCAGCGGATGCCGAAGCGCTCCTCGATGGCGGCGGAGAGCGCCGAATACGTCATGGCGGTACACTGGTTGAGTATAACGCCGCGGATGCCGCTCTCCGGCCGGAAGCGCAAAAACCCTTCGATGACCGCGAGCACCGAGAGCGCTGCGCCGCGCGCGTTCACCACGAGCACGACCGGCGTTTTCGTAACGATAGCGATCTCATAGGCGCTCGTTTTCCATGTGGTGAGACCCGCGCCGTCATAAAAGCCCATCGCGCCCTCGATGACGCTCACGTCGCATCCTGCTGCGTTTTTGGCAAGCAGGTACCGGAGCGTGTTTTCTGAAAAGAAATGCAGATCGAGATTGGCGCTCCTTGCGCCGATGATGCGGCTGTGAAACATCGGGTCGATGTAATCCGGCCCGCATTTGAACGCGCCGGTTTTCAAGCCGCGGTTCACCAGCGTCTGCAATACGGCGCACACGACCGTCGTTTTACCGCAGCCGCTGCTTGTGCCGGAGATCATTATTCGGTCCATGAGATTCTCCCCGCGCAGAAAAGCCGCGGCGGTTCGAAAGAACCGCCGCGGCCGTTTTTCCGCTGACATGATGTTTTCCCCCTTCGCCGGGGATTCGACGCAGCTCTGAGCAGGTCTCCTGACTTGTGCATCCTCAGCTCCGCGCAGCCTTCTCAGGTCTCCCCAATGACCGGCTTTCGCCCCGGCGGAGCTTCCGCACTTACAGTGGCGGTACCGTTCCGGATCTTCCCCGGATTTCCTATTCTCTCCGAAGCGTTTTTACCTGTCTTCGGAGCACTCAGGCGTCTTTTTTTGATTGGATTTTACTCTGCTGCCCCCTGTTTGTCAAGGCGGCAGAGCGTCTGCCGGGCGGCGCAGCGGTCAGGATCCGAAATACTCCATACGCTCCTCTTCGCTCACGCCGAGGATCTCGCACAGTCTTTGGATGCTGGCGGCGGCGTAGCCGTCGGCAATATTGGCGCGAAGCGCGTCCACGCTCTCCTCCCAAGCCCCCGCCGTGCCGCTCCATTGCGCCCGCTCGCGCACCATTTCCGGCGCGAGCAGCGCGCGGAATTCGTCGATCATCTCCGTGACGTGCTCGTCCGAGAGCGTCGTTTCCGTCAATTCCGCGTACCGCGCGAGAAGGCGCTCCTTAAAGCCGGCGATGCCGAAGAGCCAGCGGATCGTCGGGGCGATCTGAGCGGTCTGCTCCGGGCCGACGAGATTGAGAAAGCAGCTGTATCTCGACTGGAACGCCCAGTCCAGATCGTAAAAGGCGATCTGCCACGGCCCGTCGCCGGCGCGGAAAAACCGGAGATTGCTCTTGACGTCCACATTGGCGCAGTAGCCCTCGAGCAGCACCCAGTCGATGAAGCCGTCCATATCCACGGCCGCGCAGAAGCGCTCGTAGGCCTCCTCGCGCGTAAGCGAGGTGTCCTTCCAGAGACCGAGCGCCTCGGTATACACCGCCGCGCTCTGCGGCACCGGCGAGGAGAGCATCGTCACGTCTTCCTTCGCCGTGCCGGTGAGATTGGCATAAAACTGCCGTGTGATATCGTCCTTGAGGCAGTAGATGCCCCAGTATTCGCCGTTGATGTACAGCACGCAGTATCGGCTGCGCTGTGTCGGTGCGGTGTCCAGCTCCGCGCACAGCTCCTGCATAAGTTCATTACGGAACACTGTGGAGAGATAGTCCTGCCCGGCGCGGATGGAAAGCTCGGAAAACTCCGCCGGACCTTCGCCGAAAATATCATAGGCGAGCGTCTCCGCGCCGTAGCAGCCGCGGAACGAAACGCCGAGACTCTTCTTCGGCGCCAAGAGACTGGTATGCCCTTTCAGCTCCACGCCGCAGCCGATGGAAAAGCTGCCCTCCGGCGCATAGAACGAGAGGTTTGCCGCGCATGCGCGGTCCTTTACGCAGCCCTCATAGGTTTCGGAAAAGCGTCTTGGCGAGTCGGTCGCAAGACTGAGCACCGGCAGCGTATGCTCCTCGCCGATGAAAAAGTCGAGTGTGAGCGCCGGGGAGGGCGCGCCGCCCTCCTCCACGGCAACGGCGCGAAGGACGGTCGTTTTGTCCACGGTGATCGCGCCGGTATACGGCGTGCTCTCCTCCGTGGGGGCGGAGCCGTCGGTCGTATAGTAGATATCGCCCGCCGCGGCGAGCTTCACGCGCACGGTCCGACCCGCGTCGTAGACCCCCGGTTCGCGGTTCGCCGCGGGCGGGGCGGAGATATACCGGTAAGCGTCGGTCTTGTTCGGCTCGTTCGGCGTCTGCCTGCGGAGATAGAAAAAGCCGTTCTCCCCGTCCGTGCGGCCCATGCTGTACCCGTAGGGGATATCGTGCAGCCACACATAGTCCGCCGCCAAGCTCTCGCCCTTCTTCGTGAGATAGAGCGTTTCACTCGAAGCGTTGAGCGCGAAATTCGCCCGCAGGCCGTTGCCGGTCGTCGGGTTCTCCTCGCCGGTGCAGTAGATGAGGATCGACTGTCCTTTCGCGAGCGTCCGGTTGGGAAGCGGCCATTTTTCCGGCTCCCGCCGGTCGTCCGAAAGGCAGTAGTCGGAGAGCTTCACGCTCTCTTCCGATACGTTTTTTATCTCGACCCAGTCGTAATACTCGCCCTTGTAAGCGAGCGTGTCGTTATAGACCGCCGCCTCATAGATCACGAGCGGGCTGTCTGTTATGCGGCTTTCGCAGAACGCCGCGTACCCCGCGGCGGTGTTCGGATACCCCGGCGTCGCCCAGACGCTTTCGGTGAGCCCGCCGCCGTTTTCGCGCCGCAGCACATGCTCATCGGGCAGTTCGGGATCGCACGCGGCGCGGTCGGCGATCGTCCTGTCCGGCGCGATGAGATACAGCGTCTCCCCCTCGCCGAGCGCGAACGACGTGTGCAGCTCGCCGTCCGGGGCGGTCTTGTCCTTGCGCGAGGCGAAAACGACGCGCAGCCCCCCGCGCGGGATCGTCGCGTCCGCGGGGAAGTCCCAGACGGTCTTGCCGTCCGACACGCTCCATCCTTTGAGGCGCACGACGCGGTTTGACGTATTCTCCAGCTCGAACCAGTCGGAGAACTCGCCGTCGGCGTCCCGGAGCGTCGCGTGGTTTTTATACATCATCTCGGAGATGCGCACCGGCGGCGTATCGTCCGCCGCCGCGGCGGTGCCGGGCAGCGCCAGCGCGAGCGCGAGCAGCGCCGCGGTGAGCAGCCTTGCGGGTTTTTTCATACGTTTGTTCCCTCTTCCTGGCAGAGCGTGCCGAGCTGATAAAACGCCACGGCGCTCGCCGCCGCCACGTTCAGGCTGTCCACGCCGTGCGACATTGGGATGCGCACGGTGTAGTCGCAATTCGCAATGGTATCGTTTGCGAGACCGTCGCCCTCCGTGCCGAGACAGAGCGCGAGCCTTTCGATCTTTGCAAGGCGCGCATCGGCAATGCTCAGGCTGTCCTCGCGCAGCGCGAGCGCGGCCGTCCTGAAGCCGAGCGCATGGAGCGTATCCTGCCAGCTCTTCCCCGCCGGGAGATACGTCCACGGCACCTGAAAGACCGTCCCCATGCTCACGCGCGCGGCGCGGCGGTACAACGGGTCGCTCCCGGCCTCGGTGAGCAGCACGGCGTCCATGCCGAGCGCCGCCGCGCTGCGGAAGATCGCGCCGATGTTCGTCGGATTCATCACGTTTTCGAGCACCGCGACGCGGCGCGCGTCCCGGCAGAGCGCTTCCGCGGAGGGAAGCGCCCGGCGGCGCATACAGCAGAGCATGCCGCGCGTCAAATGAAACCCCGTGAGGTGCACGAGCACGCTGTCCGGCGCGGTAAACACCGGCGTCTCCGCGCCGAGGCGCGAGAGGATCTCCGCGCCCGCTCCGTTTCTGTGCCGCGCTTCCATGAGCACCGAAACCGGCTCATACCCGGCGTCGAGCGCCCGGCCGATGACGAGCGGGCTCTCGGCAATGAACATGGCATTGTCCGGGTCGGCGCGGTTAATGAGCTGGTTTTCCGTCCGCCGGGCGTAAACGTCCAGCGCCGGGGACAAAAAGTCCGTAATTTCGATAAATACCGGCATTTCTTCTTATCCCCGGAAAAAAAGCGGCCACGCGCCGAGCGCGATATGGACAAACAGGAAGAGCGGCACAAGGATCAGAAATTTCTTATGCTTTGTCTTGTGATGCAGGCTCACCATGCCGAGCCACTCGCCCAGACTTCCGCCGAGCGCCGCGACCAGCAGAAGCGCCGCTTCCGGAACGCGCCGCGCCTTTCGCATGGCGTTTGTCTTGTCCACCGCCAGGAGAATGTACGCCGCCGCGTTCATGGCGAGCAGATATGCAAACAGGAGGATGCTTTTTATTCCCATGGTCCTTTTCCTTTCCTTCGCCCGGGACGGACGGTTTTCCGCCCTTTGCCGGGCGTACCAGACATTTCCCGCCGTAGCCGATCAGATCCCCGCGTCCGGCGGAAACGAGCGCTTCGCGCACAAGCCGGGCGTTTTTGGGATCGGTATACTGCAAAAGCGCGCGCTGCATCGCCTTTTCGTGCGCGTCCGTCGGGACATATACGTCCTTCATCGTAATGGGGTCGATGCCCGTGTGGTACATACAGGTGCTGATCGTCCCCGGCGTCGGGTAAAAGTCCTGCACCTGCTCGGGGCGGGCGTTGTGCGCTTTTAAATACAGCGCGAGCGCCACCGCGTCCTCCATCCGGCTGCCCGGGTGCGAGGACATGAGGTACGGCACGACGAACTGCGCCTTGCCGTAGCGCGCGTTGAGCGCCTGGTATTTATCGAGAAACCGCTCGTACACCGCGACCGGCGGCTTGCCCATATAGCCGAGCACGCTGTCGACGCAGTGCTCCGGCGCTACCTTGAGCTGGCCGGAGATGTGGTTCTGCACAAGCTCGGAGAGGAACGGGCTGTTCCTGTCGCAAAGGACATAGTCAAACCGCACGCCGGAGCGCACGAACACCTTCCTGACGCCGGGGATCTTCCGCAGCTTCCGCAGCAGCGCAAGATAGTCGCGGTGGTCGGCAACGAGATTTTTGCACGGCGTCGGCGCAAGGCAGTGCTTTAAAGGGCACATGCCGTCGCGAAGCTGCTTTTGGCAGCTCGGTCCGCGGAAATTTGCCGTCGGGCCGCCGACGTCCGAGACATAGCCCTTCCAGAGCGGGTGATGCGTCATGGCCTCCACCTCGCGGATGACCGATTCGTGGCTGCGCGAGGTGACCATGCGCCCCTGGTGGAACGCGAGCGAGCAGAAGTTGCACCCGCCGAAGCAGCCGCGGTTGTGGATGACGCTAAAGCGCACCTCCTCGATGGCCGGAACGCCGCCGAGCGGCCCGTACATCGGGTGCACCTCGCGCGTGTACGGCAGCGCCGCCACCGCGTCCAGCTCCGCCGTGCCGAGCGGCGCGGCCGGAGGGTACACCACAAGGAACTTATCGCCGTGCGCCTGCGCGAGCGTCCGGCCCCGGACGGGGTCGTGCTCGGCGTACTCCGTGCGCGTGGCGAGAGCGTATTTCCTCTTATCGCCGCGCACCTCTTCAAACGACGGCAGGAGCACCGCGCCCTCCGGCGCCTTGTCCGCCGCGACGGCCGTGCCGCGGATGCCGCGCAGGGGCTTTCCGCCGCGCAGGCGGTTTGCGGCCTCAAGCGTCGCGCGCTCGCCCATGCCGTAGACAAGGATATCCGCGCGCGCGTCGAAAAGGACGCTGCGGCGGACCTTATCGTCCCAGTAATCGTAATGCGCGAACCGGCGCAGCGACGCCTCCATGCCGCCGAGCAGGACGGGAACGCCGGGGAACGCCTGCCGCGCGCGGTTGGCGTACACGGTGCAGGCGCGGTCGGGGCGCAGCCCGGCCTTCCGGCCCGGGGAATAGAAATCCTCGCTGCGGCGCCTTTTCGCCGCCGTGTAGTGCGCGACCATGCTGTCCAAATTGCCCGCGCCGATAAAAACGCCCAGCTCCGGCCGCCCCATGGCCGCGAACGCCGAGGCGTCGTGCCACGCGGGCTGCGCGAGCACCGCCACGCGGTAGCCCGCGTTTTCCAGCACCCGCCCGATAACGGCCGCGCCGAACGACGGGTGATCGACGTAAGCGTCGCCCGTCACGAGCAGTATATCGTACCAGTCCCAGCCGCGCGCGAGCATATCCTCGCGCGAGACGGGCAGAAAATCCTTTGTATCCGTTTTAACCATCCTCCCGGCCGTCCACGACCTCCCAGGTCTCCGTTTCGGTGAGCGTGGCGGCGGCGCGGCAGCAGTAGCGCCGCTTCTCTTCGTCCCCGCCGCCGGAAACGGCGATAAAATCCGCCCAGCTTCCGGGCCGGATACGGAGCGTGTTGCGCAGCGGCGGGAGAAACTCACCCCGCGCCATGGCGAGCAGCGGCAATATCTCATACGCCGAGGCAGTCGCGGCGTTGTCCCCGCGCAGCAGCCCACGCCGAAGCTCGATCGCCGGGTACATCCGCAGCACGAAACCGAGGCGTGTTTCCGGAAGCTGCCGCTGCGCGCGCGTATCGCGCACGAGCTTGACGGCGCGCACATGGGCGCACGCCATGTGCGAGAGCATTTTGAAGCGCAGGCGGAGATTGCGGTTGGCGCTCTTTTTCCACACAAGCTCGTTCGGCTCAAAGAACGTGATATACTCATCCGTCAAATGGCCGAATGCGCGCGCCGCGCGCCCGGCGTAGCGCAGGAAGCACCGGAGATTGTCCTCCGCGAGCCAGCCGCCCTTCGCCGTGAACCACGCCGGGTCCTCTCCGGCATACAGGCACAAAACCGGCGACTCGCCGCGGGCGATGCAGCGCATAAGCGCCTCGCGCACGGCGGCCGCGGCATCGGCGTTTGCGCGTCCCTCCGCCGGTTCGAGCATCGGCCACGGCGCAAAAACGATGCGCCGTCCGCCGTTCGCCGCCGGCGCACCGGCATACAGCCGGGGAAACGTCGTATTCTCTTTTTCCGGCGCGTTTTCCATAGCTCCCTGCCTGTATCTATAATTCTGCACAATATAGAATAGTATTTTTCCGCGCCGGTGTCAATCGCCTTGCAAAAACGCGGCAAGCGTGTATAATTGAAGCAACACTGTTGGCAGGAGGATATTTTGCCATGAACGTTCGCAGCGACCAGAACCTATCCATGCTCTGCGATTTTTATGAGCTTACGATGGGCAACGGCTACTTCCGCAACGGATACAAAGACCGCATTACCTACTTCGACCTCTTCTTCCGGCAGGTGCCGGACGGCGGCGGCTTTGCCATTGCCGCGGGGCTGGAGCAGGTTGTGGAATACATCACCAATCTCCACTTCTCCGACGAGGATATCGAGTATCTCCGCTCGCGGAATATCTTCTGCGAGGATTTTTTGCAGTACCTCCGCAATTTCCGGTTCACCGGCGACATCTGGGCGGTGCCGGAGGGTACGCCGGTGTTCCCGCGCGAGCCTCTCATCACGGTGCGCGCCCCCGCGATCGAGGCGCAGCTCGTGGAGACGTATCTTCTGCTCGCGGTGAACCACCAGTCGCTCATCGCGACAAAGGCGAGCCGCATTGTCCGCGCCGCGCGGGGCCGCGCGGTGATGGAGTTCGGCTCCCGCCGGGCGCAGGGGGCGGACGCGGCGATCCTCGGCGCGCGCGCGGCGTATATCGCGGGCTGCTCCGGCACCGCCTGCACGATCTCCGACCAGCTCTACGGCGTTCCCGCTCTCGGCACGATGGCGCACTCGTGGGTGCAGATGTTCGATTCCGAGTATGAAGCCTTCCGCACCTACTGCGAGAGCTACCCGACGAACGCGGTGCTGCTCGTGGATACCTACAACACGCTCAAATCCGGCATTCCCAACGCCATCCGCGCCTTCAACGACGTGCTCAAACCGATGGGCATCACCAAATGCGGCATCCGGCTCGACTCCGGCGATATGGCCTATCTCACCAAGGAGGCCCGCCGCATGCTCGACGAGGCGGGCTGGGAGAGCTGCACCATCACCTGCTCCAACTCGCTCGACGAATATATCATCCAGGACCTGCTGCTGCAGGGCGCGTGCATCGACTCCTTCGGTGTCGGCGAGCGGCTCATCACCGCCAGGAGCGAGCCGGTGTTCGGCGGCGTGTACAAGCTCGTCGCCGTCGAGCGTGAATCGGGCGAGGTCGTCCCGAAGATCAAGGTGAGCGAAAACGTCGCCAAGATCACGATCCCCCACTTCAAGAAGTTTTTCCGCTTCTACGACCGCACGAACGGCAAGGCGCTTGCGGACTATCTCTGCCTGTATGACGAGACGCCGGACGATACGAAGCCGCTCACGATCTTCCATCCGGAAAACACATGGAAGCGCAAAACGCTCACGAACTTCCGCGCCGAAAACATGATGGTCCCCGTGTTCCGCGCGGGCAGGCTCGTCTATCCGCTCCCGTCGCTCGAGGATATCCGGAAGCGCTGCGCCGAGCAGCTGGAAACGCTCTGGCCCGAGGTGCTCCGGTTTGAAAACCCGCATGGGTACTATGTTGACCTCTCCGACCGCCTTTGGAACATCCGGCACGACCTTCTCGTCAACGCCGGGCATTCGCAGATCCCCGAAAAGCAATAAACCGTCAGCCGCCCGGAATACCGTCTGTCTCTTCCGGGCGGCTGACCGAACGGGTGACATATGGATTATCCCCCGCAGACGAAAAGTCCGCGGGGGATAATCCATATTTTTTGGGGAGAGCGCGGCAAAAGGCGCCCGCAAAAGCTTACTTTCGCAAAACGGGATCAGACGTAGTACTCCATCGGGTAGGCGAGATACTCGACCGGCTCGAGCTGGTCGCAGGTGACGTAACCGGCGGGAGCGCGGAGCAGGGACGGGATGCGATTGACGACCGTGGCGCAGGTGTGCTCGACGGTCGCGGGCTTCACGACGTGGAACTCGGTCTTGGGCTCGCCGAAGATCTCCCAATCGCACATATCGCCGTCGTCCGGGCCGTAGACCTTGCCGATGGTCTCCTCCTCCACGGTGATGCCCTGCATGGTCTCGATGGTGACGACGGCGGACATGCCGATGGCGTGGCCGGCCTTGATCTCCTTGCCGAGCGTCTCGCTGTAGATGTCCCGGTCGATGATGCAGGGAACGTGCTTCTGGGAAATGCTCTTGACAGTGAGGCCGAGCTTGTTGCAGATGGCTTCGGAGGCGTTCCAGGCATAGGACGGCTCAAAGTCGGTCGGGTGAGCGATCTTCGCTTCAAACTCTTCCGGCGTCAGATCGCAGCCGTGCGCCTCGGCGAGCGCGATGCCGTACTCATCGACGTTGTAGCTGTATGCGCCCTTGATCTTCGTGATGTTATGGCAGCCCGCCGCAACGAGACCGACCATGTTGATCCAGAAGATGTCCTGCATGCCGCTGCCGGTGATGGTGCAGCCGTTTTCCTTCGCCAGAGCGTCGAGCCGGTTGATCATGGCCGCGGAGGTCGTCCAGGGGTAGATGGCCTCTTCGCAGGTCGTGATGACGTTGATGCCGCGGGTCACGCACTGCTCGATGGCTTCGTAAATGTCGCCGATGAAGCTGCGCGTCGTGATGATGGCGACGTCGGCGTCGCACTCGTCGAGGACCTTCTCCGCGTTGTCGGAGATGATGACGCCCGTCTTGACGCCCAGCTCCGCCCAGTCGCCGATGTCCTGGCCGACGGACGCGCCGTGGCCGATGCCGCCGACGATCTGCGCGCCATGCTCATACGCATAGCGAAGGGTGTACTTGCTCATCTTTCCGCACCCATACTGCACGATTTTAATTTTATCCATTATAATAGCTCCTTTCTGTGCTGTAAAATACTATAACGGAGTATACAGTCTGTTGCAGGTAGAGAGTCAAGGGCTTTGTTAATTATTTTTTGTGAAGATCACGGGGACCTGCAGCCGCAGGAACATGTTGCGCTTGCTGTTGTCAAAGAGATTCAGCTCTGTCATCTCCTCGCAGAGGTAATCGCCGTTCAGGACAAAGCGGTTGGCGCGGCAGTATTCGAGCAGCCGGGCCGCGCCCGCGGCTTCTTCATCAAAATCGTCCAGATAGATGCAGGCGAACATCCCGCTCTCAATCACCTCGATATTCTCCCCGTAATCGCGCAGATGCTTGTCGCCGAAAATAAACACCTTGTCCGCTACCAGAGCGCCCCGCGCAAAATCGTCCCTTTTTACGCTTGTTCCGAGGCTGTACGACAAAAGCTGCGGCAGATTGCGCTTCATCAGCTCCCGGCGCAGCGCGTGGACGGCCTTCTCGTAGGCGACGATCCCCTGCTCGTAAAAATTTTCCGCGCAGGGAATGTACAGAATGTGACGCTGATCGATAAATTCCAGCGAGGTCGTCCCGCTGGCCGGGGACTTCCGGTAGCGCTCGATGGACTGGATCGTCCGCTCCACCGCCTCGTGCATCGCCTTGAGATCGCGCATCTGCTGGTGGATCTGGTTGTTTTTCTCGATGAGCTTCTGCTCGATGAGCATGATATCCTCTTTTTTGAGCAGCGTTTGGATCTCCGCAAGACTCATGTTGAGATTTCGCATATACCGGATGATATCGAGCCGGGACGTCTGGCGAATATCGTAATAGCGGTAATTCGTTTCCTCGTCCCGGTAGCAGGGCTGCAAAAGCCCCATCCGGTCGTAGAGTCTGAGCGTGGCGATCGAAACGCGGTTCGCCTCCGCCATTTCACCGATTGACAGGAGCTGCCCCCGTTTTTTCTGATCCATTTTCGTACCTCCGTCCGACAAAAAACTCTAATCCTGTTATAGACTTTTTTACCCAAAAACACCGCGTTTGTAAACCCCTTTTTCGCTTTCGGCGGGAAAGAAAGCGCCGAAAAACAAAAGCGGAAAGCCGGAGAGACAGTCTCTCCGGCTTTCCGTATGCCTCAATAAACGTCATGCCGCGCAATGCTCGATGCGCTCACAGCGCTCCGTATCCAGATAACGAAGGCTCATGCCTTCTCCTTTCGCTCCCGGAGACGCAGCAGCGCGCGTCCGGCGGGCTTCTCCACAAAATATGTGAGCGCCGCGGCGAGCAGGAACGCGGCGGCAAAGCAAAGCAGCGTATAGTTTGTCTGCCAGACGCGCCCCTCGTTCATCTGCGGAAATTCGGACGTGTACGCCGGGATGTGCAGCTCCTTGAGCTTCACGGCAAGGAACTGATGCCAGATGTAAAAGTTGTAGGATACGGCGCTCAAAAACCGGACGGGACGGTTTCCGAAAACGCGGTCCGCTCTCTCCGGCGCGCGGCCGGCAAAATAGAGAAACGACGCGCCGCACACGCCGAGCGGCAGCCGCCAGAGGAGCTGCGCCGTTTTGATCTCCGCGTCCCCCACGGCGTTCTGCCGCCAGAGGACGGCAAACGCGCCGAGGAGCGCCGCCAGCGCGAGCGGGAGAAAAACCCACCGGCGCGGCGCAGACCCGCGTTTTTCGAGAAAATGCGCCGCGAGCATGCCGAGCGCATAGAGATCGAGCATACAGGGAAGCTGATTCACCCAGAGCGAGAGCTCGTGCGCGCGCGCGGCGACGAGAGCGCGGCTCACAAGCGCCGCGAGCGTCATAAGGGAGAACGTAAGCGCCGGGCGCTTTCCGAACGCGCGGGCGAGCAGCGGAAAAATGAGATAAAACTGCATCTCCACCGCGACGGTCCAAAGCGCTGCGTTGAGGCTCGTCCAGTAATACGTATCCATGGAGAACGTGTGCGTAAACGTGAGGTGCGCGAGAAGATCGCGCCAGAGCGGGGCGCTCCCGACGGCGCGGCCGCGCACGGCGGCAAATATCGCCGCGACGAACACCGCGAGCAGATAGCACGGCAATATCCGGCAGAGCCGCCGGTAATAAAACCCCTTCACGTCCGCGATCCCTCCGCCGGAGCGGACAAGCGGACGGTAGAGCAGAAAGCCGGTGAGAAGCAGCGTGAGATCCACAAGCATGTACCCGCGCCGCACGATGCGCTGAAGATCAAAGTAATGCCCGCCGATCACGAACGACGGATCGAGCCATGACTGCTGCCAGATGTGGAACCACGCCACGGTAAAGATGCACAGAACGCGGAGAACGTCCGCCGCGGCAAAGTACCGGCGGCCGGCGTTCACAGAGTAAGAATTTCGCATTTGAACTCCGTTCCCTTCACGGTGATCCTGCCGTAGGTCTGCCGCCCCATCCCGGCCGAGCCGGGGTTGAAGAGCGTCACATCGCCCATGCGAAGAAAGTCCGCCTCGTGCGTGTGACCGAAGAGCGCGAGCTGCGCGCCGGAGAAGTGCGCGGCGTTTGCCAGGCTCTCGTACCCGAGCTTTACGTTGTACCGGTGGCCGTGGGTCATGAAAATGCGCACGCCGTCGGCGTTGAAGAGAAGGCTCTCCTCCGCATCGCTGTGGGAATATGCGTCGCAGTTGCCGCGCACATACCGCAGATCGAGCGCCGGGAAATACGCCGCGATCGCCTCGGCGTCGCGCACATAGTCGCCGAGATGGAGCACCATGTCGGGTTTTTGCTCTTCAATGGCGGCGAGCATCGGCTCTCTCACGCCGTGGGAATCGGAAAAAACGGCAATACGCATAAAGCACTCTCTTTCTCCCCGCTGCATATAATCCTTACAGGGGGTGGAACGGATGATGGATATGGAAAAGCTGGGCGCGGAGCTGCTCGCCGGGCGGCAGGGCGGCGCGATCCGCGACATGGCCAACTCGCCCGAAGCAAAAAAACTCGGCGCGGCAATCGATCCCGCCGCGGCGGAGCGGGCGGTGCGCAGCGGCGACGCCGCGCAGCTCAAAGCCCTCCTCTCGCAGATCCTCTCGACGGACGAGGGCAAGGCTCTGGCCGAAAAGCTCTCGCGCTTCGGGAACGGAAAATGAGCGAGCTGGAAGAGCGGCTCAACGCCGTGCTCTCCGATCCCGGGGAGATGAGCCGTATTGCGGCCATGGCGCAGAAGCTCATGGGAAGCCTCCCGCCGGAGGGCGCCGCTCCGCCGGGCGCGCCGGAAGCGCCGGGAGGCGGCGGGCTGCCCGGCGGTCTCGCGGGGGGCCTGCCGGGGCTTTTGTCGCGCCTTGCGTCGGGGCAGAACGGAAACGGGAAAAAGCAGCTCGCCGACGCGCTCGCGCCGTATCTGAGCGCGGAGAGGGCGCGCCGTCTCTCCCGGGCGCTGCGCATTGCGGGCGCGGTACGGATCGCCGGGGCGGCGTTTTCGGAATGGGGGCGCGGAGATGGCCTATAACCGCTACAACGGCAGCACCGGCGAACGGACGCGCATGGAAGAGCCGCCGGAAAATGTGCCGGAAAATGTGCGGAGCGAACCGCCGCCGCACGGGAGCGTGCCGGAGCGCCCGGCGCCGCAAAGCGAAAAAACGCCGCCCTCGCCGCTGCTGTCTCTTCGCAGCGGGCTGGACGGCATCTTCGAGCGGCTCGACCCAAAGCGGCTGGAGACCGAGGACCTTCTGGTGCTGGCGATCTTGTGGCTGCTCTACCGGGAGAGCGGCGATTGGGAAATGCTCATCGCGCTGGGCGCGTACTATTTTGATCTGTAGGGACGGCTCACGGTTTCGTGCTGCCGTCCTCTTTGTTCTCTCCGTCCGGCTTCTTCGCCGCGGGGTCGGCGGGGAAACGGTGTCCGGCGAAAATGTACAGCCATATGCCGAACGCAAGCGTCACCGCGCCGAGCAGCAGCCAGAAGCGCATCGCGGCGTTCGCCGCGAGCAGCACCGACGCCGCGCCGAGAATGCCGCTCGCGGCATAGAGCACGGCGACCGCCTGCTTCTGCGTCAGCCCCAGCGCGAGCAGCCGGTGGTGGATGTGGCCGCGATCCGGGTGGAACGGGCTCTCGCCGCGGCTCACGCGCCGGATGACGGCAAACGCGGTGTCCGTAAGCGGCAGCGCGAGCGTGAGCACCGGCACCGCGAACGCGACGAGCGTGTACATTTTAAAGAGGCCGAGCACCGACGCCGTGGACAGTACATACCCCAGCAGCAGCGAGCCGGAGTCGCCCATGAAGATCTTGGCGGGATTGATGTTGAACGGGAGAAACCCGAGACACGCGCCGCCGAGCGCGGCGACGAGCACGGAGATCTCCGTCGCCTCCGGGAGAAAGAGCGACACGGCGAGCATGGAGGCGCACCCGATGCCGCATACGCCCGCGGCAAGCCCGTCGAGCCCGTCGATAAGATTCAGCGCGTTCGTCATGCCGACGATCCAGAGGAGCGTCACCGGGATGCTCAGCGCGCCGAGCGCGATCGCCTCGGCGGAAGCGTTGCCGGGGTTGGTGAGAATGCGGATCACAACGCCGTGCCGGATGGCGACGAGCGCGGCGATAAGCTGCAAAACGAGCTTGACCCACGGGCGGAGCGAAAGGAGATCGTCCACCGCGCCGGTCACAACGATAATAACGCTGCCGAGCAATATGCCCTGCACCGGCTCGTCGATGCCCGTGAACGGCAGCACCCCGGCGAGAAAGCCGGCAAACAGCGCCAGCCCGCCGAGCCGGGGGATCGGGTGGTCGTGGACGCGCCGGGACTCGCCCGGGATATCCATCGCGCCGATCTTGCAGGCAAATTTTCGCACGGCGGGCGTGGCGAGCAGACACACCGCCGCCGCGGCGAGCAGCGCGAGCAGCACACGCAAGCGCAGCCGCAGAGCCAGAGCAGGAAGCATTCCCGTTCCTTTCTGACGGCACGGCGCGTCCAACGGAACGCGCCGTGCCGCCTTGAATCAGCCAAAGATTAAATCTGCACGAAGCCGATCTTTTTATATACCTTGCGCAGCGTGCGGTTGGCGGCACAGGCCGCGCGCTCCGCGCCGTCGCGCAAAACGTCCTCGAGATACGCCTTATCCTTCATAAGCCGTTCGGCCTCCTCGCGGATGGGGCGCAGCGTTTCCACAACGGCCTCGCCCACGGCGGGCTTGAAAGCGCCGTAGCCCATGCCGTCAAATTCGGCCTCGATCTCATCCATCGTCTTACCCGTACAGACGCTGTAGATCTGCATAAGGTTCGTTACGCCCAGCTTTTCGGGGCAGGCATACACGCAGTGGCCGGTCTCGGAGTCGGTCACGGCGCGCTTGAAGCAGCGCATAATGTCGTCCGGAGACTGCATGATATAGATGCATCCGCCGGGGTCCCTGTCGGACTTGGACATTTTGTTTTCCGGGCTCGTAAGGCTCATAATGCGCGCGCCCGTGGGCGGGATGTACGGCTCGGGGACCCGGAACACGTCGCCGTAGATGTTGTTGAAGCGCATCGCGATATCGCGGCAGATCTCCACATGCTGCTTCTGGTCGCCGCCGACGGGGACAAGGTCGGTCTGGTAGAGCAGGATATCCGCGGCCATGAGCGCGGGATAGGTGAACAGCCCGGCGTTGATATTATCCGCATTTTTGGCAGACTTATCCTTGAACTGCGTCATGCGGGAAAGCTCGCCGAACATGGTGTAGCAGTCGAGCACCCAGCCGAGCTGCGCGTGCGCGGGGACATGGCTCTGGATGAAAAGAGTGTTCTTCTTCGGGTCAAGACCGCAGGCAATGTACTGCGCGAGCTGCGAAAGCGCGCGGCGGCGCAGATCGGCCGGCACCTGCCGGACGGTGATGGCGTGCATGTCTACGATGCAGTAGTAGCATTCATATTCATCGGAGAGCGCCACCCAGTTTTTGATCGCCCCCATATACGAGCCGAGCGTAAGATCGCCGGAGGGCTGTATGCCGGAGAATATGACTTTTTTGCGGGCAGCTTCTTCCATGATGATTCCTTCCCTTCCTGATAATGGGATACGGTTTCCGTACCTTTTTAATTACGGTATTATATCACGCCGGTTTTGGCTTGACAATACAGAGCCTATCCAATAAGATGGGAAAATGACAAAAGACCTTTGGGAGGTTTATCCGCATGGACAATACATGGTTTGAGAAAATGGAAGAGCGCATTCCGCGCGGCGAGGTCCGCACCCGCTTCGCGCCGAGTCCGACGGGGTATATGCACGTCGGCAATCTGCGCACGGCGCTCTATACCTGGTGCATCGCCCGCCACGCGCACGGCAAGTTCCTGCTCCGCATCGAGGACACCGACCAGTCCCGTCAGGTCGAGGGCGCGGTGGAGGTCATTTACAAAACGCTGCGCGACTGCGGCCTGGACCACGACGAAGGCCCCGACGTCGGCGGCCCGGTCGGCCCCTACGTCCAGACCGAGCGGCGCGACACCTACCTCCCCTATGCCAAGCGCCTTGTGGAGCGCGGCCACGCCTATTACTGCTTCTGTGACAAGACCGAGTCTGAGGAGGATTCCGGCGACTTCACCCGCGGGGACGACCCCTGCCGCGAGCTCCCCCCGGAAGAGGTGCAGCGCCGTCTTGACGCCGGTATGCCGTGGGTCATCCGACAGAAGATCCCCCACGAGGGTGAAACGACGTTCCACGACGAGATTTTCGGCGACATCACCGCGCCGAACGCCGATCTCGACGACCAGGTGCTCATCAAGCGCGACGGGCTCCCGACCTACAACTTTGCGAACGTCGTGGACGATCATCTCATGGGCATCACCCACGTCGTGCGCGGCAGCGAGTATCTCTCCAGCGCGCCGAAGTACAACCTCCTGTACGAGGGACTCGGCTGGGACGTGCCCAGCTACGTCCACTGCTCGCCCGTCATGCGCGACGCGCACAACAAAATGTCCAAGCGCCACGGCGATCCGTCCTATGAGGATCTTGTCGCGCAGGGCTTCCTCACGGAAGCGATCGTGAACTATGTCGCGCTCCTCGGCTGGGCGCCCGGCGGCGAGCGGGAGATCTTTTCCGTCAACGAGCTTGCGGAAGCGTTTGATATGTCCCGCATTTCAAAGTCCCCGGCGATCTTCGATATGGAGAAGCTCACATACTTCAACAGCGAATACATCAAGGCCATGTCCCCCGAAGCGTTCGCCCGCGCGGCGGAGCCGTGGATCCGCAAGGCCGTCAAAAACGAGGCCTACGACGCCGCGCTCATCGCCGCCATTTTGCAGCAGCGCACCGAAAAGCTCTCGGATATCCCCGAAAAGCTCGGCTTTTTCGACACGCTGCCCGAGTACGACACCGCGCTCTATGTCCACAAGAAGTCCAAATGCGACGAGGCTCTCGCGCTCGATATGCTCAAAAAGATGCGCCCGCGTCTCGCGGCCGTCACCGGCTGGACGGAGGAGAGCGTGCACGACTGCCTGATCGGCGCGGCAACGGAGTTCGGCTGCAAAAACGCTCTCGTCATGTGGCCGGTGCGCATCGCCGTTTCCGGCGAGGCCGTGACGCCCGGCGGCGCCGTGGAGATCTGCCACATTCTCGGCCAGGCCGAAACGCTCGCACGCATCGACAAGGGCATTAAGAAGCTGGAAAAATTGACAAAATAAGGTCGAGATAATTCGGAAAAACGGCGCCTCTTTTCGCCATACTAAGCGAAAAGAGGTGCTGTATTATTATGAAGAAACGAACGACCATACGAATTATCTCCTTCCTCGCCGCCGCGACCGTCGCGCTCGGCGCGGCAAGCGTCCTTTTCTACCGCCGCGCCGTAAACGCCGAGCGGGAGGAACGCCACCGCGGGGAATACGCCTTTTCCGAGCTGTGCGCCGCGGCGGACGGCCTTTCCGCGGCGCTCGAAAAATCGCAGTTTGCCGTGAGCCCGGCGATCACCGCCTCGCTCTGCGCGGAGGTCTACTCCCGTGCGCAGACGGCGAGCGCCGCGCTCTCGTCGCTTTCCATTCCGCTCATGGAGCTGGAAAACACGGCGTCCTTTTTCGCCAGGACCGGGGACTACGCGCTCTGGCTCCTGCGCGAGAGCAGCGGCGGCAACGATATGACCGAGGAGGCGCGGGAAAATCTGCGCGCGCTCGGCGACACGGCCGCGCTCCTCTCCGGCAATCTGGCGCAGCTCCGCTCGGACGTCGCCGGAGGGCTGGTGAATACCCGCGCCGCCGCCGCGATGGACAGCGCTCTCCCCTCGCTCGGCGACAGCTTTCTCGGCATGGAGCAGGAGTTCCCGGAAATGCCGGCGCTCGTGTACGACGGGCCGTTTTCCGCCTCCGTGGCCGAGCGTGAGCCGCGCATGATAAAGGATGCGCGCGACGTCACGCAGGACGCCGCCGCGCTCGTCGCGGCGGGCTTTCTCGGCCTAAGAAGCAATCTCGTTTCCGCCGCCGGGGAGAGCGGCGGCAAGATACCCGTCTACCGCTTCACCGGCGGGGACTATACGGTGAGCGTCAGCCGGAAGGGCGGATACGTTGTGCGCGCCCTCTCGCAGCGCGCGCCGGCGCGCTCCGCCATCACGGCGGACGCCGCGCTGGAAAAGGCGGCGGAGTTTCTCGCCGCGCACGGCTACCGCGGCATGAAGGAGAGCTATCACATCCTCAAGGACCATGTGCTCACCGTGACGTACTGCGCCGAACAGGACGGCGTGATGTGCTATCCGGACATGGTAAAGCTCGCCGTCGCCATGGATACCGGCGAGATGCTCCGCTTTGACGCCGAAGCGTATCTTACGTCCCACGCGGCGCGGGAGCTGCCCGAACCGGCGGTATCGGAGGAGGACGCGCGCGCCATGGCGCACGAGGGTCTGACGGTCAAAAGCGAGAAGCTCGCCGTCATCCCGACGTCCGGCGCGGAGGAGATCTACTGCCGCGAGCTCATATGCGAAACGGAGGACGGGCGGCATTATCTTCTCTATGTGAATGCAATGACCGGCGCGCAGGAAAAAATTCTCATCCTTCTCGAGGACGAGAGCGGCACGCTCGCGCTCTGAAAACGCCCGGAATACCGGGAAAACTTGACAGAGTCCGATTCGTATAGTAAAATACACACGCTACTGTGGAATAGTATAGATTCTGAAATTATGCAGTTTTTTATTATACGAAGGAGGTCATCCTATGGGCTTCATTCCGGAAACCACCTGCCGCCGCTGCGGTCAGAAATACTCCGGACTGCGCAACCGCTGCCCGAACTGCGGGACTCTCCGGCAGAACCAGCCGAACCGCGTCCCGAATACGACCGCATCCGCCACGCCGAACACCGCCGCGTCCCGCCGTGCCGGCACCGACATCCGCTGGCAGCTCATCTTCGGCGGCATTCTTCTCATCGCCGTGATCCTTGCCGTCGTCGTGCTCATCGCGGGCGGAGGGAAGGACTCCGGCCCCAGCTCCGGCAACCGCCCGTCCGTGACGAATAACCCCGGCAGCCAGATCGTCTACAGCGCGGCCGACCTGCCGACGCCCAGCCCCTCGCCCGACCCGACGCCCGAAGCCAGTCCCACCCCGGTCATTGAGTCAATGGCGATCGCCTTCCTGAATAACAACGTCAGGGATCACTCTCTTACGCTGACCAACGCCGGCGAGCTTGTCATCGACCTCGATCTGAACGTCTTCCCGAATTCGGACGAGCTGACCGTGACATGGCGCAGCAGCAACGAGAAGATCCTCACCGTGGATGACCGCGGCATCGTGACCGTTGTCGGCGCCTCGCCGAACATCACCGTCCACGCGGTGATCATCGCCGAGTGCGGCGGTCTGCAGGACTATGTGACGATCTATGTCCCCTCCTATCAGGCGGCGTATCTCACGCAGAACCTGTACGATCCCGAAACCTACGAGCAGGACAATCTCGAATGGGACAGCATCATTTACGCCACGCCCTCGCCCAGAGCGGGCTGAGCAGTGCAGATTTTCCCAAAAAATAGCGCAAAAACGGTTGACAAGGGGTATTATCTTTTGTATAATACCCCTTGCCTTGAAAAAATCCGGACGATTAGCTCAGCTGGTATGAGCATCCGCTTGACGTGCGGAGGGTCACAGGTTCGAGTCCTGTATCGTCCACCAGAAACATACCGCTCCTTACGGAGCGGTATGTTTTTTATATCGAGAAACAAGTCTCTTTTTATAACGCATCAGGCCGCCGGTTTCTCCGGCGGCCTGATGCGTTTATTTATAGCTTCTGCGGATCGTTTTTCTTCACCCATTCCTCGGCAAAGCGGGCAAACCGGCGCGTGGCGGGGCCGGCGCGCCCGCCGGCCGGTACCGCCAGCGCGATCGTCCGGCTCGAGGGCGGCATCATCTCCCGTACCGCGATACCGTCGCGGTGGCCCTGCAAAAGAAGCTCCGGCACAATGCTCACGCCGAGCCCCTGCGATACCATCGCGAGAATGGCGTAGTCATCCTTCGTCGTAAAGCGCACATTCGGCTTCACCCCGGCGGCGTCAAGCGCGCGGCGCGCGTCGTCGTCCGAGGATTCGAGCAGCGAGATAAACGGCAGCGCCGCGACCTCCTTTACCGGGCATACATCCTTCTTTGCCAGCGGATGGTCCTCCGGCAGTATGGCGAGCAGACGGTCCTCCCGCAGCGGGATGCATTCGCACCGCAGCGCCGTCGGCAGCGTGATGAAGCCGACGTCCGCGCTCCCGTCCGTCAGCCAGCGGTCCACATCGTGATAGTCACCGTTGAAGAGCTTGAACTCCACGCGCGGGTAGAGCGTCTGAAACTCCTGCATCATGCCCGGCAGCCAATGCACCGCCACGCTCGTGAACGTCGCAATGCGCACCGTGCCCGCCGAAAGACCGCGCAGCTCCGCCGCCGTCTGGTCGAGCTGCTCCTGCGAGCGGAGGATGTCCCGCAGGATCGGCATGATCTTCTCCCCCTCCGGCGTCAGACGCGCGCCCGTGCGGCTGCGCATCAGCAAAGGAAAGCCGAACTCCTCTTCGAGCGCGGCAATGATGTGGCTCACGCCCGACTGCGTCAGCCCCAGCTCCTCCGCCGCCTTCGTCAGCGACGAAAGCTCCACCGTTTTTTCAAAAACTTCATATTTTTTCGTATCCATGAAAATTTCCTCTTGCAATTTAGCGCGTTAAGGTGTATAGTACGCCCATAACATTTTTATTAGTAATGCAATACATTATAAAATGTAATGCGTAGATTGTCAAGGGGGAAGAAACATGAATTTATCGGAGCTTTTGATGTTTGTGCTGTATCTGGTGTTTATGCTGGGTATCGGCATATGGTTTTTCGCGCGCAGCAAGGGCGCCGGGGAGAAGGACTACTTCCTCGGCGGGCGCAGGATGGGCGCATGGGTGTCCGGCCTTTCGGCGGGCGCGAGCGACATGAGCGCGTGGGTGCTGATGGGGCTTCCCGCTTCCATTTATACTTACGGTATGGGGCAGACCTGGATTGCCATCGGGCTTTTCCTCGGCTATACGCTCAGCTGGATTTTCATTGCGCCGCGGCTTCGCTCGTTCTCGATCGTGTGCGGCGATTCGATCACGATCCCGCAGTATCTCACCAACCGCTTCGGGGCGCGTTCCCGTGCCCTGCAGATCATCAGCGCCATCATCTTCCTTGCGGCATATACCGTGTATTCCGCAAGCAGCATCAAGGCGTGCGGCACGCTCTTTGAAACCGTGCTCGGCATTCCGGCGCGCTATGCCATGTACGCCGCCGCCGTCATTATCGTGGGTTATACGTTCCTCGGCGGATTCAACGCCGTTTGCTGGACGGACTTTTTCCAGGGCCTGCTGATGCTCGGCTCGCTCTTCGCCGCGCCGATCGTCGCACTGGCCATGATGGGCGGGAACGGTATGGCGGTCGGTACGCTGCCCGCAGGCTACTGGAACATGATGACCTCGTGGCAGGACATTCTCTCCGGTTTCGGCTGGGGGCTTGGCTATTTCGGCATGCCGCATATCATCATCCGTTTTATGTCCGTGCGTTCCGGCAAAGAGATGAAGAAGGCGGCAAAGGTCGGCATCGGCTGGACATTCTTTATCCTTCTCTTTTCCGTTATCGTGGCGATCGTAGCGCATCTTTTCCTTGGCGAAGGGCAGGAGAGCTCGACCATCTTTATCACGATGGTGCGCAGAATCTTCTCCGGCCCGTGGCTGGGGCTTGTTTCCGGCCTTCTGCTCAGCGCGATTCTTGCCGGCGCAATGAGCACCGCCGATTCGCAGCTGCTCGCCGCCTCGAGCGCGTTTGCGAGCGATGTGTATAAGCCCGTGCTCCGCAAGGGGCAGAGCACGGATAAGGAAATGCTTTGGGTCGGGCGCGTCGTAGTGCTTGCGATTGCCGTCGCGGCGCTGCTGATCGCCTCGAATCCCGGCAGCGGCACGATCATGTCGCTCGTTGAAAATGCGTGGGGCATTTTCGGCGCGTCGTTCGGCCCGGTCATCGTGCTGAGTCTCTTCTGGCGGAACTTCACGTTCTCCGGCGCGGCGGCGGGCATCGTCGCGGGCGCGGCGGCGGACGTGCTGTGGCTCGTGCTCTTCAAGAGCACCGGCGTGTACGAGATCGTCCCCGGCTTTGCTGCCGGTATCCTCGCCGCGGTCATCGCCTCAAAGTGCTCGAGCGCAGAGAGCCGCGAGACCGCCGCGGCGCTCTTTGATCAGTGCATCGCGTATAAGGACTGAGAGGGAAGAGGTCGGTTTCGGAACAAAAAGACCGGGCGGGAAAGCTCGATGCATAAAACCGCTCTGAGAAACATAATACAGACATACGGAAAAAGGCCCCTGTAACGGTTTACAGGGGCCTTTTCGTGAGCGGAGCGGCGGACTACCGACGGAGGCGTTCCTCCTGTCCGGGTCAGCCGCGGATGTTGTAGTTTGCCGCGAGAAGGTTCATTGCCTTGAGAAGCTTGTGCGTGTAGATGAAGGGGCCGATGACGATCAGACTGCCGAGAACGCCCCACAGCCAGAAGGTGCTTGCGTCGAAGTCGTAGGCGATGCCGCGGCGGCGCAGCTCGTTTCCGATGCGGCTGCAGAGCTGGTGCGTCCAGATGACGGGATAAATGCCCAGCGTCAGCCACGAGAAGATGAAGAGGACCAGACAGTAGTGCATGGTCTTTCGTCCGTCATACCGGCCGGCGATGAGATTGATGTCCGAACTGATGTTGGACATCACCACGAGATCGTAAATGCCGAGCGTAAGGAAATTGAGCAGGATCAGCTTCAAAAGGCCGCGGTTCGTCTTGAGCTGACCGACCGGAGCTGCGCCCGCGGAAGGTGCTCCGTACGGACTGCCGCTGTAGGGGCCGGGACTGCCATAGGGGGCCGATCCGCCGTAAGAACCTGCGCTTCCATAGGACCCCCCGCTGCCGTACGAATCGGCTCCGCCGTACGGCGAAGGGGTATAGCCGGGAGCTGCGGGAGCATCCTCCATGACCGGCGTGCTGTACGAACTCGGGCTGCCTCCGACGCTCATCCCGCAATTTGCGCAAAACGCGGAACCGTCGTTGACGGCAGTCCCGCAGTTGGGACAATATTTCACTCTCATTTCCTCCCCGGTCATCGATTTCGGCAATAAATCCGGGCGCCTGCGGCGGTTTTGACGCGGCGCACAGGGCGCAAAGCACAAAATATGAATGCTGATATCATAAATATAAGCGCATTTATCCGTGCCGTCAAGCAAATATGCGCCGTTTTTCGATTTTTATCGTGCTTTTCCGCATGTTGCACGGAGGCTGTCCATATCAGAGTCTTCTGTCCGCACTGCGAAGCCACAGATCGATGATCTCGTCGTGCTGCTTGGCGAGCTCCTTCCAGCTCTCGACCTCTCTCGTCAGGTAGGCGAGCTTCTGACAGAGAGCGATGTTCTGGTCGATGAGATTCTTCCCCTCATTATCTACAGAACTGTCAACAGTAAAATGATCCGCTCATCACGACCGTCAACGGTCTCGCGTGACTGCTGCTCATCGAGTGGCTTCATCGGGCATAAAAAATCGGGTGCGCTTATCCCGACAGGACCGCGCACCCGATTTTTGCTTTTTGAAGTAATATAACTTTTTCGCTGTTCAAAGGAAAATTATCGGAATCAGTGCAATCAGACAGATCACCGCGGCGGTGATCGCAATGCCGATCCATATGTTCCGCTCCGGTTTTTCCCGTCTCCCGGAATCGCGGGACACGTTCTCCGGCACCCGCGCCGTGGGCGGCTTTTTCTCCGGAGCTGCCATCCGGTTCAGACGCGCAAGCGGGTCGTTCCCGGAAAGGATGCGCGCATGAAAATCCCCCGCTTCGGCAGCATCGGCCTCGGTGCACACCCCGTCTGTATCGAGCTCGTGCGCCATGCGGTTTCGCAGATGACGCAGCGCCTTGAGCGTAGAAAGGTCCTGCTCCCACCCCGGCACAAGATGCCGCCCGCGCGGAGAACAGCGATTCATTTCGTCGATATATGCCGTTACGCCGTTCCGGCAGGAAAAGGCATCGGAACAGAGCCTGTCAAGACGTTTGTAGGCTTCAAAAAAAGCCTGATCGGTCGCCTGCATCACACACCTCCGCAGACATTCGGTTGGATCTTGGTTTCATAGTAACACGGCCATCCTTCGTCCGCAACCATCAGATGCGCTCCTTTCCGCGGGTGTCTATTATCAATATCGAAAAAATTCAAGACCGGAAGGGAGTTGCATGGAAGCGCACTTCTTTTATTGGTATGATTTCCATACTATTACTATGGAAAATGAAGGACTTATCCCATGAAACAATATACGGCCTCCTTCGCCCGAAAGGTCATATCAAAATGCCGTCGCAGTGGTCGATCTCGTGCTGGATGATCTCCGCCGTCCACCCGGTAAAGGTCTTGAGCCGCGTTTGGAATCTCTCATTCTGCCACTGCACCTTGATGGTTTGGAAACGCATCGTTTTCCGCGTGCCGGCAAGAGAAAGGCAGCCCTCCGCCGTCTCGTATGCGCCGGACTTTTTGACGATGACCGGGTTAAGCATGACCATATATTCCCCCTCGTTATCGAAGACGATGATGCGCTTGTTTACGCCGATCATGTTCGCCGCCATGCCCACGCATCCGTCCCTGTGGGCGGACAGCGTGTCCAGCAGGTCCTGCGCCGTGCCGAGATCATCCGCCGCGGCGGGTTCGGCCTTCTGCGCGAGAAAGCTCTCGTCCCTGCAGATATCACGGATCATACCATTTTCTCCTTAGTTTCTCCTTAAAGTCAGCCGCGGCAGATCGTTCTGCCGCGGCTGGTCATTTTTGTGCGCCCCGCACTTTCGCGGAGACTTTCAGCGGAGCTTCGCCGGTATCACTCCGCGTCCTCCTCGTCCTCAAGCAGGAGCGGGAGCGTGGCTTCATACTTGGTTTCGGTGGCGCTCTTTTCCTCCGCCTGCGCGGTGTAATTGCGCACGACGGCCGCCGCCTTCTCGATCGGCAGGAGCGTACCGGCGCCCGCGACGCAGCCGCCCGGGCACGCCATGCCCTCGAGCAGATACCCGTCGTACTTGCCCGCCTTGGCGAGCAGGAGCATCTTCCGGCAGTCTCTGAGGCCCTGCGCGCAGGCGGTTTTCACCTCGCGGTCGGGGTCGATGTGCGAGATCGCCTCGCGCACCGCGTCCGCGACGCCGCCGGAAACGGCAAAGCCGCGGCCCGCCGCCGTGCCTTCGCGCAGCGGAGCGGTCTTGGTGATCTCGGCGAAGTTGATGCCCTTTGCCTCGAACATGCCCATGACCTCTTCAAACGTCAGAACAAAATCGACCTCGCTGCGCACGGTCGTGCGCATGGCTTCGAGCTTTTTCGCGCTGCACGGCCCGATGAACGCGACCTTCTCGCCGGGGTGCTGCTGCTTGCACAGGCGCGCCGTGAGCACCATGGGCGTGAGCGCCATGGAAATGCAGTGCGCCTGCTCCGGGAAGAGCTTTTTTGCCATAACCGCCCAGCTCGGGCAGCAGGACGTCGCCATGAACGGCTGCTCGGCGGGGACCTTCTTCAGAAAGTCCTTTGCCTCGTCGAGCGTGCAGAGATCCGCGCCGACGGCTACCTCCGCCACATGGCGGAAGCCGAGCATTTTCATCGCGGCCTTGAGCTTGTCCGGCGTCATATTCGGGCCGAGCTGGCCGACGAACGCGGGCGCAACGATCGCAATGACCTTTTCACCGCCGCGCAGCGCCTGAATGAGCTGGAAAAGCTGGCTCTTATCCGAGATCGCACCGAACGGACAGTTCACAAGGCACATGCCGCAGGAGACGCATTTATCGTAGTCGATCTCGGCGCGGCCGTGCTCGTCGGAGCGGATGGCGTCCATGCCGCACGCCTTGGCGCACGGGCGCTCCTGCAGAATAATCGCGTTGTAGGGGCAGACGTCCGCGCACTTTCCGCAGCGGATGCAGAGATCCTCCTGAATGCGGCTCACGCCGCGGTGGCTGAGCTTGACCGCCTTTTTCGGACAGACCTCGCGGCACGGATGCGCCAGGCAGTTCTGGCAGAGGTTCGTGACGATGTAGCGCTTTTCCGGGCAGGCGTTGCAGGCAAATTTCAGGATGTTCACCAGCGGCGGCTCATAGTATTTCTCCGGTCTCGCGCTCTCCTCCACACCGGCGGCAAGCGGCGCGTGCTGGTCGAGCGGACGGGGGCTCAGCCCCATCGCGAGACGGAGCCGCTCGCCGACGATCGCTCTTTCCAGAAAGATGCTGCTGCGGTGCTCGGCGACCTCGCCGGGAACGATCTTGTATGGCAGGTCTTCAATGCGGGAGTAGTCCCCGCCCTCGTAGCCCATGCGGGCGATCTCCGTGAATACCTGGCGGCGAATGTCGGTAATGGTGGAATAAATGCCGCGAATGCTCAATGGAAACGCCCCCCTGTTTCGGTTTATCTCGATGCGTTATTCAATATCTCGCTCAGCGCCTCCGGCGTCGCGGGGGAAAGATGCGCTGCACCTCCGTCCGCTTCCTGCCAGATAACGCGCTCTTCCTCGATCCAGAGCCGGTATTCGCTCTCCGTTCCGTCGGGCGCGGCGAGCGTGAGCGCATAGTCGCAGCTTCGCTCCGGCGCGGGCGTTTCGCCCTCGCTGAGCAGAAGATGCCCGGCGAAAAACCCGTCGTCCGAAAGCGTGAGCGCCTCGTCCGCCGCGCACTTTTCCGCCATCACGGTAACGGTGACGCCGCCCGCATCGTTTGCCGCGGCGGTGTCCGGCGCGGCGGCCGTCATGCTGCGCGGCGCTGCTTCCGCCGGGGCGGCGTCCGCGGCTTCGTCGCAGACGGCGCTCTCCCCGGTGACCGGCGCGGGCATGCTGAACATGGCCGTTTCCGGCGCGGCGCCGCTGCTGCCCTTTGCACCGAAAAACGCCGTTCCCGCCCAGATCGCCGCAGCGGCGACGGCGGCGAGCGCGCCATAGCGCGTCACAAGGCGCGTGATATTCGTTTTCTTCTTTGCCGGGGCCTTCTCCTGCGGCGCGGCGGCTTTGTGAACAAGCGCCATCACGTTCGCCGTGAATTCCTCCGGCGGCTCGCCCAGTGCATTGTCCGTGCCGGCGATCGCCTGCATCGCCTCATAAAAGTTTCGGCAGGTCCCGCAGCTTTCCAGATGGGCGCGAAGCTCTTTATCCTCTTCGGCGGTGATCTCGCCGTCGATCGCCGCGCCGATCAGCTCTTCATAGTATTCGCAGTTTTTCACGCTTCACACCCCTTCCCCTGTTTGGACGGGAAACGGTCGGAAAAGTTCCCGCTTTCAAGAAGCGCCGCGCAGAGCTTTTTCCGCGCGCGGTTGAGCCGCGATTTGACGGTGCCGACTTCGAGCGAGAGCGCCGCGGCGATCTCGTCGTAGCTCAGCCCCGCGCTCTCGCGCAGGGCGAGAATTTCCCGGCAGTCGTCCGGCAGCGCGGCGAGCGCCGAACGCACGGCGTCCCGGTCGGCGGCGCGCTCGGCGAGCCGTTCCGGAGAATACCGCTCGTCGGGAATGGGAAGGTCGGCTTCCTCGCCGTTTTCGTCCTCCGTCTGGAGCGGCACGATGACGGCGCGCCTGTTTTTGCGCAGCATGTCGATGCAGATGTTGTTCGTCAGCCGGTAGAGCCACACGGAAAACCGGCTGTCGCCGCGAAAGTCCGCGAGCGAGGTGTACGCCTTGAGAAACGCCTCCTGCGCGGCGTCCTCGGCGTCGGTCTCGTTTTTCAGTATGCGCAGCGCGAGACGGTACACCTTCGTCTGGTTCTCCGTCACGAGCGGCTCATAGGCGCTCTCGTCTCCGGCGAGAACGCGCTCGATATATCCTTTTTCCTCGTCTTTTGTCATGCTGTCACCTCAGATCGCGCTGTATGCCGCGGACGATCTTTTCCGCGTCAGCGAGCGTATTCATCGATACGATCTGCTGCTTGTAATATCCCGCGTGGGAAACCCCGCGCAGATACCAGCACAGCTGCTTGCGCGCTTCGAGAATGGCGATTTTTTCGCCCTTGAGCGAGCACGCCATCGTGATCTGGCCGAGCGCTTCCTCCATCCGCGCGCGCAGCGGCGGAAGCGGCGGGACTTCCTCTCCGGCGAGGAGCGCGTTGCCCTGCTCAAAGAGCCACGGGTTGCCGAAGCTGCCGCGCCCGATGAGCGCCGCGTCCGCGCCGGTATAGCGCAGGATGTGCTCCGCGTCCTCCGCCGTCCACACGTCGCCGTTGGCGAACACCGGGATATGCACGGCGCGTTTTACGTCGCGGATGATGTCCCAGTCGGCCTGCCCGGCGTACATCTGCGCGCGGGTGCGGCCGTGCACGGCGATCGCCGCGGCGCCGGCGCTCTCGCACATTCCGGCGAACGGCACGGCGTTGATATTGCCTTTATCAAAGCCCTTGCGGAACTTGACCGTCACCGGTACGTCCACCGCGCGGACAACCGCTTCGATGATCTTCGCCGCGAGATCGGGCGTTTTCATGAGCGCGCTCCCGTCGCCGGACTTCACGACCTTGCCGACAGGGCAGCCCATGTTGATGTCGATGATCTCGGGGCGGCACAGCTCCAGCACCTTGCACGCGGCCTCCGCCATGCACACGGGGTCGCTGCCGAAGATCTGTACGGCGAGGGGCGCATCTCCCTCCGGGCGGACGAGCAGCGTTTTCGTCTTGCTGTCCTGATACATGAGCGCCTTGGAGGAGATCATCTCGCTCGTGGCGAGCGCCGCGCCGTGTCTCCGGCAAAGGAGCCGGAACGAGGCGTCCGTCACGCCGGCCATCGGCGCGAGAAAGAGCCGCCCGGCAAGCTCCACGTTTCCGATTTTTACCATATACTTACGGGATACTTACGGGCGCGTCGCCACGATGCGATGGATGGGCAGTCCCATCTCCGTGAAGCGCGCTTCATAGTCGGTCATCGGCGTGCCCTCCGGCATGTCGGCGAGCGTCCAGCCGCAGCCGCGGAACGATTCAAGCGACCAGTCGAAGAGCGGCTCGTTGTCGGTCTTGAACCAGACCGCGCCGCCCTCGGGCAGCAGCGCGCGGTATTTTTCCAGAAACTCCGGCGCGGTCAGACGGCGCTTGAACTGCTTCTTCTTCGGCCACGGGTCGGGGAAATTGATGTACAGGCGGGAGATCTCGCCCGGCGCAAACATCTCCGGCAGGAGCTCGGCGTCCCGGTCGAGAAAGCGGACGTTCGGTATGCCCTGCTCCACGACGCGCTCCATCGCAACGACCATCGCGTCCGGCACCTTTTCGAGCGCGAGCAGCAGTACGTCCGGCTCGCGGAGCGCCTGCCCGCAGGTGAAGCGGCCCTTGCCGCAGCCGAGCTCCAGACGGATCTCGCGGTATTGCGAAAACTCCTCCGCCCAGCGGCCCTTATAGTCTTCCGGCGTCTGGATCTGTACCGCGGCGCAGCGCTCCATCCGGGGGATCAGGTTCGGTTTTTTCCGCATTCTCATAAGGCGTTCACACTCCTGTTTCTTTCACATGGCATCATATCATAGCGGAGGAAAAACATCAATCCGAAAAACCTTGCGCGGCGCGGCCGGGTTTGCTATAATATTATAATGAAATGGTGCGACCGGGTGTAGCGCAGTTGGTAGCGCGCCTGCTTTGGGAGCAGGATGCCGCAGGTTCGAATCCTGTCACTCGGACCAAAACCCTCTGAAATCAGTTGATTTCAGAGGGTTTTTCTTTGTTTGTTGCGGCGCAGGATTTGAAATTCCAACTTTTACAGCAGCACGGTTTGCTTCAAAGATTTTTTCTTGAGCTAACACAATATTACAACCAAATATTGCACCGATAATTCGCTCAACATCAATGTCTTCCAAACCCATACGCTTAAGGATTCAGCCGCTGTTTTCGTTCTGCCTGCCATTGGAGCGCTCTCGCGGATTAACCGCACCCCGCATCATTTCCCGCGCTTCTGAACATCCTCGTCGATACGCTTTTTCCAGTCGGCGCTGAGCGGCCTGGATGCGCGCACGCTGCACACCGCCTCGCTGATGACCTCATAGTTCAGCGCCGTACCGGCTTCGTCGCATTTGTAGTTCACCGCGCGGTCGGCGCTGATGCCGAAGCGTTTAGCCTCCGCCGCGGCGTCGATATTGGCGCCCAGGAACAGAAACTCCCAGCCGTACTTTCCCTTCTGCCGCTCGATCATCCTCCGCACCTTTTCGTAGTCATAGCGCTTGCTGGCATTCTCATAGCCGTCGGTGGTGATGATGAACATCGTCTTTTCCGGTACATCCTCCTTCCGGGCGTACTTATGGATGTTGCCAATGTGGTGGATAGCGCCGCCGACGGCGTCCAGCAGAGCGGTACAGCCCCGGGTGAAGTACTCCTTTTCGGTCATGCAGGGCACCGCGTCCAGCGGCAGGCGGTCATGGATGACCACGCTCTCGTTGTCAAACAGCACCGTGGAGACCAGCGCCTCGCCCGCTTCCTTCTTCTGCTTTTCGATCATGGAGTTGAAACCGCCGATGGTGTCTTTCTCCAGCCCGCTCATAGAGCCGCTCCGGTCCAGGATGAAAACCAATTCTGTCATAGTGAAAACCCTCCTTTGTTTGATTACGCTTTGATTGTAGCGATTCCGAAGGAGGGTTTGGTCGCATCTCAGGCGACATTTATTCAGTTTTCAAACAGCTCTCCCACTCGGTTTCTTTGAAGCCCACGAGAACAAATCCGTCTCCGAGGACAAGGGGCCGCTTCACCAGCATCCCGTCGGTGGAAAGCAGTTTCAGCATTTCCTCTTCGCTCATGGCGGGCAGTTTGTTTTTCAGATCCATGGACTTATAAAGCAGGCCGCTGGTGTTGAAAAACTTCCGCAGCGGAAGGCCGCTGATCTGATGCCACGCAGAGATCTCATCGAATGTGGGGTTATCCGTTTTGATGTCTCTGAACTCGTAGGCGATCTGGTTTTCGTCCAGCCACTTTCTCGCTTTCTGGCAGGTGGTGCACTTGGGATAGCAGACAAAAGTGATCATTTCATCACGCTCCTAACAAACTCTGGTCAAAGGCGAACAGCGCCTCATTGATCTCAAAAATATCGTACTTCTTCTGCTTGATAAAATACTCGACGATGACATCAAACTTACTGCTGCGGCTCAGCGCAAACCCGGCGCGGGCGATGAAGTCCCTTGTCTCCTCCAGATCCAGCTCCAGCGCAACGGCAAAGGCGATGGCCGTTGTCTTGGACGGCTTGTAATCCGGGTTGTTGCGGATCTTGGAGAACAGCTTTCGGTCAACGTTGGCCTTCTTGTAGATCTCAGAGTCCTTTTTGCCGGTGCGGTCAATGAGCATCAGCAGCGTCTCAGAGAATCCGGCGTCCAAATCATTCAGAAGGTCATCCAGCCTGCCGCCGGCAGCACCCACGGCCACAGGAGCGCAAGGAGCTGCGGACTTCTCACAGGCCAGGCTCTCTTCCATTTCAAGACGCCGCAGCCGATACAGCCGCTCCCGCCGGGAGTCGGTATGCGCGTCCACATAGTGGTCATCGATGTACTCGGCAATGTCCGAAAACAGCTTCCCGCTGATTTGATAGGCGGCACGGTCAAAAATAACGATGTAGACCGTCATGTCGTTCTCCATCAGGAACTCAACGATGGTGTCCACCGCCACGCGGAGCGCCTGATCCTTGGGATAGCCGAAGACGCCGGAGGAAATCAGCGGAAAGGCCACCGTCTCACAGCCGTGCTCCTTTGCCAGAGCAAGGCTCGTCCGATAGCAGGAAACCAGCTTTTCCCGCTCGCCGTATTTCCCGCCCTGCCACACCGGGCCTACCGTATGTACTACATATTTGCAGGGCAGGCGGTAAGCCTTAGTGATTTTGGCGTCGCCGGTCTTACATCCGCCCAGCGTCCTGCACTCGGCCAGCAGCTCCGGCCCTGCCGCACGGTGAATGCAGCCGTCTACGCCGCCACCGCCCAAAAGCGATTCTTTAGCGGCGTTGACGATGGCATCGACGGACATTTTTGTTATGTCGTTGCGAACGATTTCAAGAGGCATGGATTACTCTCCCTTCATCTTCAGAAAACCCTGCTTGAAGGCATCCGGGAAGATGAAAGTCTTTTCGCCAATACCAAAGTTGACACGGATGTGTTTCTGCGCCTTGTCAATCCTGGTGACCGAACCCTCTCCGAATGCTTTGTGAAGAACAATGGAGCCATCCTTAACATCGGGTGCGACAAACTCCTCTTGCTTTGCCGCCGGTTCAGCGGCAGCAGAAACAGCAGGCGTCCGGTACAATCTCTATAATATCCTCGATCTGACAATCCAGCGCAGTGCAGATTTTCAGGAGAATCTCCGTGGTGACATGGCCGTTCCGTCCCATCTTGGTGACGGAGGCCGGGCTGATGCCCGCCTTTGCACACAGGTCTTTCTTCTTCATATCCTTGTCGATGAGCAGCTTCCAGAGCTTTTTATAACTGACAGCCATAAAATATCTCCTCCATACCGATATACGAAAAATGCTCTGCCGCCCGGCAGAGCATTCGGTCTATTGCAGCCATACTGCCAAGGCCTATTCCAACACCTGACAGCGTTGTTTATAATGATAGCACTTTCCGTCGGAAATAGCAAGAAAATGATAAATTCACACGATTTTCAGCTTCTTGCATTTGGAGTGATTGAGGCGATTTGAAAAAGCGGGCAAAACCCCTCGGTCAGAGTTACAATCCAACCAACCTGAAGCGCGAAACGCTTCCCGTCCCGGGCCGGTGAAAAAGTCACCGGTTTGAGGCGGGAAGCGTTTTTGACCACATAAATGACCACAGACGCGCACGGAACACCCGGAAAACGCAGGCTCAAAGAGGCCTAAAGAGTAAGTGAAACCGAGCGGAAATGGCTAAAAACTATTGGAAACGACCGGAAAAAGTTTTTCCGGATTGTTTGGGAGCAGGAGGCCGCAGGATCGAATCCTGTCACTCGCACCGTATCGGGTGTTCATAACGGATCTGCGTTATGAACACTCGATTTTTGTATTGGAATAACATCAAACCTGCTATTCCCCGCGAAAGAGGGTCAAAGCGTGATCTTTCCCGCAGATCCCGAGAAACACCTCGTCTGCGCTTTGGTAGCCCTGCTCCTTCAGCCTCTTTTGCAGCCACCGGATATTCAGCCCCATCCGTTTCAGATTCTCGTCCAGAATGCGTCCATCCATGATGACCTCGGTAAACAGAGTCTCCTGTGTCGGGGAGAGATTCAGATCGGAGGGGGTCGCCGGGCGTGCAGTGCTGACCGGCAGGATCGACAATCTGCCGTCGTATTCATAAACCGCAGTTTGAATATCACATAGGTTGAAATATCCGGCCTGTCGGCACATCAGCATGAACTCGCTCAGATCCAGCTTCGCTTTCTTCATGTTTTCCCGATACAGTTTGCTGTTGTCAAGAATGACGGTCGGCGTTCCGTTGATATACTTCCTGCTCTTCTGGCACTTGGTCGTAACGGCTCTGAGCACCGCGGCAATTCCGGCGTAAACAGCCAAAGCGGTCAGCGGCTTCCACGGGTCTTCCAGCTCGGTTGCAAGCTCTGCAGCAATGGAGCCGATGGTGATGCCGCTGATATAGTCGAAAAAATCCAGCTGCGCCACCTGCTTGTGACCGGAGACCTTCGCGATGGCAAACATAGCCGCCGCCGATAAGACGGACATCAAAATGAGCCGTAAAAAGTCCATAACACCCCTCCGAAACTATTGTAACCCAAAGCAGCGGAAACCATCCGGTCACACAGGCTCTTCTTCGCATAGAATGAGACAGCCATCTGCTTGGCAAGGCAGTAAAATCAGGAGGAAGAGTTATGGAAAAACAATGTCGGCGGACCTGTCCGGCGGAGATCCGGGACTATGGCGGAGCTCCGCTTGTGGTGAATATTGACGAGGTTTCAAATGCAAATCAGAATTTCAGAACAGCCCTTTGGACGGGGATGCACCTTCAGGTTACGCTGATGAGCATCCCGGCGGGCGGGGATATCGGCGCAGAGATTCACCCTGATGTCGACCAGTTTCTTCGTATCGAGAGCGGCTGCGGTCTGGCGCTGACAGGCTGCAGCAGCTCAAATCTGAATCAGCGCCGGAATATCGACTGTCATTCCGCTGTGATCATTCCCGCAGGGACATGGCACAATATTGTCAATACGGGAAACAGGCCGCTGAAGCTGTATTCGGTCTACGCCCCTCCCCAGCATCCGTTTGGAACCGTCCACAGGACAAAAACGGATGCTGTTTAAAGCAAAAGGAGTCTTGATCTTATGCCCATACCACAACCGTTTATGCGGTTTCTCCCGGTATTGCGCCGAGGCCCGGATGCACGTGCTGACATTTTCGGCGGCGAAGCAAACCCACGGCTGCGCGGAACCGTCCGATTCTATCAGACGCCGCAGGGGGTCCTTGTGCTCGCCGAGGTATCCGGCCTGCCCGACACCGGAGCGCGCTGCAAAGGCAGCATTTTCGCCTTTCACATCCACAGCGGCGGCACCTGCTCCGGCAGCGCCGACGATCCTTTTCGGGACGCACAGGGGCATTACAATCCGGAGAACTGTCCGCATCCCGCCCACGCAGGGGATATGCCGCCGCTGTTTTCAAACAACGGGTACGCTGCGCAGGCGTTTCTGACCGGCCGCTTTACCGTGCGTGAGATCATCGGACGAACGGTCATCATCCATGCCGGCACAGACGATTTCACCTCCCAGCCCGCCGGAAACGCCGGAGCCAGAATTGCCTGCGGCGTGATCCGAAAGCCGGGCTGCCGGTGAAAAGCATATAGCATTGCGGTGTCAGGAATGCGTATACCCTATCTCAAGTTCCTCAAAGCATGAAGCCGGTTTGCGGCATACGCCGTTTTCGCACAGATACCATACTGTCCCGCGGGCAGGGATGGGATAATCCGCCGTAAACGGAGCGCATTTTGCAAGGAGCGGCGCATTGGCCGCCGACTTGTACAGGATATTCAGGCCGCTCCGGCGGAGTGTTTTGAGCTCCGGGGGAATTTCGCTCCCGCACACGATGAGCTCACGGCTTGGGTCAAGCCATTTGCGCATGGCAAGCATGGCAAAGCAGTATCCCGAAGGACAGCTTTTCGCCTGCCCGGCCATAAAGCGCATCTGACGGTCTGCGGCCTCCCGCCATTTACCGTCGCCCGTGAGCTGCGCAAGGTGTTCAAGCAGCATTGCGGCAGCAGAATTGCCGGAGGGAATGGCTCCGTCATAGGTCTCCTTCGGACGGCTGATCAGTTTTTGCGCATCATGGGCAGTAAGGTAATAACCGCCGCCGTCTTTATCCTCAAACAAGTCCCGCATCTGCTCTGCCCGGAAAACGGCCTGCTCCAGGTATTCAGCGTTAAAGGTCTCGCGGTACAGGGCGAGCAGCGCCAAGGCATATACGGCGTAGTCATCCAGCTGTCCGATGTTTGCGGCCTCGCCGTCCCGAAAACGCAGGTACAGGCGATTGCCGCGATCCGTCATGTTCTCTTCCATGAAGCGCTGCGCTTTGATCGCCTCATCCGGATGTCCGCTCTGCGCGAGGGCAAGGATCGTCCACGCATTCCAGGACAGCAGGATTTTATCGTCGGTGTGCAGACGCGCGCGGGCTTTGCGGTATTGACAGAGCCTGACGATCCTCGCGTCATCCGAGGGCCACGGGTCGGATTCCGAACCGATGAGGTTCGGAATGCTGTTTTGGGCATCGATCCCATAGAGACGGCAGAATCTTTTGCCCTCCTCATCGCCCAGCACGGATCGGATCTCCTCCGGAGTGAAGGTGTAGTACCTGCCCTCAACGCCCTCGCTGTCGGCGTCCTGCCCGCAGTAAAATCCGCCGTCCGGGGACTGTAGTTCCCGGATGATATATTTTAACGTGCGCTCGGCGATTTGGGCGTAAAATCCGTTGTGCGTCCGGGCATGGGCTTCGGTGTACGCCATGAGGAGCAGGGCATTGTCATACAGCATCTTTTCAAAGTGCGGCCTGCACCATTTTTCATCTGTCGAATAGCGCGAAAATCCGCCGCCGATCTGGTCGAAAATGCCGCCTCTCGCCATGGCTGTGAGCGTTTTACAGGCCAAATCTGTTTCGCCGCATCGCATGAGGAATATCAGGTTATGGGGCATCGGGAATTTTGGCGCGGGACCGAACCCGCCCCATCTGGGGTCAAAGCTGCCGCGCAGCGCTTCGCAGGCGTCCTGTAAGAGTTTCTCGCTCGGTTCTCCATTCTCCATGTGCTGCATGCCGATCATCGCTGCGGTGATTTGTTCGCCGGCATCGAAAAGGCTGCGGCGGCGCTTCTCCCAAAGCCGGGATATTTGCTCAAGCAGCTCGATCAGCCCTATCTGCCCGCGGCGGCTGTGCTTCGGAAAATAAGTCCCGGCGAAAAAAGGCTTCTGATCCGGCGTCATAAAAACGGTCATCGGCCAGCCGCCCGAGCCGTTGATCGCCTGACAGGCTCTCATATACACGGCGTCAATGTCCGGGCGCTCCTCCCGGTCAACTTTGATGCAGATATAGTCTTTGTTTAATATCTTTGCCACTTCCGCATCGTCAAAGGATTCCTGGGCCATGACATGGCACCAGTGGCAGGTCGAGTAGCCCACGCTGAGCAGTATGGGCTTGTCCTCGCTTTCGGCCCTCGCAAACGCCGCGGCGCACCACGGATACCAATCCACGGGATTGTCCTTGTGCTGCAGGAGATACGGCGATTTTTCATAGGCTAATCTGTTCATTTTATCCTCCGTATTCAAACTCAAAGGACGCCCTGTCCGATTGAAATTCAAACAGAACCTGTCCGTCCTTCTCAAACCGATAGGCGGCACGGCAGGACGCGCTCTCGTGGATGGTTCTGCACATATTGCCGTTTACGGGTGCTCGGAGCGGATGCCCAGAAATCGTTTCGCATGATGTGCTCCTTCCCGCCCATACTATACGGGAGGTGAACGTGATGAAATCAGTTTGGCAGGAGACGGCTCTGCCGCAGTTCCCGCAGCTTGACGGAGATGTCAGGACGGACGTGCTGATCATCGGCGGCGGCATTGCCGGAATTCTTACGGCCTATTTTCTGCGCCAGAGCGGCATAAAATACATGCTTGTGGAAAAAGACCGCATCTGCGGGGAAAACACGCGCAATACCACGGCGAAGATCACGGTTCAGCATGGACTCATATACCACAAACTTTTACGGTGCGGCGGCGAATCTGCCGCAAAGCAGTATTTCCGGGCAAACACCGCAGCGTTTGACCGATACGCCGAACTGTGCCGTACTGTCCAATGCGATTATGAGATCAAAGATAACTTCGTGTATTCGGACGATTCTCGGAAACTTGAGAAAGAGATGGATGCTCTGCAAAAAATCGGGTATCGCGCAGAATTCTGCAGGGAAATACCCCTGCCGATAAAAACGGCGGGAGCTGTCAGATTCCCCGGTCAGGCGCAGTTTCATCCGCTGAAATTCCTTGCAGGGATCGCGGACGGGCTCAGCATTTATGAGCACACGTTTGTCCGAGAGATGATCGGCTGTACCGCCGTCACAGACAGGGGCAGGATCACAGCGGACCGAGTGGTCTGCGCAACGCATTTCCCGTTTATCAACAAGCACGGAGGGTATTTCCTCAAGCTGTATCAATCACGCGGCTATGTGATCGCATTGGAGAACGGGCCGGATGTGGGCGGAATGTATGTCGATGAGCGCGATGAGGGAATGTCCTTTCGGAACTGCGGCGGTCTTTTGCTTCTGGGCGGAGGCGGAGGACGCACAGGCGGAAAGAACGGCGCGTGGACAGAGCTTCGTGATTTTGCGCAGCAGCATTATCCGCAGTCACGGGAAACGTTTTTCTGGGCGGCACAGGACTGTATGAGCCTTGACGGGATGCCGTATTGCGGACCGTATTCCCGAAGGACGCCTGCGTTCTATGTGGAAACGGGATTCAATAAATGGGGAATGACAAGCTCCATGCTGTCGGCCATGATTGTGAGCGATCTGCTTCTCGGCAGAGAAAATGAATTTGCCGAGCTGTTTGATCCCTCACGCAGCATCCTTCGGCCGCAGCTTTTTGTCAACGGATTTGAGGCGGTTAAAAATTTGCTGACGCCGTCCAAAAGGGTCTGCCCGCATATGGGATGCGCGCTGAAGTGGAATACGGCTGAGCATTCATGGGATTGCCCATGCCACGGTTCGCGCTTTTCGAAAGACGGCAAGGTGCTGAATAACCCCGCAAACGGAGACCTGTAATTTCCCGCTGCCCGAGCCATGTCGAAAAGTGTCGAGCAAATTAACGGCATCTTTATGGGCATTTTGTTGAATTTTTGAGGATTTTGTGCTATATTTATTGGACAAATGGATCAGCAGAAGAAAAAAATCGATATGGAGGCGACAATATGAAGCTTCAAGTGCTGATCGCCGACCCAAACCGGGAGGTCCAGAAGCTGATGACCGCGCAGCTTTCCAGAGAGGGAGATATGGAAGCGGCGGACGTCGCATCGGACGGATTGGAAGCTCTTGCAAAGATCAAAGCGCTTTGTCCGGACGTCGTGCTGCTCGATCTCGTGCAGCCGCGGCTGGACGGTCTGGGCGTGCTGCGGCGGCTGGCCGCGCAGGAGAACGCGCCGCCGGTGCTTG
>SFFV01000045.1 GCA_004557735.1 Clostridiales bacterium
AACTCCTTTTTCCACCTCATTGCCTCCCTTTTTCTGCTATTTATGCTGAAGTCCCCGCTTTCGCCTAACGAAAACAGGGACTTCTTTGACAAGCTGAGCTGGATTTCACATTCCTGTGAAATCCAGCTTTTTTCAGCAATTTCGGGTAAATCATATTCAACCGGACGTTTTACCGGATGGTCTGCACCTTGACCATGTTGGTGCTGCCCTGCGTGTTGAGCGGGATGCCGGCGGTCATAACGACGGTGTCGCCGGAGTGCAGATAGCCAAGCTCCTTTGCCTTTTCAATGGCGCAATGGAACAGCACATCCACGCTGTCCACCGGCTGCGTGCGCAGCGGGTACACGCCCCAGACAAGCGCGAGCTGATGGTAGACCTTCTCGGACGGCGTCGCGGCGAGGATCATCTGTGCCGGGCGGTACTTGGCGACGCGGCGCGCGGCCTTGCCGGTGCTCGTGTCGGCGATGATCGCCTGCGCGAACGTCTGCTCGGCCATCGTGCAGGCGGCGGCGCTCACGGCGTTGGTGTTGTCGGAGTGATCCATCGCGTGCCAGATGTTCTTGTAGATATCGGCGGCGAAGGCGTCGTGCTCGGCCTGCTCGGCAATGCGCGCCATGGTTTTCACGGCGTCCACGGGGTACTTTCCCGCGGCGGTTTCGCCGGAGAGCATCACGGCGCTGCTGCCGTCGAACACGGCGTTGGCAACGTCGGAGATCTCTGCGCGGGTCGGACGGCGGCTCTCCTCCATGCTGTCGAGCATCTGTGTGGCGGTGATGACGGTTTTGCCGGCCTGGCAGCAGGCGCGGATGAAGTGCTTCTGGATGCCCGGCAGACGTTCAAACGGAATTTCCACGCCCATATCGCCGCGGGCGACCATGATGCCGTCGGAGGCGGCGAGGATCTCGTCAAACTTCTCCACGCCCTCGGTGTTTTCGATCTTGGCGATGATGCGGATGCCCTCGCCGCCGTGGGAGTTGAGGAACGAGCGCATATCGATGATGTCCTGCGCGCGGCGCGTAAAGGAGGCCGCGACATAGTCAACGTTCTGCTCAATGCCGAAGAGAAGGTCGCTCTTGTCGCGCTCGGAAAGGAACGGCATATTGAGCCGCGCGCCGGGGATGTTCACGCCCTTCTGGCTCTTCATCCTGCCGCCGTCCACAACGGTGCAGCGGATCTCGGTGTCGGTCGTCTCTTCCACGCGGAAAGAAAGCTCGCCGTCGTCTACGAGCAGCGTGTCGCCGCTCTTCACGTCGGCGGGCAGCTCGGCATAGTTCACATAGCAGCGCTCGGCATTGCCGGGAGTCTCCACGGTGGAGAAGGTGTAGCTCTGCCCGGAAACGACCTCCACCGGTTCCTCAAAGAGACCGAGACGGATCTCCGGGCCCTTGGTGTCGAGCATTACGGCGGCGGAGAGCTTCAGCTCGTCGCGCACCTTGCGGAAGCGTTCGATCAGCTCGGCATGGCTTTCGTGCGTGCCGTGGGAGAAGTTCATGCGGGCAACGTTCAGCCCGGCGAGAAGGAGAGAACGCATGACCTCCTCGCTGCTGCTGGCGGGACCGATGGTGCAAATGATCTTTGTTCTGCGCATATATCCCTCATCCTTTGCTGTGTTTTTCTCTGTTTCCAAGCGCATACTACCACAACCTCCGCCATAAAGCAACGCACATTCTACATAGTTTTTCCATGGCAAACCATCCAATTTTCAGCATGCCCTTACCGCGCAGGTTTTATTTGCATTTCGTATAAACTCCTTGCTTTTTCGCCGGAATTTGATATAATACCAAGCTGGATACGGAAACGTTTCCGCAGGTGTGTTTAACAACGGGCCGGTGCCGGAGATCCGGCTGCGGCTCTTTTAGGAAAGGATGGATACACAATGATCTACTCAGCGGAAGTCCAGCATATGTGTCCCGTTGCCAAGGGCGCATACCACGGTCCTGCGCCGATCCCCGAAGAGGGCAAGTGGGTGCAGGCGAAGGAAATCAAGGATATCAGCGGTCTTACCCACGGCATCGGCTGGTGCGCTCCGCAGCAGGGCGCCTGCAAGCTGACGCTCAACATCAAGGACGGCATCATCGAGGAAGCACTGGTGGAGACCATCGGCTGCTCCGGCATGACCCATTCCGCCGCCATGGCGAGCGAGATCCTGATCGGCAAGACCATTCTCGAAGCGCTGAACACCGACCTTGTGTGCGACGCGATCAACACCGCCATGCGCGAGCTGTTCCTCCAGATCGTCTACGGCCGCAGCCAGACGGCGTTCTCCGAGGGCGGCCTGCCCGTCGGCGCCGGTCTGGAAGACCTCGGCAAGGGCCTCACGAGCCAGGTCGGCACCATGTATGCCACCAAGGTGAAGGGACCGCGCTATCTGCAGCTCACCGAGGGCTATGTCACCCGCCTTGCTCTCGACGAAGAGGACCAGATCATCGGCTACGAATTCGTCAAGACCGGCCCCATGATGGAAAACATCAAGAAGGGCATGGACGCCAACGAAGCCGTGAAGAAGGCCACCGGCAGCTACGGCCGCTTTGCCGACGCCGCCAAGTACATCGACCCGCGTCACGAATAAGAGAGGAGGACGGAAAAAATGGCACTGTTTGAAAGCTACGAAAGAAGAGTCGATAAGATCAACGCCGTCCTCGCCGAGTACGGCATCAGCTCCATTGAGGAGTGCCGCGAGATCTGCCGGGAAAAGGGGTTTGACCCCTATGAGATCGTCAAGGGCGTGCAGCCCATCGCGTTTGAAAACGCCGGCTGGGCGTACTGCGTCGGCGCGGCGATCGCCATCCGCAAGGGCGTAAAGACCGCCGCCGAAGCCGCCAAGGCCATCGGCATCGGTCTGCAGAGCTTCTGCATCCCCGGCTCCGTCGCCGACGACCGCAAGGTCGGCCTCGGCCACGGCAATCTCGGCGCGATGCTCCTCTCCGACGATACGAAGTGCTTTGCCTTCCTCGCCGGCCACGAGTCCTTTGCCGCCGCCGAAGGCGCCATCGGCATCGTCCGCAACGCGAACAAGGCCCGCAAGGAGCCGCTGCGCGTCATCCTCAACGGTCTCGGCAAGGACGCCGCCCAGATCATCAGCCGCATCAACGGCTTCACCTATGTCCAGACCCAGTTTGATTACTACACCGGCAAGCTGACCGTCGTGCGCGAGATCCCCTACTCCAAGGGCGAGCGCGCCGCCGTCCGCTGCTACGGCGCGGACGATGTCCGCGAGGGCGTGGCCATCATGCACTCCGAGGGCGTGGACGTGTCCATCACCGGCAACTCCACCAACCCGACCCGCTTCCAGCACCCGGTCGCCGGCACTTACAAGAAAGAGTGCATCGAGCAGGGCAAGAAGTACTTCTCCGTCGCCTCCGGCGGCGGCACGGGCCGCACGCTGCACCCGGACAACATGGCCGCCGGCCCCGCCTCCTACGGCATGACCGACACCATGGGCCGTATGCACTCCGACGCGCAGTTCGCCGGCTCCAGCTCCGTCCCGGCGCACGTCGAGATGATGGGCTTCCTTGGCATGGGCAACAACCCGATGGTCGGCGCGACCGTCGCTGTCGCCGTCGCTGTTGAAGAGGCCATGAAGAAGTAATTCTTCGGAATTGAACAACGCAAAGAAGCACCGCCTCCGGGCGGTGCTTCTTTGCCAGCTTGTCAAAGAAGTCCCTGTTTTCGTTAGGCGAAAGCGGGGACTTCAGCATAAATAGCAGAAAAAGGGAGGCAATGAGGTGGAAAAAGGAGTTATT
>SFFV01000015.1 GCA_004557735.1 Clostridiales bacterium
CGCATTGACCGTCATCATTCCCAGAGAAGGCATACAGTCAATAAGGATATAGTCGTAATTCTTCTTCATGCCGTCGATAGCGTTTTTCAGAACATACTCGCGGCTCATAACATTGAACAAGCCGGTTTCCATACCGGACAACTCAATGTTAGAAGGAAGCAAGTCAACACCTTCCGGATGCGTAATAATGGCATCACTGGGCGGCTGTTCATCATCAATGACCGACTGCATTAGGGAAGAAAGCGACACATCCAGTTCATCTGGGGTCTTCACTCCGAGGCTTACCGTTAAGCTGCCTTGCGGGTCAGCGTCAACAAGCAAAACCTTTTTACCGGAGCTTGCAAGTCCCACACCGAGATTGACTGCGGTTGTCGTTTTACCGACTCCGCCTTTCTGATTTGTGATGGCGATCACTTTACAGTTTTCCATGTGGCATCCTCCTTTCAGATTACGCAAAATGCACAGCATTACCGATGCGTTTGGTTAAATGCAGTATTTGTCCTCGACACCCCTGCATGACTCGGTAGTCTATGGGAAATCTTCAAGTAACCGTCTGCTAAACGGTTTCATAGGAATCTCACCTCTGCCGGGTACTCCGCCAGCCCCATAGGGAAGTATCATTATGGTTGTATGAGTCGTCGCCATGTCGGAGGCAGTCCGACACTTGTGGTGGAGGCTTACTGCTCACTCTGATAGTTCAGAGGTCGTGGCGTACCCACCATCATGGCTCTTCCATACAAGTAACGTACTTGAAGATCTGATATTCAATTTTCAAGGAACAGTGAAGCGGCTTCCTCCGAGGCGGAGAAGTAACCCCTTCACTTATTCCCACTGGGAGAGGCCGTTTGGGGAGTCTGTTTGCAAAAAAAAGTTGAAAAAATTTTTAGAAATAAAAAAAGCCGCCTGCTCACTACTGAACAGACGGCATAAAATGACATATATAATAAAAGGAAATAAAAAAGCAGGCATACTACTTTTCAGTAATATGCCTGCTGGTTGTGTTAGATAAAGACTTCGACAGTCACGTTATCCCATTGGTTTTTCCGCAGGTACTGACCGACTGACTTTCTATACGCTTCAGCTTGGTCGAAACCAATCTGGAATTGATCGTATAGATTAGTCCTCCCCACTTTTGATAGCTGCCTGGGCGGCGGCGAGACGGGCGATGGGCACGCGGAACGGGCTGCAGGACACATAGTCCAGGCCGACCTTGTGGCAGAACTCCACGGAGGAGGGATCGCCGCCGTGCTCGCCGCAGATGCCGAGGTGCAGGTCGGGACGGGTCTGGCGGCCGAGAGTGGCGGCCATCTGGACCAGCTTGCCGACGCCGACCTGGTCCAGACGGGCGAACGGATCGTTCTCGTAGATCTTCTTGTCGTAGTACGCGCCGAGGAACTTGCCGGCGTCGTCACGGCTGAAGCCGAAGGTCATCTGGGTGAGGTCGTTGGTGCCGAAGGAGAAGAACTCGGCTTCCCTGGCGATCTCGTCCGCAGTCAGAGCGGCGCGCGGGATCTCGATCATGGTGCCGACCTTGTACGCCATCTCGACGCCGGCGGCCTTCAGCTCTTCATCGGCGGTGGCGACGACGACGTCCTTGACATACTTGAGCTCCTTGACCTCGCCGACCAGCGGGATCATGATCTCGGGCTTGACGGTCCAGTCGGCGTGGCGCTTCTGGACGTTGATGGCGGCGCGGATGACGGCGCGGGTCTGCATCTCGGCGATCTCCGGGAAGGTGACGGCCAGACGGCAGCCGCGGTGGCCCATCATCGGGTTGAACTCATGCAGAGAGGCGATAATGTTCTTGATCTGCCCGACGGTCTTGCCCTGAGTCTTGGCGAGCAGCTCGATCTCGGCTTCGGTGTTGGGCACGAACTCGTGCAGCGGGGGATCGAGGAAGCGGATGGTTACCGGCATGCCCTCGAGAGCCTCGTAGAGCTGCTCAAAGTCGCCCTGCTGATACGGCAGGATCTTCGCGAGAGCGGTCTTGCGCTCTTCCACGGTGTCGGAGCAGATCATCTCGCGGAACGCGGCGATACGGTCGGCTTCAAAGAACATATGCTCGGTGCGGCACAGGCCGATGCCCTCGGCGCCCAGCTCGCGGGCCTTCTTCGCGTCGCGCGGGGTGTCGGCATTGGTGCGGACACGCAGACGGCGGTACTTGTCGGCCCAGCCCATGATGCGGCCGAAGTAGCCGGAAATGGTGGCGTCAACGGTCGGGATGATGCCGTCGTAGATCTTGCCGGTGGAGCCGTCGATGGAGATGGGGTCGCCCTCATGGAACGTCTTGCCGCCGAGCGTGAACTTCTTGTTCTCCTCGTCCATGGCGATCTCGCCGCAGCCGGAGACGCAGCAGGTGCCCATGCCGCGGGCGACGACCGCCGCGTGGGAGGTCATGCCGCCGCGGACGGTGAGAATGCCCTGCGCGGCCTTCATGCCGGTGATGTCCTCGGGAGAGGTCTCCAGACGGACGAGAACGACCTTCTCGCCGCGCTTCTTCCACTCGATGGCGTCGTCGGCGTTGAAAACGATCTTGCCGCAGGCAGCGCCCGGGCTGGCGCCGAGACCCTTGCCGATCGGGTTCGCCTTGGCGAGCGCTTCGGCGTCAAACTGCGGGTGGAGCAGGGTGTCAAGGTTGCGCGGGTCGATCATCAGAACGGCCTGCTTCTCGTCGATCATGCCTTCGTCGACGAGGTCGCACGCGATCTTGAGCGCGGCCTGCGCGGTGCGCTTGCCGTTGCGGGTCTGGAGCATGAAGAGCTTGCCGTTCTCGACGGTGAACTCCATGTCCTGCATGTCGTGATAGTGGTTCTCCAGCGTGGAGCAGACCTGCACGAACTGATGGAACGCTTCGGGGAACTTCTCTTCCATCTGGGCGATGGGCATCGGGGTGCGGACGCCGGCCACGACGTCTTCGCCCTGCGCGTTGGTGAGGAACTCGCCCATGAGCTTCTTCTCGCCGGTGGCGGGGTCACGCGTGAACGCGACGCCGGTGCCGGAGTTTTCGTTCAGGTTGCCGAACACCATCGGCATGACGTTGACGGCAGTGCCCCAGGAGTAGGGAATGTCGTTGTCGCGGCGGTAGACGTTCGCGCGCGGGTTGTCCCAGGAGCGGAACACGGCCTTGATGGCTTCGTACAGCTGGGTCTTGGGATCGGACGGGAAGTCCTCGCCGATCTGCTTTTTGTACTCCGCCTTGAACTGCTCGGCCAGCTCCTTGAGGTCGGCGGCGGTCAGCTCGACGTCGAGCTTGACGCCCTTCTTTTCCTTCATCTGGTCGATGAGCTGCTCAAAGTACTTCTTGCCGACTTCCATGACGACGTCGGAGAACATCTGGATGAAGCGGCGGTAGGAGTCGTAAACAAAACGCTCAAACTTGGGGTCCGGGTTGCCCTGGATCATGGCGTTGACAACCTCGTCGTTCAGGCCGAGATTGAGGATGGTGTCCATCATACCGGGCATGGAAGCGCGGGCGCCGGAACGCACGGAAACGAGCATCGGGTTCTTGAGATCGCCGAACTTCTTGCCGTTGATCTCTTCCATCTTGGCGATGTTCTCCATGATCTCCGCCATGATCTCATCGTTGATCCTGCGGCCGTCCTCATAGTACTTGGTGCACGCCTCGGTGGAAATGGTGAAGCCCTGCGGAACAGGGAGACCGATATTGGTCATTTCGGCAAGGTTTGCGCCTTTGCCGCCGAGAAGCTCGCGCATGGAAGCGTTGCCTTCGCTGAACAGGTAAACGTACTTGTGGCTCATGGGATAACCTCCTGTATATAATATAAATTACTTTGAATTGCGGACGATTCCCGGGCTGGATTTGCTTTTCAAATCATTATGCCCGAAATCAGTTTCGCATTATATCATTGTTTCGGACAAAAACCAATAGCAAAAATGAAATTTTAAATCGTTTCCACAGATTAATTTCCGATCGCGGAAGAAGCATTGCAGAGCCTGCGCGCAAAGGAGCGAAGAGGGGGATCATTTGCCGACGCAGAAGCGCGAAAAGATCTCCTGCGTCACGTCCTCGCGCACCGACCGGCCGGAGAGCGCGCCGAGCGCGTCCATCGCGCCCTCGCACTCGGTAAGCACCGCGTCGGGCGCAAAGCCCGCCGCCATGGCCCCGCGCGCGCCGCAAAGGTATTCGAGCGCGCGGCGCACCGCGTCCGCCTGACGCGCGTTCGTCAATATCTCGCCGCTGTCCGCCTCCGGCATCGGGAACGCCGCCGCGACCGCCGCGCCGAGCGCGTCCAGCCCCGTCTTTTCCCTGGCCGAAACGATGCAGACGCTGTCAAAATGCGCCGAAAGGCGCGCGGCGTCCCACCGGGGCGCGCAGTCGCTCTTGTTCGCCGCGGCGATGCGCACGGCGCAGCGCTCCGCCAGAGCGAGCACCGCGTCGTCCTCGGCGTCCCAGCCGCGGGAGAGGTCAAACACGGCGATGACGAGCTGCGCGTCCTCCGCCGCGGCGACGGCGCGCTCGACGCCGAGCGATTCCACGGCGTCGGCCGTTTCGCGCACGCCGGCGGTGTCGGTCAGCCGCAGCGCCACGCCGCCGAGCAGACACCGCTCCGAGAGCGTGTCGCGCGTCGTGCCGGGGATGTCGGTCACAATGGCGCGCTCATAGCCGAGCAGCGCGTTCAGAAGCGAGGACTTTCCGGCGTTCGGCCGGCCGAGGATCGCCGTGCGCACGCCCTTTTCGAGAAACTGCCCGCGCGAAAACGTGGCGAGAAGTGCGCGGAGATCCGCGGCGGCGGCGTCCAGCACAGCGGCGTATTCCGCGAGCGTGAACGGCGGGATGTCCTCGTCGGGATAGTCAAGCACCGCGTGGTAGTGCGAGCAGATGTGCGTGAGATGCCGATAGATCTCCTCCGTGCGGCGGGAGATCGCCCCGCCGAGCTGGCTGGCGGCGTTGCGCGCCGCGAGAGGCGTTTCCGCGTCGATGATATCGACGACGGCCTCCGCCTGCGTGAGATCCATCCGGCCGTTTAAAAAGGCGCGTTTGGTAAACTCTCCGGCCTCCGCCTGCCGCGCGCCGAGCGCGAACAGCGCCTCGAGCGCCGCGCGCAGCACGACGGGCGAGCCGTGGCACTGCAGCTCGGCGGTGTCCTCGCCGGTGTAGCTCCGCGGCGCGCGGGAGAGCGTGCACAGACAGAGATCGAGCGTCCGGCCGTTCCCGTCAAGCAGCGTGCCGTAAACGAGCTGCCGGTCGCGGTGCTGCGACATGGCCTTCCCGTCCGCCGGGCGGAAAAGCGCGTCCATCAGCGATACGGAAAGGGGGCCCGATACGCGCACGATGCCGATGGCGGAAACGCTCCCGCCGGTCGCAACGGCGGCAATTGTATCACTCATTCGCTGTCCTTCTTTGCCCAGGGATCGTTCTTGCTCTCGTCGTAGGCATCCTTGAATTCCTCAAGCGTTATGCCCTTGCGCATGATATACTCCGCGGCGATCTCACCGACATAGCGGAAATGGCCGGGCTCGGCCTCGCGGCCGGTATGCTCCTCGCGTCCCTCCGGGAAGCGCAGGATGAAGCCGTATTCCGCGCAGTGCTCGCGCATCCATTCCAGCACAGGCGTGGAGAATTTCGCCTCGGCGTTCTCGCCGACAAAGTTGACGGCGAGCCCCGTCTGATGCTCGTCCGCGCCGGGGTAGTAGCCCATCGCGGCGACCTCCTTTTCCGCCTCCGCGAGCGACACCTCGCCGCGGTCGTAGATCGTGCTCGCCATGCCGTTGAAGCGCGTCCGCTGGTCAGGGTAGGACATATAGGTGCGGGAAATGCTCACCGTGAAGCCCTGCGCGCGCGCCGCGGCGAGAAACTCCCGGAGCGCGTCGGCGGCGCGGCGCTGGAAGAAGTAGCCGTTTTCGATCTCAACCATGTCGGGATAGTAGTTTTCGCGCAGATAGTTCTCCTGCGAAAGGCCGTTCACGAGCAGGTACCGCCAGTTGGAAAGGCCGGGCTGCTCCTCGTCGCCCAGCGTTTCCTTCGCGGGAAGATCGGAATAATCGATCCAGCCGGGGGGATACTGCCAGTTGAGCTCGCCCTGCGCGTCCTCCGCCTCGGGGACGGGGGTCGCGGCGGTCTCGGGCAGAGGGGCGCTCTCCTCCGTGGAGAGGGAGCTGTCGGAAGCCGGACGGAGCAGCACGAACAGCACCGCCGCAAGCGCCGCGCCGCCGACGATAATGCGCCGGGCGCGGAGCAGCTTCGGGTTTTTCGGTTTGATTCGCATAATGTCTCCTTTCTCCCCGCGCGGAACGGGGCGTTCCCGAAAGAAAAAGCGCGGGAACGGGAAGAGCGGGGTTGACATTCCCCGCGAATACTTTATATAATATCGAGTGCCGTCCCTGCACCGCCTGCGGCGGGCGGGGACGATTTTATGCGGGCGTGCGGAAAATTCATAATATTATACCATTTTATTTGGAAAGATGCAAGTTTTCCAAGCATACCGCCGAGAAGGAGACACATCCATGCTGGAGCTGAAGAATATACACTATTCCGTGGACGCGCCGGAGGGCCGCACCGAGATACTGCGGGGCGTTTCCCTCGTCATCCCGGACAAAAAGCTCATCGTTCTCACCGGGCCGAACGGCGGCGGCAAAACGACGCTTGCCAAGGCGATCATGGGTCTTGTGACGCCGACGGGCGGCAGCATTCTCTGGAACGGTGAGGATGTGACCGGCCTTTCCATCACCGAACGCGCGCGCCGCGGCATCAGCTACGGCTTCCAGCAGCCGCCGCGCTTCAAGGGCATACGCGTGAAGGATCTTTTAACGATCGCGTCGGGACAGAAGTTCCTGCCGCGCGGCGAGGCGTGCAGGTATCTCACGCAGGTCGGCCTGTGCGCGGCCGATTATCTCGACCGCGAGGTGGACTCCGCCCTCTCCGGCGGCGAGGTCAAGCGCATCGAGATCGCCACGATCCTCGCCCGGCAGCCGCAGCTCATGATCCTGGACGAGCCCGAGGCGGGCATCGACCTCTGGAGCTTTGCGCGCCTTACGGAAACGTTTGAAGAGATCCACGCCCGGCAGGACTGCACGATGGTCATCATCTCCCATCAGGAGCGCATCATCTCGCTGGCGGACGAGATCCTTGTGATCGACAAGGGCGTGATCGCGCGCCGCGGCACACGCGACGAGGTCTTTGCCGACATCGTCCACAGCACCACGGGCGGCTGCCCGGTCATCTACGGGGAGGCGAAGAAATGAGCGAGCTCAACCGCGTCGATACGGCGCTTCTGGAGGTCGTCGCCGGCATGAAGGACGGCAGGGCCGAGGGCGCTTTCAATATCCGCAAGGACTCCGGCTGCGCCGGGCGCGTCAATACCGAAAACGTCACCATCACCACAAAAACCGATAAGCCCGGCATCGATATCCGCTTCGTCCCCGGCTGCAGGGACAGCTGCCACATCCCGGTCATCATCACCGAGTCGGGCCTTCGCGAAACGGTGTACAACGATTTTTACGTCGGCGAGGGCGCGGACGTCACGATCATTGCCGGCTGCGGCATCCACAACTGCGGCTCGGACGCCTCCGAGCACGACGGCGTGCATACGTTCTACGTCGGCAAAAACGCCCGCGTCAAGTACGTTGAGAAGCATTACGGCGAGGGCGACGGCAACGGCAAAAACGTTATGAATCCCACGACGGTCGTCTATCTCGAGGAGGGCGCGTCGATGCAGATGGACATGAGCCAGATCGGCGGCATAGACTCCACGCGGCGCGACACGCGCATCGTCTGCGGCAGGGACGCGGACGTCGTCATCACCGAGCGCCTTCTTACCCACGGCAGCCAGCGCGCCGAATCCGACATGACCATTGAGCTCAACGGCGAGAACTCCCGCGGCCGCGTGATCTCCCGAAGCGTTGCGAAAAACGGCTCCGTGCAGGTGTTCCGGCCGTGCGTCGTCGGCAACGCGAAGTGCTTCGGCCATGTGCAGTGCGACTCCATTATCATGGATGAGGCGAAGATCCGCTCCGTGCCGGAGATCGCGGCGAACGATCTCGACGCGCAGCTCATCCACGAGGCCGCCATCGGCCGCATCGCGGGCGACCAGCTTTTGAAGCTGGAAACGCTCGGTCTCACCGAGGAGGAGGCGGAGGACCGCATCCTCAAGGGCTTCCTTGCGTGAGAAAAATCAAAAATACACAAGCCCCGGAGCCGGCGACATCGGATCGCCGGCTCTTTTGCCGCGGCAAAGCGAAAGATTTTATCCCCCCCGGGGGCTTCCCTCCGGGGGAGGGCGGCTTTATAATACAAATCAAAGGCGCCGCGGCGCCGTCCGAGAGAAAAAAGAAAGGAGCCGAACGGCCATGAAAGCAAGGTCCCGCGCCCGGCATGTTATCGCCGCGCTTGCGCTCGCGGTGCTCGTCATGGCGCTCGTCTGCCTTTTCGTCGGCGCGTCGCGCATGAGCCTTTCGGACGGCGTCGCCGCCCTGTTCGGAAAAGGCTCCGCCGCCAACGTGCGCATTCTCCGCTCGATCCGCGTGCCGCGCGTGCTTGCCGCGCTCATTGCCGGCGCGGCGCTCTCCGTCTCCGGCCTCGTCATGCAGACGACGCTCTCCAACGCCATGGCTTCGCCCTCCACGATGGGCGTGTCCAACGCCGCCGTGTTCGGCGCGAACCTCTCCATTATCGTGTTCGCCGGGGGCTTTCTCTCCACGGGGAACAACCTTGCCGGCTATACCGCCGGGGTGAACCCGTTCGCCGCGAGCGTGACGGCGTTCCTCTTCTCGGCGCTTTCCATTCTGCTCATTCTCGCGCTCTGCCGCGTGAAGGCGTTCTCGCCGAACGTCGTGGTGCTCGCGGGCATCGCCGTCGGCGCGGTCTGGACGGCGGCGACGACGCTCCTGCAGTTTTACGCCACCGACGTCGGCCTCTCCGCCGCGGTCGTGTGGAACTTCGGCGATCTGGGCCGCGCAACATATAAGACCGATCTTCTTATGCTCTGCGCCGCGGCGCCGGGCCTTGCGGTTTTCTCCGCGCTCGCGTGGCGGTATAACGCCCTCCTGAGCGGCGACGCCGCCGCGGGCAGCATGGGCGTGAACGTTTCGCGCCTGCGCTTTTTCTCGCTGCTGCTCGCCTCGCTGATGACGGCGGCATGCGTATCGAGCCTCGGCGTCATCGGCTTTGTCGGCGTCATCTGCCCGCATGTGGCGAAGCGCCTGCTCGGGCAGGACCACCGCGTTTCGATCCCCGCGTCGGCGCTGATGGGCAGCCTGCTCCTTCTCTGCGCGGATGCGTTCTCCCGCTCGCTCGGCAGCGGCAGCGCGCTGCCCGTCGGCGCGATCACGTCGCTCCTCGGCGCGCCGTTCTTCCTCGCGATCATCTTTTCGCGAAAGGAGCATGGCCAATGTTAGAACTGGAAAATGTGGTCTTTCGTTACGCCCGCCGGTCCGAGCCGGTGCTCCGGGGCGTTTCGCTCACGCTCCGCGACGGGGAGATCGGCATTCTGCTCGGCAAAAACGGCGCGGGCAAAACGACGCTCTTTCAGTGCATTCTCGGTCTCGCCGCGCCGGAGAGCGGCTCGATCCGCTTTGACGGCGAGGATCTTTTGAAAATGCCGCGGCGCGGGAGGGCGAAGCTCGTCGCCTATGTGCCGCAGCACATCCATTTCGGCGCGCTGAGCGTGTTCGATTCGATCCTGCTCGGACGGGTCTCCCGCTTCGGTATGCAGCCGGGCCGCGAGGATTTCGAGGCCGTGGAGCGCATCCTTGCCGAAATGCAGCTCGAACCGCTCGCCGGGCGCAACGCGGAAGAGCTCTCCGGCGGCGAGAAGCAGAAGACCGCCATCGCCCGCGCGCTCGTGCAGGAGCCGCGTCTGCTCATCTTTGACGAGCCGACCGGCAATCTCGATATCGCGAACGAGGAGCTCATCATCGACGAGGCGAAAAAGGCGGCGCGGCAGCGCGGCGTCGCCATTTTGAGCTCGCTGCACGATCTCAATCAGGCGCTGTGTCTGGGCGACAGGTTCTTCCTGCTCCGGGACGGCGCGGTGCGATACGCCGGGGACGAGAGCGTGCTCACAAGCGAAGTGATCGGGGATGTTTTCGACATAAGATCACGCATCATCACCGTGGACGGAAAGAAAGTTATTCTGGGAGGAAAATACTATGAAGAAACGTAAGGTCATTTCCCTGCTGCTTGCGTTGGCGACGGTCTTCTCGCTCGCCGCGTGCGGCGCTGCGCCGGAAACGCCGGCCGCGCAGCCGGCCGAGCCGCCCGCAGCCGAACAGCCTGCGGAAAGCGCGGAGATCACCGTCACCGACCTCATCGGCCGGGAAGTCGCCGTGACGCCGGGCAGTTACCGCCGCGTCGTGTGCATCGGCGCGGGCGCGCTGCGGCTCTACAGCTACATCGGCGACGTGTCCCTCCTCTGCGGCGTGGAGGACATCGAAAACGAAACGCTCTCCGAGCGGCCGAAGATGTTCGACTCCGTCGCGCGGCCGTATGTGCTTGCCTACGGCGAGGTGTTCGCGTCGCTGCCCTCCTGCGGCGTCGGCGGGCCGAACGCCCAGAGCCCCGAGGCCGAGAAGATCCTCGCCTGCGAGCCGGATATCGTCATCTCCCTCTACGGCGACGCCGACAAGGCGAACGCCCTGCAGGAACAGCTCGGCGTGCCGGTCGTGACGCTGATGACCGGTCCGGACAGCGTGTTTGACGAGAGCTTCAGCGAGAGCCTCCGTCTGCTCGGCACGATCTTTGAAGAGAGCGACAAGGCCGAGCTGCTCATCGGCTTCGTCGGGTCCGAGCGCGCCGAGATCGAAGCGCGTACCGCCGGCATTGCCGAGGAGGATAAACCCTCCGTTTACATCTGCGGGCTCGGCAACTGGGGCACGACAAACCATCTCATGACGGCGGAGGACTATGTTTCCTTCCGCGTGGCGAACGTGAAAAACGCCGTCTCCGGCCTTGGCGCGCCCGGCGCGCAGCCGATCGAGGCGGAGAAGTTCGTCTCTCTCGGCGAGGACATGGACGCCATGATCTTTGACGCCGCCGCCGTGAAGAACATCAAGCCTCTTTACGCCGAGGATCCCGCGATGTTCGACGCCTGCCGCGCCTGGCGCGAGGGCGAGGCGTATCTCCAGCTCGCTTACAATGCGTATTATACCAACTATGAGATCGCGCTCATCAACACATGGTTCGCGGCGAAAATCGCCTACCCCGACCGCTTTGAGGACGTCGATATGACCGATGTGACGAACCGCGTCACGGCAGCGTTCCTCGGAAAGCCTCTGGCCGAGGAGATCTTTGCCTGCCCGAGCAGCTTCGGCGGCTACCAGAAGATCGACACCGCCACGTTCTTTGCGGGGACGCAGGGATGATCGAGCAGAAGGATGTGATCGCGTTCTTCGATGAGCGCGCCGGGGATTGGGACGCCGGTATGGTCCGCAGCGACGAGAAGATCGGCCGCATTCTCGATAACGCGAAGGTGACGGCGGGCAGCCGCGTGCTCGACGTTGCCTGCGGCACGGGCGTTCTGATCGGCGACTACCTGCGCCGGGGCGTTGCGAGCGTCACGGCGGTGGACATCTCCCCGGAGATGATCCGCATCGCGCGCGAAAAATTCCCGCAGGAAAACGTGCGGTTCGTCTGCGGCGACGCGGAGAGCGCGCCGCTCGGGGAAAACTTCGATGCGATCGTCGTTTATAACGCCTTTCCGCACTTCCCCGACCCGGAGCGGCTCGTGGCGCGGCTCGCCGCGCGGCTCGCCTCCGGCGGGCGGCTCACCGTCGCGCACGGCAGCTCGCGCGCGGCCATCGACGCGCACCACCGCGGCGCGGCGAGCCACGTCTCCAACGGGCTCATGGACTCCGGCGCGCTTGCGGCGATCTTTGCGCGGCACCTTCGCGTTACGGACGTCATCTCGACCGACGAAATGTATCAGGTCGTCGGCGAAAAAGAATAAAGCCATAAAAAGTGCCGCAGGAGCAAGAGGTCTTAGTCTTGCCCTGCGGCGTTTTTTCTGATACGATGAAGCTACAAAACATACGGGAGGCCGCTATGAAGATCTATTCGGTATACGATGCGGAGTTCGCACGCTACGGACGCGTGCATTCCGGCATGGACGGCGCGGCGCTGCTGCGCGAAATGGAGCGCATCCCTCTGCCGGAGAGCGGCACGGCGTATGAGCCGTCCGTCGCCTCGCTCGAGGCGTGCGAAGCGTTCGCGGACTATCAGGCGAGCGCGTTCGGCGGCATGCCGGTGCAGCTCGGCATGTGCTGGGGACGCAATACGAAGCTCAACTGTCTCGAATACCACCGCGACAGCGAATTCAATCTCGGTCTCGGGGACTTCATCCTTCTGCTTGCCAAGCAGGACGAGATCGAAAACGGCGTGCTCGACACCGCGAAGGTGAAGGCGTTCCGCGTCCCCGCCGGGGTGCTCGTGGAGGTCTACGCCACGACGCTGCACTACGCCCCCTGCCATACGGACGAAACGGTGGGCTTTCGCGTGCTCGTCGCGCTGCCGCGCGGAACGAATACGGCAAAGCCCGCGCTGCGCGGCGTCTCGCCGGAGGACAGGTATCTTGCCGCGCGCAACAAGTGGCTGCTTGCACACCCCGAGAGCGCCGAGGCGAAGAACGGCGCGGCCGTTGCGCTGCGCGGCGAAAACATCGATATCGCCCCGGCGCTTTGAGCGCGCCCGACAAGCGCCGCCGGAGAAACGGATCGAAACGCTCTTTCGCCGGCGGGCGCGGGCTATGCAAGGCGTCTATGACAGTCGGAAGCGAGGCTTTTGAACAAGCCTCGCTTTTCCGTCTTTCTCCTGCTCTTATGCGAGCGGCTGCTTTTTTATCATGGCGAACCGGCGGGGGTATTTCGCCGGGGTGGGCGCGGTTTTCGGGATGATGACGACGCTGTGCACGGCGTCCGTGCCGGGGACGGCGTATTTTTCGATGCGCGGCTTGCCGCCGCCGAGCGTGCGGATGCACCGCGCGGCCTCCTGCACCTCTTCCTCCGGCTCCGGGCCCTTCATCGCGGCGAACACACCGCCGACGCGCACAAGCGGCAGGCACAGCTCGCAGAGCATCGTCATCCGCGCCACGGCGCGGGACGTGACGACGTCAAAGCTCTCGCGAAGCGCGCTCTCCTCCTCGGCGCGCCCGGAAAGGCACGTGACGTTTTCAAGCCCGACGGTATCACACACCTCCTGCTGGAACGCTACGCGTTTTTGCAGACTGTCGATGAGCGTGATGTTGGCGTCCGGCGCGAGGATCGCCGCGACGAGCCCCGGAAACCCGGCGCCGGAGCCGACGTCCGCGGCGGACTTGCCGGAGAGACGCACATACCGGAGCAGCGCGGCGCTGTCGAGAAAATGCAGCCGCGCCGTCGCCTCCTCGCCCTCGATGGCGGTGAGATTCATCACCTTCGAGCGCTCGCCGAGCAGCGTATAGTAGGCCCGGAGCTGCGAGAGCTGCGCCGCCGTTGCCGGGACGCCGAGCTCCGCAAGGCCGGATGTGAGTATTTCTTCCATGGTCATGGTGTGTACCTCCATATGAAGCTCCGTGCGAAGAGAAGCCATAAGCCTTCCTTTAATTTTTCAGCTCTTCCGGTCAAACCGGTGCCCGCAGCGGGGGCAGGTGACCTGAATGCGGCCCTTACCGCGCGGCACGCGCAGATAGCTGCTGCAGCCGGGACAGGAGAAAAACCGGTAATCGCGGCGCTGCTTCGCGCGCTGCACCGCGCCGGAGAGGATCGCCTTCACGCGGCGGCATTTCTCGAGCACGAGCACGTTCTCCGCCTGCCGCATGGAAAGATTGCGGGAGAGCGTCCGGAACAGAGCGTAGCCCGCGATCAGAAACGGAACGGAGCCGATCTGCCGCAGTAACAGCAGATTCAGCGCGGCGATCACGGCTGCCGTGCGAAAGAGAAGGTTGTTGAGATGATCCACACCGTTGCGCCCGAGCATGAACGCGGCCAGCCATGTACGCATATTCCGCTCTCCTTTCGTCCGGATAATAAATGATTTTATCACGCCGGGGCGAAAGACGTCAACAAGCCGCTGTCATATTTTCCGTCGCCGCGCCATAAGATAGATAGTATCGATGGGCAAGGGAGGCGGGGAAATGAACCGGAAGGGAAGGCTGCTGTGCGCGGCTGTCATGGCGGCGCAGCTGGCGTTCCATGCCGGGGCGCTGGCCCGGCCGGTCGAACGCGCCGCCGAAACGTATGAAAGCGGACGTCTCGGCGCGGCGCTGCTCGCGCTGGAGCTCGGCGACGCGCACGCGTCCGGGCGGCTGCTGCTCGCGGACAACCTTCCCGGCGAAACGCCGGCGCCGGAGAATACGCCGGCGCCGACGGCGGAAGCGGCGGCGGAGCCTGCGCCCGACCCCGCTCCGGAACCGGACCCGAAGCTCACGCCCGCGCCGACGCCCGAACCGACGCCCGAACCGACGCCCGAACCGACGCCCGAACCGACGCCCGAGCCGACGCCCGAACCGACGCCCGAACCGACGCCCGAGCCGACGCCGGAGATCGTGCCGTTCACGGACGACAACGGCATGGAGATCCGGAACGGGACCGGCCGGGAGGTGGATATCGCCATGCTCATGGGTGAGCCGCTCACGCAGCGCCTGAGCGCGGCGGGGCCGCAGATCCTCATAATACATACGCACGGCACGGAGGCGTATCTTCCCGCGGCGGGCGAGGAATATACGCCGAGCGACCCGTACCGCACGACCGATCCGGAGCGCTCGGTCATCCGCGTGGGCGACGCGCTGTGCTCCGCGCTCGAGGAATACGGCCTTCGCGTGCTGCACGACCGCACGCTCTACGATTATCCGAGCTACGCGGGCTCCTACGAGCGCGCCGCGGCGTCCATCGAGGCGTATCTCGCCGAGTATCCGGACATCGCGCTCGTGCTGGATGTCCACCGCGACGCCATCGGCGATGAATCGACCGTCTACAAGACGTGCGCAGCCGCAAACGGTACGGCGCAGGTAATGCTCGTGTGCGGCACGGACGAATATCTTGAGCACCCGCTCTGGCGGGAGAATCTCAAGCTCGCGCTCGCGATGCAGGCCGCGGCGATGTCGGCAAACGGCGCGCTCATGCGTCCGATTCATCTCGCGCCGGAGCGCTACAACCAGCAGTATACGACCGGCTCTCTTATTATAGAAGTCGGCACAAACGGCAACACGCTCTCCGAAGCGCTCGCCGCCGCGGAGCTTTTCGGCCGCGCCGCGGGAGAAATGCTCGCTTCTCTCGCCGCGGCGGATTAAGAGCCGCGCCGGTTGTCCATACTCCCTGTAAGGAAAAACCGAACAGGGAGGACAGATCATGGAGGTTCAGGAGATCATGACGGCAAAAGTCATCACCGTCGGACAGGACGAGCCGGTCACGGCGGCGGCGCGGCTGCTGCGGCGGTGGAATCTCGGCGCGCTGCCCGTAACGGACAGCGCCGGACGGCTGCGCGGCGTGCTCACCGACCGGGATATCGTGCTGCGCTGTCTCGCGCTGGACAACGACCCCGCGGACACGCGCGTTTCGGAGGTCATGTCCCGCGCGGTCGTGACGGCGCGGCCGGGCGACAGCGTACAGAGCGCCGCCGCGCTCATGGCGCGCGAGCAGTTGCGCCGTCTGCCCGTGGCGGAAAACGGACGCCTCGTCGGCATGGTGACGGCGTGCGATCTCGCCCGGCGCGAAAAGCTCGACGCCGAATTTGCCGAAGCCATGCGCGGCATCAGCGCCAATCCGGCGCGGAAATGAAACGGACAAAAAGGGGAGGCCGCAGCCTTCCCTTTTTGTGTCCGCCGGATACGAAACGGCGCACATCCGGCGGTTGACAGGCGCATACCCCGGCATTACAATAGTCGGTGCACAAAAGAGGAAACGGCTGCGGCGGCCTGCCGGAACACGGAGAAAGAGAGGAAATGCATGAAATACCATCAGAAAGTTATCACCCGAAGCGGTACCGAGATCCAGATCCGAAACGCCGAGGCCTCCGACGGCGCCGCGGTATTGGAAAACTTTAACCAAACGCACGCGGAAACCGACTATCTGCTCACGTATCCCGACGAGAACCGCTTTGACGCGGAGCAGGAGAGCCGCTTTTTAGCGCGCAAAGCGGAAAGCCCGCAGGAGATCGAGCTGCTCGCCGTCGTCAACGGGCGGCTCGTCGGGACGGCCGGGATAGATGCGGTGGGCACAAAATACAAGCTGGCGCACCGCGCCGAATTCGGCGTCAGCGTATTGAAGGAGTACTGGGGCCTCGGCATCGGCCGCGCGCTGATGGAAGCGTGCATCCAATGCGCCCGGGACGCCGGGTTTGTGCAGCTGGAGCTGAGCGTCGTTGCGGACAATGCGCGGGCCGTCGCCATGTACCGGAGAGCCGGGTTTGCGGAATACGGCAGAAACCCCAAAGGCTTCCGCTCCCGGACGGCGGGATTCCAGGAGGTCGTCTTTATGCGCCTGGAGCTGTGATGCGCCGGACGCCCCGGCGCCGAAGCCGTCCGCGCCGATCGGAACGAATGCCCGCCGGGAGACCGGCGGGCAAATTTTTTTAAAAAACCTTATTGACAATTCGGGGCTGTGCTGCTATATTAACAGTAGCAATAATCATTATCGATTATGAAACCCCACGGCGAAGGAGTTACCCATGGAAGGCACCCGGCGGCAAAGCAAAAAGCGCGACGCGATCCACGAGATGCTGCTTGCGTCACGCGATCATCCGAGCGCGGAGGAGATTTACCGGCGGCTCAAGCCGGACATCCCGGATCTCTCGCTCGGCACGGTCTACCGCAATCTTTCGCTCTTCCGCAAGGAGGGCAAGGCGATGAGCGTCGCCACCGTTGCGGGGCAGGAGCGGTTCGACGGCTGGACGCGCCCGCACGCGCATTTCATCTGCGAGAAATGCGGCCGCGTGGACGATGTGGACGCGGCGCTGCCCGAAAAGCGCATTACCGGCGAAATGCCCGGCGAGGTGCGTTCCTGGGCTCTGACATTTTACGGCATCTGCCGCTGCTGCGCAGCGGACGATCATAAAAAAGACAAAGAGAAAAATTGATTTAACGGAGGATCTTATTATGAAAAAGTGGGTTTGCCCGGTTTGCGGTTATGTTCATGAAGGCGATACGCCTCCGGAGGAATGCCCGGTGTGCCATGTCCCCGGCAGCCAGTTCACGCTGCAGGCGGAGGAGAAGACCTGGGCGGCGGAGCACGTCGTCGGCGTCGGCAAGGTGTTCGGCGCGGACGTTCCGGAGGAAGTGCAGAAAGAGATCATCGCCGGGCTGCGCGCCAACTTTGAGGGCGAGTGCTGCGAGGTCGGCATGTATCTGGCCATGGGGCGCGTCGCGCACCGCGAGGGCTATCCGGAGATCGGCGTGTACTGGGAGAAGGCCGCCCTGGAGGAGGCCGAGCACGCCGCGAAGTTTGCCGAGCTCCTCGGCGAGGTCGTGACGACTTCCACGAAGAAGAATCTCGAAATGCGCGTTGACGCCGAGAACGGCGCGACCGCCGGCAAGTTCGAGCTTGCGAAGCTCGCGAAGAAGTACAACCTCGACGCCATTCACGACACCGTGCACGAGATGGCCCGCGACGAGGCCCGCCACGGCAAGGCTTTCGAGGGCCTGCTGAAGCGCTACTTCGGCAAGTAAGAGGAGATATTCCCATGAAATACGAGTGCCCCTGCGGCTATGTCTATGACCCCGCCCTGGGCGACCCCGACAACGGTGTAGCCCCCGGCACAGTCTGGGAGGACGTTCCCGAAGATTGGGTCTGCCCCATCTGCGGTCTTGGCAAGGACGCCTTTTATCCCGCTGAGTAACGAATAAGCCTTTTTGAGAGGAAGCAGGAACAAAACTGCTTCCTCTCTTTTTCATGCCTTCCAAGTCTGGACTGTACAAAGTTGGTACATCGCCTTTTTTCTCAGCGAAAAACAAGGCCGAAATCCTCAAAAATGGTACACTGAGAAAATGGTATATTATTGTTTATGCTTGAGCAGCCAAGAGGAAAAAACAAGGGAGATGTTCCGTTCGTCTTTGCAGATAGCCGAAGCATTGACAAACAAGATTGCAAGTGATTTTACACTTTTTAGTTGAGTTGATGCAACCTTAGCAAGAAATCTCTCAATAAATACGGCAAACTGGCTGACGGAACAAATTCCGTCAGCCATCTTATTTATATACTTACAATATTGTTGAAAAACGTACATCTCCGTGATATAATCCAATCCCGCCGCGAAGCGGCACTATTTTCCCGGAGGTAACGCCATGAACGTCTGGCACGACATCGACCCCGCGCGCATCACGCCGGAGGATTTTCTCGCCGTGATCGAAATTCCCAAGGGCAGCAAGAAGAAATACGAGCTGGATAAGCAGACCGGGCTGATCATTCTCGACCGCATTCTGTATACATCGACCCACTACCCCGCCAACTACGGCTTTATCCCCCGCAGCTACGGCGACGACGGCGACCCGCTCGACGTGCTCGTGCTCTGCTCCGAGGTGCTCGACCCGCTCACGCTCGTGCGGTGCTACCCGATCGGCTACATCTCCATGCTTGACGGCGGCAGGAACGACGAGAAGATCATCGCCATCCCCTTCTCCGACCCGAGCTACAACAAGTACCGCGATATCATGGACCTGCCCGATCACACGTTTGACGAGATGGCGCACTTTTTTACCGTCTACAAGGCGCTGGAGGGCAAGGAGGCGGTCGCGGGCGACGTAAACGGCCGCGAAGCCGCCGTGGAGATCATCAAGAGCGCGCTCGCGCACTATGACGAGTGCTTCGGAAACAAGCAATAAATTACGGACGGGCGCGCCGCACGCCGGCGCGCTTCACGGAACCGGATCCTGCGGAATGGTGTCGGCGGTTTTTCCGCCGACGCCTTTTTTTGCGCATGGCCGTGTCCGGGGGCGGTCCGGCGGCGGGGATCAAAGCGGCACGTTGAAATTCATGTTCATAATGTACTGCTCCATAAATTCGGCGCTTGCGTTAAGCTCCACATGGCGCGTGACGGCGCGGATGTGCCCGCAGCGGGCGCTCTCCGCGCGGTCGAGAAGACAGCGGCAGACGCCGCTGCCCGCGCCGTTGCCGACGGCGGCGATCTTCCCGCGCGGCACGGCGGGGAGAAGACCGATGTACAGGGCGCTGTCCACATCGATATAATTCCCGAAAGCGCCGGCGAGAATGAGCGAATCGAGCTGCTCCGGCGCGACGCCGCGCTCGCGGCAGAGCGTCAGACACCCGGCGCAGATCGAGCTTTTGGCAAGCTGGATCTGGCGGATATCGTCCTGCGAGAGATAGACCGGATGCTCGCCGCGCGTGAGAAAGAATGCGTTATTGTATTCACCCACCGGCGCAAGCCGGTCGAGCAGGGGGCTGTCCGGATGCTCCGCGGCGTATTCCTCACGCGGGAGGAGCCGCCCGGTCATGTCCACGAGACCGCAGCGGAGAAGCGCGGCGGTCATGTCGATGATACCGGAGCCGCAGAGTCCTTTCGCCTCGCCCCCGCCGAGAACATGGAAGCGAAGCTCGCCGTCCGGCGTGATGTCCGCGTGGTCGATCGCACCCTCCGCGCCGCGCATGCCGCATTCGATGCTGCCGCCCTCGAGTGCGGGGCCGCAGGCGGTGGAGGAGGTGAGAAAGCCGTCGTGCGCGTTGCCGACGGCGATTTCGCCGTTCGTGCCGAGATCGATGACGAGATGAACGCCCTCCTCCGGCACGCCGAGCAGCACGGCGGTCGTATCCGCGCCGACGAACCCGCCGAGCAGCGGAAGAAATTCCACGAGCGCGTCCGGGGGACAGTTTTGAAGGCCGATTTCCCCGGCAGAGGCACGCACGGTATCCGCCGTGACGCTTGCGAACGGCTCCGCGCCGAGCGCGGACGGATCGACGCCGAGGAAGAGGTGCTGCATCGTGCTGTTGCCGCAGAAAACAAGCTGCCACAGATCGTCCGAAAGGCCCGGTACGGCGGCGGCAGCCGCGGCGAGAAGGCCGTCGACCGTATCGAGAACGGCGCGGTTGAGCGCGGCGAGCCCGTCTGCGTGCTCGATGACGTGCTGGATGCGCGCGATGACGTCCGCGCCGTACCGGATCTGACCGTTGAGCGCCGAGCCGGTATGGAGAAGAGCGCCGGTCGTGAGATCATAAATGTACATCGCAACGGTCGTCGTGCCGATGTCCACGGCGGCGCCGAAAAGGCGCCGCGCCGTATCGCCGCGCTGCACGCCGAGGAGCGTGCCGCCGCAGCGGATGAACGTGAGCGGCTCCCCGTCCGCGCCGCGGTTCGCCCGGGAAAACTGCCGTGCCGCCGCGAGCGAAACGCCGGGGAGACAGGCGCCGCAGTGCTCCGGCTCCCGCTCGGCGGGAGAGAGCACGGTTTTGGTTACCGCGGGGGCGAAGGCGCTGTGCGCGCCGCCCTCGGTGAGGATCTGCGCGCCGCCGGATCCCGCGTCGGGGAAAAAGACGGTAATGTCCTCCGTTACCGGCGTAACGCAGGCGCGGACGGTTTCGCGCACGCCGCCGCGTTCCACGAGAACGTCGCACTTACCGCAGCGGCCGTTGCCGCCGCAGACGAGCTCGAGCGGATGGCCGAGCCGGGCGCAGGCTTCGGCGAGCGTCCCGCCGGAGACGCGCGTCCGGCACGGTGTTCCGGCTATACGAACGGTGTATTCCATGGAAATGTCCTCCTTTCATGGATTTACGTCCCGGCGCATATAGCACGAGAGGTTCGGGCATTTGGAGCAATCATGGTCAACGGAGCGGTCGGGGAGGCCGGTGCCCGCACCGTAAGCATAGAGCATGGCCTTCTCCGGCTGGAGCATGCAGTGCTCGGTGAGCGTGGCGGGGAACGGCTCGCCCTGCGTGAGCAGGGAGAGAAACTGCGCCTGATACTCCATGCTCAGGTGGTTCTCGCCCGGCGTGAGGCGCGTGCTGAGATGGTGACCCTGCGCCTTGAGCTCGTTATAAAGATGGCGGTTCATCGCATTCGAGGCGTTGAAGAGCACTTCGTTCGCGAGATCGTTGAGGATGTAGCCCTCGAGAAAATCACACTTTGCCATGAGATCGTCCACGCAGTCGACGATCTTCTGCGTAGCGCCGCAGTAGCACACCGCGAGAAGATCGCAGCTTGAAAGCTCCGGCGAGGCGATGGTCAGGTCGTTATCCGTGATGTTGTAGGCGAGCACAAGCTCCAGATTCTCCCGCAGAAGCGCCACGAGCTGCGGGAAAACGCTCTCGGCGTAGGCGTTCGTGTTGGGATCCTCCCGCAGCCTGAGCCGGGTGAAGATGCGGTCCCTGTCGTATTCCAGATCCTGCACGGAGACGGGGAAAACGGTCATGTCATTTACCTCCTGTCTGCGGCACGGGAAAGCCGCGGATGTATTCGTTGTCAAGCAGCTTGTCTGCGTTGGCGGTCACTTTGAACTGCCGCGGCGTTTTCCCTGTGATTTTCTTGAAAACTTTGGTAAAATAGCTTTGATCCTCAAAGCCGACCCGCCCGGCGATCTCCAGAAGATTCATGTCTGGCTGCGAGAGCAGCTCCACGCTCTTCTGGATGCGCAGGCTGTTGAGATACTCCGTAAAGCTGACGCCGAGTTCTCTTTTGAAGAGCTTGGAGAGATACGATTCGTTGATGTGGATGCTGCCGGCCACGCCGCGCAGCGTGAGCTTCTCCGCGTACCGCTCGCCGATGAGCGCGACAGCCTGGGCGACGAGCGGAGAATAGACCGGCGCGGGCGGCTCCGGCACAAGAACGAAAAAGTGGTCGATCAGAGTCTGCATCCATACGGCCAGATCGTCCACCGACTGCGCCCGGTTGAGCGCCTCAAGCGGGTCAAGACCGGAGGCGAGAATGCTGTTGAGCGCGATGCCGGAGTCAAGCGCGGCCTTGGAGAGCATCGTGAAAAACTCGAAAAGGCGCATCCGGATGAGGTCAAAGTTTCCCGCCTCCACGAGAAGAAACTCGTCAAAGAGACCGGAGGCCGCCTCGTCCACGGCTCCGCGGTCGCGCTCGCGCAGTCCGGTGAGCAGGCGCTGCCAGAGATTTTCCTCCGTCTCCCCGGCGGGATCGACGGCGAGCTTGAACTGATGCACCGTCTCCCCGGCGTTGACCTGGCCGCGGCTGCGGGAGCGGATGCGCTCGTACTCCTCCCAGTTCTGGCGCGAGCTGAGCACCGAGGCATAGAGAAGCGTTGCGATCTTCTGCACCTGATCGGGCGAGCGCTCCTTGAGATTCTGGAGAAAGAGCGCCACGCGCGGAAAGAGAGACGGATCGCCCGGGTTGAGCTCCATGACGCGCGAGAGAAGGTTTTCATCCACGCTGCCGAGCACGAGCGGGCCGGCCAGCACGCAGCCGCTGCGAGCGCCGTTATATATTAAAGGTACGGCGATCTCAACGAAGCCCGCCGGACAGAAAAATATGTATGGCTCGCCGAGCGCGAAGGACTCGCCCATCGAAAAGGCAAGATACCCCCGGCAGTCCGCGCTCTGGCTGTAATGCGGGAACAGGCGGCAGACCTTCTGCTCCGCATGAAATTCCTTCGCGACGCTGTTTTCCGCGTTATACACCGTCACGGGGATCCCGGTACAGCTGCTGAAAGCATCCAGCGCGTCATACAACGCGTCCATAAAATGCCCCGCCCCTTTCCTTCTTTGTCCTTCTCATCATAGGCGATGGGAAACGCGTTGTAAAATGAAAAACGGGAGAAAACAAAAAATTTACCAATTCTACAAAAAATTCTACAACAAAAAACGGTGAAACGTTTTATATCATGGATAAAAAGGCAAAACGTCTGCCTGGCGGCGCCGTGAGCTGACCGGCTTTTTACCATTTTTTCTCTTCATTGTCAGAGAAAAAAACGCACCGGTTTTTTATACTGGACACAAGGTATTGGAGGAGACTTCCCATGGAGGAAAAAGTTCACTGCCTCAAACAGGGCGTTCTTTCGGGCGACCGGGAAGCGGTGTGCGCCGCTTGCCGGGAGCTGCTGGAAGCCGGAATGCCGCCGCAGAAGATCGTAAGGATCGGCCTTCTGCCGTGCATGGATACTCTCGGCCGCCAGTTGGCCCGCCGCGAGAAATTCATCCCGCAGATCATGATGTCGGCGCGTGCCGCGCAGAGCGGGATCGATCTTCTCTCGCCGCTCATCGTGGGGACGGATGTGCCGTCGCTCCCGGAAACCGTTGTGCTCGGTACCGTCAGCGGGGACATCCACACCATCGGAAAGACGCTCGTTTCCATCATGCTCCGGAGCGCCGGATTCCGTGTCGTCGATCTCGGGACAAACGTCCCGCCGGAGAAATTCGTCGCCGCGGTGCGGGAGACCAACGCCCGCATCGTCGCGATCTCGGCGATGCTCACCACGACGATCAGCGGGATGAAGAAAACGATCCGCGTTCTCCGCGAGGCGGAAGGAAACGAGCGGTGGCACATCATTGTCGGCGGCGCGCCGGTCAACGGCCGGTTTGCCCGCGAGCACAATGTGGAATATGCCGCCGACGCTGTGGAAACGGTGAATTTGGCCCTGAAAGCCTGCGGGATCCCTCCTCTTCCGAAAGAAGAAAAAATGTAAAAACTTTTGAAAACGGAGGAAAACACGCTATGTCCACTCTGAATGAGATTTCCAAGATCGTTGCGTCCGGCCAGATCACGGCCATCAAGGCAAAAGTCCAGCAGGCTCTCGACGAGGGCGTCAGCGCCCAGAGCATTCTCGACGACGGCCTTCTCCCCGGCATCAACGAGATCGGCGAAAAGTTTGCGAGAAACGAAGTGTTCGTTCCCAACGTTCTGCTGGCCGCAAAGGTCATGAACATGGGCGTGGAAGTCATCCAGCCGCTGCTCGCCGCCGGCGAGAACACGAAGGTCGGCACCGCGGTCGTCGGCACCGTTAAGGGCGATCTGCACGACATCGGCAAGAACCTTGTCGCGCTCATGATGCGCAGCGCCAATCTCGAGGTCATCGATCTTGGCAGCAACGTTGACGGCGCCAAGTTCATCGAAGCGATCAACAAGTACAACCCCGACGTCGTCGGGCTTTCCGCGCTGCTGACCACCACCATGAACGAGCAGGGCCACATCATCCGGCAGCTTATCGACGCCGGCGTGCGCGACAAGGTCAAGGTCATGGTCGGCGGCGCTCCCGTGACCCAGATGTGGGCAGACAAGATCGGCGCGGACGCCTTCACCGCGGACGCGGCCGAGGCTGCGCAGTGGGCGAAAACCTACGCCGCTTCCAAAGGCGCCTGAAGCGCTACAAAGCAAGGAGGATAACGATATGCATCAGCGCATTAAATACGACGTTCTCTCCGATAAAGAGCTCGGGTTTATGAAGGATCGCCTCGAGCAGCTCCTCATCGAGCGCGGCGTTCACCTCGACCACGAGGAGATGCTCAAAGCTCTCGGGGAGAAGGGCTGCATCGTTGATATGGAAGCGCGCGACGTGCGCTTCACAAAGGAGCTTATCGACAAGGCCGTCGCCGCCGTCCCCGCCGAGTTCACGCTCTGCTCCCCCGACGGAAAGCACGATCTGAAGTTCCCGGCCCCCGATGGACGCTTCTACACCCGCACCTGCACGGGCGCGCCAAACTACCGCAACATCAGGAACGAGACCCATTACATCAAGCCGGAGGAAGGGCGCGAGTGGTACCATCTTACCAACAAGCTGGAAAACCTTGACTATGTGACGCTGCCCTCCGTCTCCGGCGAGTACTATCCCGGCGACGCGATCGACGTTTACGTTCTCGCCGACGCTCTCAAGCTCTCCGGCAAGCACATCTGGATCCAGCCCTATGAGGCCGATAACGTCCAGTTCCTCATCGACATGGCGGCGGCCGCCGCCGGCGGCTACGACGAGCTGCGCGCCCGCCCGATCGTCAGCATGATTTCCTGCAGCGTCCCGGCGCTGACCTTCAAGCACATGGACGCCGAGATCCTCTATCTCAGCGCGAAGTACGGCGTGCCCGTGCAGCCCTGCGCTCTGCCCACCGCCGGCGCGAACACCCCCGTGACCGCCCAGGGCACCGCGTTCGTCGCCTGCGCCGACGTTCTCGCCCAGATCGTCATGCTCGAGCTCCTCTGCCCGGGCCTGCCGATCATCGCAACGACGCTGCTCTTCTCCATGGATATGCAGAGCACCTATACGCTCCAGTCCAACACCGAGATCACCTTTGCCCGCCTCATCTGCATGGATCTCTTCGAACGCGGCTACAATATCCGCGCTCATTCCTACGGCACCGGCACCGACAGCCTCTGTCTTGACGCGCAGAACTTCATCGAACGCACGAGCCTCATCCACGCGATGGCCATGTCCAACGCCTCCGTCCTCGGCGGCATGGGCCAGCTCGAGACCGCCAAGACCATCTCCCCGGTGCAGCTCATCATTGATAACGAGATCATGGGCATCGCCCAGCGCCTGCGCGGCGGTCTGGACGTCAACGACGAGACGATCGACTGGGACGAGCTTATCGCCGGCATCGACCGGGATCCCGCGTTCAGCTTCCTCATGAGCGAGCACACCTTCCGCCACTTTGAGGAGCCCCACCGCCCGGATATGTTCAACCGCGACGGCGTTGTCCGCTGGGAACGCGAGGGCCGCAAGACCCTGCTCGACAAGGCCGAGGAGAAGTACTTCGCCCTCATGGCCGAGAAGCCCGACTACGAGCTGCCCGCCGACAGGGCCGCGGCCGTGGACGAGGTGCTCAAGAAAGCGCACGCCGCTCTCGTCAAGGAGTGAAATGACTTTTTCTCCCGGGCGCCGGGTGGCACGCCTCCCCCTCGGCGCCCGGGAAGATAACGGATAATGTTGAATTGCACAGGAGACCAGCCCTGCCGGAGGACAAATTCCGGCAGGGCGGGGTTTCTGCACCCTTTTTCCCGCGAACGCTGCAAAAAAACGTGCAAAAAGGAAAAGGAGAGAAATATGAAAATCACCAAAACCGAATGGATTTGGCTCATCATCACAACGGCGCTCTACATCGCCTATAACCTCCCCGGCGTTCCCCCTTACGACCAGCCGACCGCAACGCTCATCCATGCCGCGCTTACGGTGCTGCCCATCTGGGTCATCACCTATGTGTTCCTCCCGAAGATCTACCGCATTTACAAGCTGAGAAACGAAAACAAGGAGGATAAGTAAGCCATGCTGAGTCCGACTACCATCTGGATCGCCTTTGCGCTCTATATGTGCTTCCTTCTGGGCGTGGCCGTATATGTCACGGTTCAGGACAGGAAAAAAGCCGCGGGCGGAAGCCTGCTGACCGCGTCGGTCAAGTGGCCGGTGCTCGTTATGACCTATATCGCCTCGCTCATGAGCACCTGGGTATTCTTCGCCGGGCCCGGCGCCTACTACCGCGGCGGCCTGGGCTACTGGATCAGCGAGATGAGCTATATCGCGCTCTTCCCGATCATCGCCCACTTCACGATGAACAAGGTCTGGATCATCAACCGCGAGATGGGCGGCACGTTCTCCACTCCCGCGGACTTCTATGACGCCCGCTTCAAATCCCGTGCGCTGCGCATCATCCTGGCGCTCATCTTCCTCGCGGCCTCGTTCCCGTACATCGCCTCCGTTATCGTGGCCATCGCCAACGCCGCGCAGTACGCCACCGACGGCGCGATCAACTACCGCCACGCGGTCATCGTCGTGGGTCTCATCATGACGATCTTCGTGTGTATCGGCGGCGTCAAATCCGCCGCCACGGCCGACACGGTGCAGGGCCTGCTGTTCATCCTCCTGCTCTGGGTCATCGTTATCGCGGCGCTGATCGTCGGCTTCGGCGGCTCGCTCAGCAAGGCGGTCACGAAGCTCTGGGAAGACGTCCCCTCGTTCTTCTCCTACCCCGGCCCGGACGGCTGGGTGCCGTACGCCTCCCGCTTCGGCTATCCGTTCTCCTGCGCCATCGGCTGGACGATCATGCTGCCGCATGTGTTCGTGCGCTCCGGCTACTTCGGCGACGATCTCAAGGCGCAGCGCCGCCTCTCGTACATGACGCCGGTGCTGCAGGGCATCGTCTGGACGGGCACGATGCTCATCGGTCTTGTCGGCCTCGCTCTGGTACAGGGGCTGCCGACGTCCGAAACCGAGCTCATTATCCCCTACATAGTCAAAAACTTTGTTGTGAGCTTCGACCCCGTGCTGGCACGGGTGCTCATGGTCGCGTTCTTCATCGGCGCTTCCGCTGTCGGCCTTTCAACGTCGAACGCGTTTCTCTCGGTCGCCTCGGCGATCGTGGCGGACGACCTGCTGCGCAGCACGTTCCATATGGATCTTAAGGGCAGGAAGGGAACGGCAGCCAACCGCATCATCGTCGCGGTGCTCGGCATCGGCTCGATCCTGCTGGCGCTCGATCCTCCGGAGCTCATCTTCACGCTTATCATGTTCTCCATCGCGATCGTCATGCCGCTCTTCCCGGTTCTGGTGCTTGGCATTTACTGGAAGAAGGCGACAAAGCAGGCGGCTGTCGTTTCCTCCGTTGTCGGCACGGCGCTCGTGCTTGCGACCTACTTCGTCTGGAACATCGGCGGCACATGGTACGGCGCGATCGGCATGCTCGGCTCCACGGTCTGCATGGTCGCCGTAAGCCTTTTCACCCGGCAGGACAGCAAGGACTCCGAAGCGTTCTTTGCTGCGCTCAGGGGCGGCATGAACCGCAGCTATGAGATCGAGGGAGAACCCGAGCTCGCCGCCGAAGCCGCCGTCGGGCCGGAGACGTGAACCCCGCATAAAACCGATCCGGCGCGGAGCATACCGCAGCCGCGCCGGATCTTCCGCGTCCTCCTCATCGGACAGAATATTTTGAAAGGAGCATCCCCATATGAATTCTATGGAACGCGTCACACTGGCTCTTCAGCATAAAGAAGCGGATCATGTTCCCGTATATCCCCTCATCAACAGCGTTTCCCGCAAGGCCCTCGGCATTTCCTACGAGGAATGGACGAAGGACGTGAAAAAGTGCGCCGAAGCCATCATCAAGACGACCGAGGAAGTCGGCTGCGACTGCATCAGCACGCTCGTTGACCTCTCCGTGGAAGCCGCCGACTGGGGTCAGGAGCTGGAATACAGCGAGGATGCCGCCGCGCACCCCAACTATCAGAACTGCCTCATCCAGACCGAGGACGATTACGCCAAGATCGGTGTCCTCAACCCCCGCGAGACGCCCCGCATGAGCGAGCACATCGAGCTGGCCCGCCTGCTGGCCGAAGCGAAGGGCAAGGAAATGCCCATCGTCGGCTTCGTGTTCGGACCTCTCGGCATTCTGAGCATGATGCGCGGTCAGGACAACCTCTACGTCGATCTGATGATCTGCCCGGAGAAGGTCAAGCCCGCGATCCGGAACATTGCCGACACGATCAAGGAGCTGAGCGTCGCGCTGCTTGAGGCCGGCTGCCATGCCATTATGTACGATACGCTGTTCGCCTCCCGCTCCATCATGTCCCCGGAGATGTGGGACGAGTTCGAGGGCGTTTACATGCCGGATATCTGCGACACGGTGCGCGAGCACGGCGGCATGGTCATGCTGCATAACTGCGGCAACGGCATTTACATCAAGGAGCAGGTCGAGAGAATGCACCCGGTGCTCATCTCCCTGCAGCATCTCCCGCCCGACTGCGCCACCATGGCGGAGCTGAAGGAAAAGTACGGCAAGGACATCACCATCATGGGCCACGTCATGCCCGGCTTCATCTACAGCGCCACCGAGGAGGAGATCCGCGAGGAGTGCCGGAAACAGATCGACGCCTATAAGAAGGACGGCGGCTTCATTCTTGCCAGCGGCTGCGAGTATCCCGCCGCGCTGGACTTCCATATGGCGAAGGTCATGGTGGAGGAAGCCCGAACCTACGGCGCGTACAACAAGTAAGATCCGATTCTCTGCGGGAGAAGCGGGCGGATCAGGGCCCGCTTCTCCCTGTATTCCTTTTATGAGGCGGATAACAATGAAAACAAAAATCGATCTCGTGACCGGCTTTCTCGGCGCAGGAAAAACCAGCTTTATCCGGTCCTATGCCGACTGGCTGCGGCGGCAGGGCACATCCTTCGCCGTTGTGGAAAACGACTTTGGCGCCGTCGGCGTGGATACCGCGGCGCTCAGGGAGGCGTGCGGCGATGTGTTCGAGGTGTCCGGCGGGTGCATCTGCTGCTCGCTGACGCCGAACTTCACGGAGCTGCTGCTCAGTCTCTGCGGGCATTACGAGCGCATCGTCGTCGAGCCGTCCGGCGTATTCGATGCGGCGGCGTTCTATTCGATCCTGGATGTTTTAAAGCGCCGGGGCGCGGCGGAGCCGGGCTTCTGTACCGTGGTCGTCGATCCGCACAGCCTTGCCGAGCTTGATAATGCCTCGCTTGCCGTGCTGCAAAGCCAGCTCGCCGGCGCGGGGAGCATCGTCTGGAGCAAATGCGATCTCCCGGATGTGCCCGATCTTAGCGCGTGCACCGCGCTGCTGCACACGCTCCTGCCCGACCTTCCGCCCGTCGAGACGGCGTCCACGCGCGATTTTACCGACTTTGCCCTGCTCCAGACACGCGCCGGCCGCCTGCGGAGCATCGAAACGGAAAAGCTCAACCACACGGCGCTGTATTTCTGCCCGTTCCACAGGGTGGAGCGCCCGCTCACGCGCGCGCAGGCCGAACGGCTGCTGGAAAAGATCGTTGCCTCGCCCGAGGCGGACGGCCTTCTCCGGATCAAGGGCACCGTGCCCGCCGCCGGGGGCGGCTTCTGGGCGGCGGACAGCGTGCTCCGCGCGACCGGCGTTGTGCCGGCGGCGGAGGGAAGCGGCGTCTTGTATTTTATTACCCGCCGCGCGCAGGCCGCGGGCATCGGCCGGCTCATGGAACGCCTGCTCGGAGAGCTTGACGAAACACGGTAAGCCTCTCCCGTTATCCGTCCCCCTTTCCCCACGCAAAAGACCGGCGCAGAAAATGCACACGGAAGCCGCCGGAGCGTCCGGCAAGCGCTTGACGCGCGGAGCGCAATATGGTATCCTGTTATAACTATATAAAAAACTGGAGTGTGATGACCCCACATGGACGGCGACAGTTGGCTGTCATGGATACCTGTTTTACTGCTGCTCTGCGCGGCGGCGTATTTTGCCGTGGCGGAAACGGCGGCAACGTCCGTCAGCCGCATCCGGCTCAGGACGCGGCTCGACCAGGGCGACCGGAAGGCGAAGAAGGCCCTTTACGTACAGGACAATTTTGACCGCGCAATTTCCGCGATCCTCATCGGCACGAATATCGTCCACATCTCCACCGCTACGCTCACAACGGTGCTCGTTACGCGCACCTGGGGCGCGGGCTGGGTGGCGCTTGGCACGATCGTGTGCACGGTCGCGGTGTTTTTTGCCGGAGAGATGCTCCCCAAGAGCATCGCCAAGCGCTACAGTGAACGGTGCGCCCTTGCGACGGCGCCGTCCCTGTGCTTTTTTATGCGCATTTTCGCGCCGCTGGCGAAGGCGCTCTCGCGCATCGGCGAGTTCTTTTCCTCTCTCGCCAAGGGCGAGCCGGAGATCACCGTGACCGAGGATGAGCTGTACGACATCATCGAAACGATGACCGACGAGGGCGAGCTGCCCGAGGAACGGGCGGAGCTTGTCCACTCGGCGCTGGAGTTTGGCGACGTGACGGTCGAGCGCGTGTTCACGCCCCGCGTGGACGTTGCGGCGCTCGATGTGAATACGCCGCCGGAGAAGATCCTCTCGTTCATCCGCGAGCAGCGCCACAGCCGCCTGCCCGTGTACGAGGGGAGCATCGACAACATTATCGGCGTATTGCAGATCCGCAAATACGTCCGCGTGTATCTGCGCGAGAGGCAATGCCCGGAGCTTCGCAGCCTGCTCGACGCGCCGTGCTTCGTCCACCAGAGCGCGTCCATCGACGAGCTGCTCGAGGAGCTGAACCGCCGGAAGATCTCCCTCGCGGTCGTCACGGACAACTACGGCGGCACGATGGGCATCGTGACCGTGGAGGACATACTCGAAGAGCTGGTCGGCGAGATCTGGGACGAGGACGACGTGGCGCAGGTGGAGTTCCGCCCGGTCGGCGGCAATACCTACGAGGTCAGCGCCGACATGGATATGGAGGACCTTTTCGACGAGCTGGGCTACGACGATCCCGAGGATACCGAGTGGGAGCATAAGCCCGTCGGCGAATGGGTGTATGAGCAGTTTGACATGATCCCCGCGCAGGGCGAGAGCTTTGTATGGCACCGGCTCCGCGTGACCGTGCAGAGCATAGACCACCGGCGGATCCGCAAGCTCCTTGTCGAGCTTCTGCCCGAGGAGGGCAAGGAAGGAGGCGGGGAAGCATGACAACGTGGATCTATGTGCTTTTGATGCTCGCGCTGCTTTGCGGCTCGGCGTTTTTCTCAGCGTCGGAAATGGCGCTCTCCTCCGCCAACCGGATGCGTCTCGCGTCCGCCGCCGAGGAGGGAAACCGCGCCGCCGCGATCGCCTGCAAGGTGATCGACAAATACGAAAACGCGCTCTCCGCCATTCTCATCGGCAACAACCTCTGCAACATCGGCTCGGACTCCATTCTCACATGGATCGGCATCACGCTGCTCGGCAGCCGCTACAACGGCTGGGTGTCGGCGCTTATCACGCTTTTTATGACGGCGATCATCATCGTGTTCTGCGAATCGGCTCCGAAGATCGCCGCAAAGAAAAACGCGAACCGCTTTTCGATGACGGTCGCGCCGTTTGTCCGCTTTCTTATGATCGTGCTCTCGCCGGTCATCTTCCTCGTTTCGCTGCTCATCCGCCTCATTACGTTCCCGCTCAAGGGCGAGAACAGCGGCGAAAGCTCCGAGGAGGAAGCCGCCGCCGAGCTCCAATCCATCATCGAGACCGTCGAGGACGAGGGCGTCATCGACGAGGACCGCAGCGAGCTTCTGCGCAGCGCGCTCGATTTTTCCGAGATCGCCGTCATGGACGTGATGACCGCGCGCGTGGACGTCGAGGCGCTCGACATCGACGACGACTGGCGCGAGCTTCTGCTCTCGGGCGAGGATCTGCCGTATTCGCGCATCCCCGTGTACGAGAACAGCATCGACAATGTCATCGGCGTGCTCTATCTCAACCGCTTTTTCAAGGCGCTGCTGGACGATCCCGGGGCGGACATCCGCAGCAACCTTATGAAGCCGCTTTATATCTATAAGACCGTAAAGCTGCCGGACGTGCTCGCGCAGCTGCGCAAAAACCAGCAGCATCTCGCCGTCGTCACGGACGAATACGGCGGAACGCTCGGCATCGTGACGCTCGAGGACGTGCTCGAAGAGCTTGTCGGCGACATCTGGGACGAGACCGATGAGATCGAGGATGAGATCGTCGAGCGGCCGGACGGCATGTACGAGATCGACGGCGATCTCCCCATCGGCGATCTCGCGGAGATCCTGGACGTGACCGAGGAATCGCTCGACACCGCGAGCGCCACCGCCGGCGGCTGGACGATCGAGAAGTTCGGCGCGTTCCCCAAGGTAGGCGATACCGTGGAGTCGGACGGACTGCGCGTAAAGGTGCTTGCGATGGGCGAGGACGGGCTTCGCGTGGAAAAGATCCTCGTGGAGAAGCTGCCCGAGGACAAAACGGACGAATGACCGGGAGGGTTTACCCATTCAGGACGTAACGCAGAAAAGAGAACGGGCGGTGCTCGCGGGGCTTTCAGCATCGAGCATGGACGCCGGGGAACGCTCCACCGAAATTTCGATGGAGGAGCTTGCCGCGCTCGTGGACACCGCGGGCGCGGATACGGTCGCCATGGTTTTGCAGACGCGCCAGTCGCCCGATCCGCGCAGCTTTCTCGGCGCGGGCAAATTGCAGGAAATAAAGGAGACCGTCACGAACAACGCGTGCGATCTCGTCGTGATCGATAACGAGCTTTCGCCCTCGCAGGCGCGGGCGATCGAGGAAGAGCTCGGCGTGCGCGTCGTGGACCGGAGCGGACTCATCCTCGATATCTTCGCCCAGCGCGCCCGCACGAAGGAGGGCCGGCTGCAGGTGCAGCTTGCGCAGTACGAATATCTGCTGCCGCGGCTGACCGGCATGTGGACCCACCTCAAGCGCCAGGCCGGCACGAGCGCGCCCATCGGCACGCGCGGCCCGGGCGAAACGCAGCTCGAGACCGACCGGCGGCACATCCGCCGGATCATCCGGAATCTGGAGGCCGATCTCGAACAGGTGCGCCGCGTCCGCTCGACGCAGCGCCGCCGCCGCGAGAAAAACGCCATGCCGATGGCCGCGCTCGTCGGGTATACGAACGCCGGAAAATCCACGGTGCTCAACCGTCTGACCCGCTCGGACATCCCGGCGAACGACCGCCTTTTCGATACGCTGGATACGACGACGCGCCGTCTCTGGCTGCCGGAGCTGCAAAGGGAGATCCTGCTTTCCGATACCGTCGGCTTCATCCGCAAGCTGCCGACGAATCTCATCGAGGCGTTTAAGGCCACATTGGAGGAGCTGCAGTACGCCGATCTGCTGCTGCACGTTATCGACGTTTCCGCGCCCGACTGGGAAGAGCAGGCAAAGGTCACCGACGCGCTCATCCATGAGTTGGGGGCGTCCGCCACGCCGGTGCTGCGCATTTATAATAAGTGCGACGCGATCCCGGCTTTTGCGGAGCTTCCCCGCACGCGCGACGGCGTGTGCATTTCCGCGCGTACCGGCGAGGGCGTGGATACGCTGCTCGCACGCATTACGGAGGAGCTGAAGCGATGACGCCGTACCGTACCGCCGCCGGATACGGCGAGGCGGAATACGAGGACAAACGCAGCCGGTTCATCGGCCATGTAAAGCCCGTGACGTCGGAGGCTGAGGCCCGGGCGTTCATCGACGAAATGCGCCGGAAGTATGCCGACGCGACGCACAACGTTTTTGCCTATGTCCTGCGCGAAGGGAACATCCTCCGCTGGTCGGACGACGGCGAGCCGGGCGGCACGTCCGGCCAGCCGACGCTCGCCGTGCTGCAGGGCGCGGGGCTGACGGACGTGTGCTGCGTCACGACGCGCTATTTCGGCGGAACGCTGCTCGGCTCCGGCGGACTTGTGCGCGCGTACTCCGCCGCGGCCCGCGCCGCGCTGCGCGCGGCCGGCACGGCGGTCATGCGGCCGTGGCGGCGCGGGAGCTTTGCATGCTCCTACGCCCGATACGAACGGCTGCGCCGTCTTTTGGAGGAGCGCGGCGCGCGCGTTGAGGAAACGCTCTTCGGAGCGGAGGTCGGGATCGTCTTTTCCGCGCCGGAGGCGCAGAGCGGGAGCTTTGTGACGCTCCTTCGCGACGCGACCGCCGGGGAGGCCGAGGTACGGCTGGGCGAGAGCGTTTTCCGCCCGGAAAAAGAGGAGGAGACCGTGTAAAATTTTTTTCTCCGAAAAGCAGGGGAAATCGCGGGCAATGTCGTATATAAGTAATGCAGAGGTTTTCTGTATTACTTTTTTATTTTCGGGGAGGCGGAGCGCATGACCTGTCCGCGGCGGGAACGCGAAGAGCTGGAAAAAATCCTGGTGGGTGACTTCGGCGTGCGCGCCGCCGATTCTCACGGCCGCCGCCGCGCGGAGGAAGAGGACCCCGTGCGCACGTGCTTCCAGCGCGACGCCGACCGCATCACACACTCCAAGGCGTTCCGGCGTCTCAAGCACAAAACACAGGTCTTTCTCCAGCCGGAGGGCGACCATTACCGCACCCGGCTCACGCACACGCTCGAGGTGACGCGCCTTGCGCGCACCGTCGGGCGGGCGCTGCGGCTCAACGAGGATCTGTGCGAGGCTATTGCTCTCGGCCATGATCTCGGCCACACGCCGTTCGGCCACGCCGGGGAGCGGGCGCTCAACGAAATTTACGGCCCCGGCTTCCGGCACTATGAGCAGTCGCTGCGCGTGGTGGACTGCATCGAAAAGGACGGCCGGGGGCTCAATCTCTGCCGGGAGACGCGCATCGGCATTCTCGCTCATACGAAGGGCCACCCGGAGGAGAGCCGCGAGGCCGTCGTCGTGCGGCTGTGCGACCATGTGGCGTATCTCAACCACGATCTCGACGACGCAATACGCGCCGGGATCGTTTCGGAATCGGAGCTGCCGGAGATCATCGTAAAGCGGCTCGGTACGCGCAACAGCCGCCGCATCAACTCGCTCGTCGACAACATCATCGAAACGAGCCGCGCCGGCAGCGTCGGCATTTCCGCCGATATGCGGGAGGTATGGGACGTGTTCCATGCCTTCCTTTACGACCGCGTATACCACAACCCCGTCGCCAAGGGCGAGGAGGCCAAGGTCGAGAACATCCTGCGCGGCATATGGGAGCATTACTGCCGGCATCCGGAGAAGCTGCCGGACGATTTCCGCGGCATCATGGAGCGCGACGGGCTCGAGCGCGCCGTAACGGACTATGTCTCCGGCATGACCGACGATTACGCGATCTATCAATACGGCGAGATCTTTATTCCGATGGCGTGGAGCGTGAAATAAGCTCCGCGCGATAAATGAAAGGAGGCGGACGTATGGCATTCCCCGAACGGTTTCTCGACGAGCTGACCGAGCGCAACGACATCGTGGACGTGGTAAGCCAGTACGTCCGGCTGACGAAGAAGAGCGGGGCGAACCTCTTCGGTCTCTGCCCGTTCCACAGCGAGAAAACGCCCTCATTCTCCGTCGCGCCCGACAAGCAGATCTACCACTGTTTCGGCTGCGGCAAGGGCGGCGGCGTCATCAACTTTATCATGGAGATCGAAAATCTCTCGTTCCCGGACGCCGTGGCGTTTCTGGCGCGGCGCGCGAACATGCCCCTGCCGGAGGAAGCGCAGAGCGAGGATACGTCCCGCCGGACGCGTCTTTTGCAGCTCAACCGGGACGCGGCGCGGTTTTTTCATGAGACGCTCAAATCGCCGCAGGGCGCGGCGGCGCAGGAGTACATACGCCGCCGCGCCATTTCCCCGGCGATGGTCACGCGCTTCGGTCTCGGCTTTGCGCCCGATTCGTGGGAATCGCTCGCGAACGCAATGCGCAAAAAGGGGTACGGCGATCAGGAGATGTTCGAGGCGGGCCTTGTGAAGCACGGCAGGGGCGGCGGCGTGTACGACGCCTTCCGCAACCGCCTCATGTTCCCGGTCATCGATGTGCGCGGCAGCGTGATCGGCTTTTCCGGCCGCATTCTCGGCGACGGCGAGCCGAAATACTTAAACAGCCCCGAAACGCCCGTTTTCAGCAAAAGCCATAATCTTTTCGGTTTGAATCTGGCTAAAAAGTCAAAAAACGGGTATATCATTCTCGTAGAAGGCAACATTGACGTCGTCTCCCTGCACCAGGCGGGGTTTGACGGCGCGGTCGCCTCGCTCGGCACATCGCTCACGGGCGAGCAGGCGCGGCTCATTTCGCGCTATACGAACGAGGTCATCCTCTGCTACGACAGCGACGAGGCGGGCAGAAAGGCGGCGTCGCGCGCCATCGGCATTCTCGAAAAACTCGATCTCAAGGTGCGCATTCTGCAGGTGCCGGGCGCGAAGGACCCGGACGAGTTCATCAAGAAGAACGGCGCGGACGCTTTCCGCAATCTGATCGACGCGAGCGCGGGGCAGATCGAATACCGGCTGCGCGACGTGGAAGCGAAAAACCCGCCCACGACAGACGAGGGGCGCGTGGACTATCTTAAAAGCGCTGCCGCGCTTCTGGCGTCGCTCCCGGGCGCGGTCGAGCGCGAGGTATACGCCGCGCGCGTGGCGGAAAAGGTGGGCGTTTCGCGCGCGGCGGTATTGCAGGAGGCCGAACGGCTGCGCCGCCGCCGCATCGCCGACGCGAAAAAACGCGAGGCGCGGGACGCTGCCCGCCCCACGCAGACGGCGCAGCCCGCGCAGCGCTCCATCCGGTACGACGATCCGCGCTCGGCCCGCGCCGAGGAAGGGCTGATCCGGATCCTGTATCTCGATCCGGGCGCGGCGAAGGGCAAAGCCCTGCCGCCGCCGGAGAGCTTTTCTTCGAGCGTGCTCGCGCGGCTCTACCGCGAGCTTCTGCACCGCGTGCAGACCGGCGCGGCGATCTCCATGGCGGTGCTTGCCGGACAGTTCACCGGCGACGAGATGAGCCACTTTACCTCGGTGCTCGGCGCGCCGGAGGATCTTTCCCACGCGGATAAGGCGATATCCGATTACATAGCCGTTATTACCGGACGCACGGAGGACGCCGAGGACGATCTTCGCGCTCTGGCGGAAAAATACAGAAAGACAAAAAGTTTTGGAGGATAATCGATGAGCGAGCCGAAAGAAAAGAACATGCCGGAGGAAAAGCTGCCGGAAACAAAGCTGCCCGGATCCGCGTCTGTGAGCGAGGAAGCGGCGCTCTCGGCGCTGGCGGACGCCATTCTTGCGACCGATGAGCCGGAAGAGATCGCGGACGTTCCCGAGGACGACGGTTTTGGATCCGCCTGCCCTTTGCACGACAGGAAGGAAAAGGCCGAGGACACGCAGAAGGCCCGCGAGGAGAGCCTTTCCAACCTGATCGAAAAGGGCAAAAAGGCCGGAAAGCTCACGCTCAAGGAGATCGCGGACGTTATCGACCGGCTGAATCTCTCGCAGGAGCAGATGGACCGGTTTTATGATACGCTCGAAGAGCTGAACATTGAGACCGTCGGCGAGGATCTGCCGCCCATCGACGACGACGAGCTTCTCCCCGCGCTCGACGAGCTCGAAGAGATCGACGAGGTCACCGAGGAGGAGATCGCCGAGACCGACAGCATGGCGGATTCCTACTCGACCGACGACCCGGTGCGCATGTATCTCAAGGAAATCGGAAAGGTCAACCTGCTCACGCAGGAGGAGGAGATCGAGCTCGCCGCGCGCATGTCGCAGGGCGACGAGGAGGCCAAGCGCCGCATGGCGGAAGCCAACCTCCGTCTCGTCGTGAGCATCGCCAAGCGCTATGTCGGCCGCGGCATGCTGTTCCTCGATCTCATTCAGGAGGGCAATCTGGGCCTCATCAAGGCGGTCGAAAAGTTTGACTATACCAAGGGCTACAAGTTTTCGACGTATGCTACCTGGTGGATCCGCCAGGCCATCACCCGCGCCATCGCCGATCAGGCGCGCACGATCCGCATCCCGGTGCATATGGTCGAGACGATCAACAAGGTCATCCGCGTTTCGCGCCAGCTGCTGCAGGAGCTCGGTCACGACCCGAGCGCCGAGGAGATCGCCGCGGAGATGAACATCCCCGTGGAGAAGGTGCGCGATATCCTCAAGATCGCGCAGGAGCCGGTCAGTCTCGAAACGCCGATCGGCGAGGAGGAGGACTCCCATCTCGGCGACTTCATCCCCGACGAGGACGCCTCCGAGCCGAGCGAGGCCGCGAGCTTCTCGCTTTTGAAGGAGCAGCTCATGTCGGTGCTCGCCACGCTCACGCCGCGCGAAGAGAAGGTGCTCCGCCTGCGCTTCGGCATCGAGGACGGCCGCACCCGCACGCTCGAGGAGGTCGGCAAGGAGTTCAACGTCACGCGCGAGCGCATCCGCCAGATCGAGGCGAAGGCGCTGCGCAAGCTCCGCCACCCCAGCCGCAGCAAGAAACTCCGCGATTTTCTGAACTGATCAGGCGAACCCGGCGGAGATTTTTCAAATCCACAAGGAGGAGAGACCATGTTCCGACCTGTCCGAAAAAAGAAAAACGAGATCAGCACGGCGGCCGCAAAGCAGCTTCTGCACACCGAGCGCCGGGGCGTTTTCGCGGTGAACGGGGACGACGGCTACCCCTACGCCGTTCCGGTCAACTTCTTTTATGACGAGGAGGAGAACCGGATCTGTTTCCACGGCGCCCGCGCCGGACACAAGATCGACGCGGTCCGCGCGTGCGACAAGGTCTGCTTCACCGTTTACGGCGGCGAGACCGTCCGGGACGAGGCCTGGGCGCCGTATATGCGCAGCGCGGTCGTGTTCGGACGCTGCCGTCTGCCGGAGTACAGCGCCGAGACCCTGGCGCTCCTCAAGCGCTTCGCCATGAAGTACTACCCGGAGGAGAGCATGGTGGACGCCGAGATCGCCGCCGCCGGAAAGGCCGCGCAGATGTATGTGATCGACATCGAGCACATCAGCGGAAAGGAAGTCCAGGAACGGTAAACGCCGGTACATATGGGAACGCCTGCCCGCCGCGGCCTTTTCCGGCAAGAGCCCAACGCGGCGCTTCCCGCCGGTGAGCGCGGCAAAAACTCTTTTCCGGCAAGCCCGGCCCCCTCTGACACGCCTGTGCCGGAGGGGGCCGCTTTTCATATTCTCCCGCGGCGGATGCGGCGCCGGCGTGCGGCGCGCTGCGCGGCGTCGCCGGGGCTTCCGCCGGGGGCGGCGACGGTCAGGCGCTGCTGGTGGCGCGCGGCATAGCAGATCGCCGCCGCCATGACGAGATCGTCGTGCTTCCCGGCGAGCGCTTCCGGGCGGTGATCCTCGTTGTAGCAGAATGTCAGCATCTCGCCGAGAAGCTCGCGGTCGGAAAACCATTCCGGGTGCGCGGAGAACACCTCCACCAGATTTGCGATCGCGCGCGGGCGCGTCTGCCGGTCGGTACGAAAGCCGCAGCTCTCGCGCAGCCGGTGCGTGAACGTATCCTCCCGTTCGCGGCGGTACTGGTTCGGATAGCCCAGCTCCATGAGCTTCATCACGGGGTAGGTCGAGAAGTTCGTTTCGAGCGCGACGAGCGCGTCGTTGTAGTATTTCCCGAGCGCGTACACCTGCCGGACATATTCCGGCTCGGAAAACCGCCGCCGGAGGGAGGCGGCCTGCTCGCCGGTGCTGTTGTCGATGACGTGCGCGGTGAACCAGTCCGAGCCTTCGCCCGCGGTGTCGCCGCCGAGTACATACGGATGGCCCGGCTCGCATTCGCGGTAAAGGCATATCTCGCCCGCGTCGTCATCCTGCCAGACGGTCCCGCCGTCTTCATCGCCGGGGACGAACCGCCCGCGGCGCACGGGAGCCGCCGCCTCCTCGCGGCGGCGGATGATGAGACCGTTATCGAAAACGCCCGAGCCGCTGTGGAGAAACGCCTCGTCCGGATTTGCGGGGTATTCCTGCCGGAACATGTCCCGGCTGCCGCCGCAGTTGTTCGCAATGCACCAGCGCCGCCAGCGCATCTGCTCCCACGAGAGGGAATACCGCTCGCGCACCTCGCGCTCCTCCGCCGTCCATTCGATGCCCGGCTCGACCGGCATGACGTAGTCCGGGTTTTCAAACCACGCGAAAAAAACCGGCTCAAAATCGTTCTCCCCGGCGACGGCGGCGTCCCAGCGGTCCTTGAAATCCTCGCAGCCGTTGGCCGTGCTCTCGATGATCACCATCGTCCCCGGCGCGGACGGCACGGCCTGCAAAATGCCGGCGAGCGTCGCGGCCTTGCTCTCGCCGGCCTCGGGCCAGAAGGCGTATTCCGAAAGATGCACGCACTGGAGCGTGTCGGACCGCCCGATGCCGCGCCCGCCGGCGGTCGCGCAGCGAAAGCGCGACCGCAGCCCCGGCAGCGCGAGGCGCGAGGCGCGCGACGGATTTTCAAACACCAGCTCCTGCGCGTTCGAGGCGCGGAGCATCGGCCGGATCGGCGCGGGCAGCTCGTCATAAAAGAGCTTGCTCATGCGGAAAAGATTGGCCGTGGCGTCCTCGCGGTGCGCCACGACGAGCGCGTTCACGTTCTCGCGCGTGGCGCAGGCGTGGAAGAGCAGCGCCTCCGTCAGCGTGGAAAAGCCGAGCTGCCGCGCCTTGAGGATGATGATGCGCACGGGCTTGCCCGCGTCCTGCTGGCGTTTGGCCACGGCGTAGAGCTTTTGCTGCGCGGCGTTCAGCCGGAACGGCACGACCGTGCCGCTCTTTGTTCGGATCTTGAGGCACGACTCGATATACTCCCTTGCCACGCGGGGATTCACAGTCCGCTCGCCCCCTCCTGCCGCGCGAGCCATTCCTCGAACGAGAGCGCGCCGCCCTCCGCCGCCTCCTCCTCGCGGAGAGAGCGGAGGTGTTCGTCCAGCTCGTGCAGCGCTCGCATCGCGCCCGCGGGATCAAATTCCCAGACGCCGTCCGGCTCGCGCTGCTTTGTTTCGGGGTTGCGCGTGAGATGCGGCGTCGCCTGCATGCACCGATCGACGATCTCCACGAGCCGCCGCCCGATCCATGCGCTCGAAACGCCCATCGCGTCAAAAAGCCGCTGCTCGGTCTCGCGGCGGCAGCGCTGTATTGCCGGATCGCGCAGAAGCTCCCTCGCGCGCTCCTCTGCCGCGGCGGGGCTGTACCCTGCGGCGATGGCCGCCTCGGGGCCGTCGCCGCAGGCGAGGTACTCCTCCACAAAGCGCTTCTGCCGCGCCGTGAGCGCCGTTTTGTCCTTCATTTCGTCCTCCTCTGCTTCTCAAAGGGGCATAAGCGCAAAGAACTCCTTCCGCAGCCGCGAGAGCCGCCGGACCGGGATCTTCGTTGCCGCGGCCGTGGCCGAGAGCGTTTTGTGCTGCACAAGTATGCGGAAGAGCGCCATGCCCTCCTCCGGCGTGCGCGCGGTCCGCGCGATCGCCGCGCGGACCGCTTCCTTCCTTTCGGGCGGAAGCTGCGCAAACACGTCGAGCGTCGCCTGAATGTACCGCTCCTCCGCCGCCGTCCGGCCGCAGGTCCCGCCGCGATATCCCATCGGTCATACCCCCCTTGTATTTTATGGAACACGAAACGTGAATACCACGGGCAAAAAAGAAAGATGACAGAAAAAGTGGTCTCGTGTATTACACGCTTCGTGTGTCTATGTTATAGCACCCGGGAAACGACTTGTCAACACATTTCGTGGAAAAAATCTTGACATTTTTCACGGGGCGTGTTATCGTTACGGTGAGGTGATAGCGATGTCGGTTTTCGGCGAAAGACTGTCGGCACTGCGCAAGAGCGCGGGGATGACGCAGGCAGAGCTGGCAAAAAAGATCGGTATTTCCAAAAGTTCGGTAAGCATGTACGAATGCGGCAACCGCGAGCCGGAATTCGATCTGCTGGAAAAGATGGCGGATTGCTTTCAGGTGGACATGAACGTTCTGCTCGGCCGCGCCGAACCGCTCGTGAACGACGACCCGGAGCTGACGGCGTATCTGCAAGCGCTGCGTGACCGGCCGGAGATGCGCGCGCTGTTCCGCCTGTCGAAAAATGCCACGCGCGAGGATGTGGAGACCGCTGTGACGATCCTCGAGGCGCTGCGCAGCAAGCATGAGAGTACCTGATTATTACGTCCGGCTCGTGGAGCTTCCGCCGACGGTGCTCGGCGCGACGCTCCCGAACGACGACGGCACGTTTTCCGTATACATCAATGCCCGCCTCGGCGACGAGGCACGGCGCGAAACGCTGTGCCATGAGCTTGAGCACATGGCGCGGGACCACTTTTACCAAAGCGCCCCCATCGCCGCGCAGGAGGCGGAGGCGCGCGGCGAGACGGCGCCGCCCGCGCCGCCGGAGCAAGGCGCGGTGCGCCGCTACCGCGATCTCGCGTCGCTCACGGCGTATCTCCAAGGTCTCGGAGCGCTCGGAAACAGCGCGGAATCCCTCGGCGCGCAGCCGATGCGGTAAAAAAACAGGAGCCGGCGAAGTTTTTCGCCGGCTCCTGTTTTGCTTTATAATTATGTAGTATGTATTTTACGGCAGAGGGAGCACCCGGCAGCCGGAGCCGACGATCTCCTCCGCGGCCTCCGGGAGCGTGTCCACATTGATGAGGGGGCGGCCGCCGGAAACGAGAATATCCACATACTGCTCCGAGGAGAGTTCGCGCACGACGATCTCGCCGTTGGAGCGCCGGTACAGCAGCGCCGGAACGCCGCCGTCGGTCGTGAGGACGACGCCGATGTCATAGGCGTGTTCGGGGTCGAGACCGTCGAGCGCCTTGGCGCCGCGGCGCTCGACGCTCTTGATCACCGGCACGTCCGCCGGACTTACCTCCGGCGCGCCGCTGCCGCTCGTGAGCAGCACGACGCGCGCGTCGGTCGTCGTGGCCGAAAGCTCGGACGCGGCGAAAGGATCGAACGGCTGATCCGTGGAGATCACATAAAATCCGTTCCGCTCGATGCGCAGCGCCCGGCTCTTGTAAAGCTCGCGCGCGGAGGTCAGCAGCTTCACATATTTGTTTTCCTCGGCCGCCAGATACGCTTCGATGTCTTTGCGTATGTGCTCGCTGCGGCGCGCGAAGAACGTGGAGAACATGTCTTCCCCGCCGCCGTCGGTCTGCAGCGCGAGCAGCCATGCGAGAAGCTCCGCGCGGCTCCCGGCGGGCAGCCTGTCTTCCGGGGGGACGTCCCCGCCGGCGAGACAGCAGAGCAGCTCCACGGCGCTCGCCGTTTGCTCGTCGGCGCCGAAAAAGCGGATCTCCTCGAGAAGCTGCGTATCGGGATGCAGGCTGTCGCTTGTCGGAAGACACAGCGGTACGGTCTCCACCACGGCGGCGCTGCCGTCGAGATATACGTCCGCGATCTGCTGCGCGCGCCCGGTCTCCGCGAGATCGACGCGGAAATCTTCCCGGACGCTGTCCGGCCACATGGACGCGGGCAGAGCCGTCCGGCTGCCGAGCAGAACGCTCTCGGCGTGGATCACCACAGCGGCGCCGTCCCACGAAACGGAGGTCTCGACCTGCATCGAGACCGGCACAAGACCGAGAACGCGCTTGGAGATGCATACGCGCATTTTCCCGTCGTTCAGGCGGATGCCGAAACCGAGATCGCCGAACCGCTCGCGAAGCTGCTGCCGGAGACCGGGAAGGACGCCGCTCTCGTCGGCGAGGATGTAAAGGTCGTTTTTATAGAGGCGGACAACGGCGCTGCCGTCATCGGCAAAGGAAAGCTCGCCGAGATCACCGCTCCGCGGCGCGGCAAGGATCGCGTCCACATCGTCCCGGAAGGCGGAGGCGCCGCCGTTGCCGAAGATGAACGCCGCGAACAGAAGCAAAAGCAAAAGCCCCGCCGGGATCGCGACTGCCCATCGGCGGGCGCGCCGGGGTTCTCTTTTCGGTTTCAATGCCGTCCTGCCTCCTTTCCGACGGAAATCGACACGTTTTATCTATTTTACCGTATCCGGAGAAAAAAAGCAATTGCATCCTGCCGCCGCAGAACATATAATTGGTCCGTCCGTCGCCGGACGGCATTTTTACGTTTAAGAAAAATCGGAGGTAACGCGCATGGCCTTCTCTCTCGCACTCGTGGATTTCGACGGTACGCTGGCCGATTCGATGCCGTACTGGCTGCGTCTGCCGGTGGATACGCTCCGCGAGGCAGATCTGCCGCAGCCGGAGGGCTTTGCGGAATACATCCGCTCCGTGCCGATTTGGGAAATTGCGCGGGATATGGGGAAAATGTACCCGCAGCTCGAAGCGGATACGCCGCTCGCCGCGCGCTGGAGCGCGGAGATGGCGGAGCATTATGCGCGGGAGATCCCTCTCAAGCCGGGGGCAAAGGAGCTTCTGCGCACGCTGCGCGCGGCGGGTCTCGGCGTATACATCCTTTCGGCGACGCGCCGCGCGCTGCTCGATCCGGCCGTTGAGCGGCTCGGCGTCGCGCCGCTCGCGGACGGCGTTTACGCCGAGGAGGAGATCGGCTCAAAGCGCACCGAAGCGCCCTACGCCTTTTTCCGCGACACGCTCGGCGTGCCGTATGAAAGGATGCTCCTCGTGGAGGATGCGCCGCGCAATCTGGCCGCGGCGGAGGCGCTCGGCGTCGCGGGCGTCGGCGTATACGACGAGAGCATGAAGGAGTATACGGAAACGATACGCGCCGGCGCGGCGGCGTATCTGCCGGACTTTTCCGACCTTTCGGCACTGGAAGCGCTGCTGCGTCTCTGACGGAATGGGTTTCCCCATAAAAATACGAAAAAAGTATTGACTTTCCTTGGATTTATGGTATTATGTCATGGCGCTCCAAAGACAGCAGGTAGTATTTACGTAAATCCTGCCGAGGAAAGCACGATACTTGTATTGTGTCTCCCCCTGTCTTTCGGCAGAGGGAGTTTTTCTTTCGGGCGCAGAAAATTACCCCGGAGGTGAAATCATTGCCTAACGCGAAAGTACTCAGCGAGAAACAGGCCATCGTCGAGAAACTCACCAAGCGTATCGGTAACGCCACGGCGGGCGTCCTTGTGGACTACAAGGGCATTACCGTTCTGGAGGATACCGCTCTGCGCCGTGAGCTGCGTGCCGCCGGCATTGAGTACACCGTTGTGAAGAACACTCTGCTCCGCTTTGCGGTCGACAAGTGCAATCTCAACGAGTTTGACTCCGTGCTCAACGGCACCACCTCTCTGGCCACCACCGAGGGCGACCCCATCGCGCCCATCCGCATCGTCAGCGAGTTCGCCAAGAAGATGAACGGCAAGTTCGAGGTCAAGGGCGGCTTCATGGAGGGGAAAGTCCTTCCGATGTCCGACATCAGCGAAATTGCCCAGCTTCCCGGCAAGGATGCCCTGTACTCCAAGGTCCTCGGCACCATGCTCGCACCCATCACCAGCCTGGCCGTCGTTCTCGGTCAGATCCTGGAGCAGAAGGGCGGCTCTCTCGAGACCGCCGAAGCCGCTGCCGAATAATCCGGCAGACACAATTCAAATTTAGGAGGAAAATTACAAATGGCTAGCGAAAAAGTTACCGCTATGATCGAAGAAGTCAAGGCTCTCTCCGTGCTGGAGCTGGCTGAGCTCGTCCACGCCCTTGAGGAGACCTTCGGCGTTTCCGCCGCCGCCGCTGCCGCTCCGGCCGCTGCCGCCGCTGCCGCCCCGGTCGAAGAGAAGACCGAGTTTGACGTTGTCATGACCGACTTCGGCGCTGAGAAGATCAAGGTCATCAAGGAAGTCCGCGGCCTGCTGGGTCTGGGTCTTGCCGAGGCGAAGGCTCTCGTCGAAGCCGTCCCCGCCAAGCTGAAGGAAGCCGTTTCCAAGGAAGAGGGCGAGGAGATCAAGTCCAAGCTCGAGGCCGTCGGCGCGAAGGTTGAACTCAAGTAAGTTTTTTAACCCATCCACCTTGCTCCCTGTCTGAGCAGGGGGCCACAGTCCAGAAGGAGGACAACGAATGGCTAAGACCACCGAAAAATACGAGGTCCTGTACGTTCTCAACCCCAACCTCACCGAGGAAGAGACCCAGGCCATCGTGGAAAAGTTCAAGACTCTGATCGAGCAGAACGGCACCGTCGACGAGATGGAAGAGTGGGGCAAGCGCAAGCTCGCCTACGAGATCAACTATCTCACCGAGGGCTACTATGTGCTGGTGAAGTTCACCTCCGGGCCCGAGCTTCCCGCCGAGCTGGATCGTATCCTCGGCATCACCGACGGCGTGATCCGCTCTCTTGTCACTCTGCGCTGCGAATAAGCGGAGGGAATGATATGCTGAATCATATCGTTCTTATGGGCCGCCTGACGCGGGACCCGGAGCTGCGCTATACCGGCTCCAACATCCCCGTCGCGTCCTTTTCCGTTGCTGTTGACCGGGATTTCGGCCGCGGTGAAAACGGTGAAAAGCAGACCGATTTCATCAACGTGTCCGCCTGGCGTCAGACCGGGGAATTTGTTTCCAAGTACTTCACCAAGGGCAGCATGATCGTGGTTTCCGGTCGGCTGCAGATGCGTGACTACACCGACCGCGACGGCAACCGCCGTACCGCGGCGGAGGTCGTGGCGGAAAACGTCTATTTCGGCGAAAGCAAGCGCCGGGACGACGGAGCAGCGCGGCAGGAGTACGCGCCCCGGCAGGAGTACGCGCCCCGCACCCCCTCCAACGAGGGGTTTAACAGCGCGAAAGCGCAGGCCGGATCGTTCCAGACGATCGACGATGACGACGGCCAGCTGCCGTTTTGACACTCACGAAAGGAGTTTTTGAACCATGGCTTTTGATAAGTCCGCTGCCCCGCAGAAGAACCGCAAGCGCAGAAAAGTCTGCCAGTTCTGTGTGGATAAGGCCGAGTATATCGACTACAAGGATACCGCGAAGCTCAAGAAGTATCTCTCCGAGCGCAGCAAGATCCTGCCCCGCCGCACCACCGGCGCCTGCGCCTACCATCAGCGCCTGCTCACCGAGGCGATCAAGCGTGCCCGCCAGGTCGCTATCCTGCCTTACGTGACCGACTGATTTCGGTTTTTATCGACAAAAAAGCTCTCATCCACCGGGATGAGAGCTTTTTCTGTTGCGCTGCGGCGGATCGGCCGTTATAATAATATAGGTCAGCGAACAAACAAAACATTACCGATACGGAGGTTGGCGCGATCATGTACGATAACGGTAAAATCTATCTTGGCCTTTCCGGGGAGGAACGGGTGGAGCTTCCCCTCTCCATGTGCAACCGGCACGGCCTGATCGCCGGTGCGACCGGCACCGGCAAAACCATCACGATGAAGGTGCTGGCGGAATCCCTCTCCGACGCGGGCGTGCCGGTTTTCCTGTGCGATGTAAAGGGCGACGTTGCCGGTATCTGCGCCCCCGGCGCGGACAGCGCGGACATGCGCGAGCGCATCGAGCGCTTCAAACTCGCCGGCAAATTTGCCTACCGCGGCTACCCCACCGTGTTCTGGGACATCTATCAGACCGGCGGCCACGCCGTGCGCGCCACCGTGAGCGAGATGGGTCCCGAGCTGCTCTCCCGCATTCTCGGCCTTACGGAGGCGCAGGAGGGCGTGCTGCAGATCGTTTTCCGCGTCGCGGACGACCGCGGACTGTTGCTCGACGATCTCAAGGATCTCCGCGCGCTGCTGAACTATGTGAACGATCACCGCGACGATTACCGCATGAAATACGGCAACATCGCCACGCAGTCTGTCGCGGCGATCCTCCGCGCGCTGCTGCCGCTGGAAAAAGAGGGCGGTGAGCTGTTCTTCGGCGAACCGTCGCTCGACGTGAACGACTGGATCCGCACCGACGCCGAGGGGCGCGGCGTTGTCAACGTGCTCGACTGCGTCAGACTTGTGCAGAACCCGACGCTGTACGCGAGCTTCCTTCTCTGGCTGCTCTCGGAGCTGTTTGAAACCATGCCGGAGGTCGGCGATCTCGAAAAGCCGAAGCTCGTGTTCTTCTTCGACGAGGCGCACATGCTCTTCCGCGACGCCCCGGCGGTGCTTGTGCAGAAGATCGAGCAGACCGTAAAGCTGATCCGCTCGCGCGGCATCGGCGTGTTCTTTGTCACGCAGAGCCCGGCGGATGTGCCGAACACCGTGCTCGCGCAGCTTTCCAACCGCGTGCAGCACGCGCTGCGCGCCTATACGCCCACCGAGCTGAAGGCGGTGCGCGTGGCGGCGCAGGCGTTCCGCGCGAACCCGGCGTTCGACGCCGAGGAGGCCATCATGGAGCTGGCCGTGGGCGAAGCGCTCACGTCGTTCCTCGGCGAGGACGGCGTCCCCGCCATGGTGCAGCGCACGAAGATCGTCTGCCCGCAGAGCCTGATGGGCGCGCCGGAGGCGATGACGCGTGCCAAGGCGATCCTCCGCGACGGCATGGAAAAGTACGACGAGGCGGAGGACAACGTCTCTGCTTATGAGGTGCTCGCCGACGAAACGCAGGCCGCGGAGGAGGCGCTCGCGCAGGAGCAGGAGCGGCTCGACGAGGAGAAGCGCGCCGCCGAAGAGGAAAAGCAGCGGCAGAAGCAGGCGGAGGCGGACGAAAAGCGCGCGCAGAAGCTCGCCGACGAGGAGCGCCGCCGCGCGCAGAAGCTTGCCGACGAGGAGCGCCGCCGCGCGCAGAAGCTCGAGGACGAGGCCCGCCGCAAGGCCGAGCGCGAAAAGGAGAAAAAGGAAGCCGAGGAGCGCCGCAAGGCCGAGCGCATCCGCTCCAAGATCGAAACGCAGCTCATCTCCGCCGGCGGCCAGATGCTCAAGCGCGGTCTGCTCGGCATCCTGAAGAAATAAACCGGTCCGGAACGAGACGGATGATGTGATCTCAAAGGCTCCCCGGGGCAAGGGGGGCGAGCGGGCCGGATCCCGTAACAGACGAACGGAAAGCCGCTCAGGCGGCTTTCCGCCGTTTTTCAACAATTATTCTTTACGGAGAATCGATATCCATGATAACCATTCGCGAATACGTCCGCCCCGCTTCGCTCGAGGAGGCCTGGGCGCTCAACCAGAAGCGCACGAGCCGCGTGATCGGCGGCATGCTCTGGCTCAAAATGCAGAATACCGCCGTCGGCACGGCGATCGACCTTTCCGGTCTCGGTCTGGACACGATCGGGGAAACGCCGGAGGGCTTCGCTGTCGGCGCGATGACCTCTCTGCGCGCGCTCGAAACGCACGCGGGGCTGAACGAGTACACCGACGGCGCTGTGCGCGAAGCGCTGCGCCGCATCGTCGGCGTGCAGTTTCGCGCCACCGCGACGCTCGGCGGGAGCGTTTACGGGCGGTTCGGCTTTTCCGATGTGCTCACGCTGCTTTTGGCGCTGAACGCCTCGGTTGAGCTTTATAAGGGCGGGATCGTTCCGCTCGCGCGGTTTGCCGAAATGCCGTATGACCGGGATATCCTTGTGCGCGTGCACATTCCGAGGGAAAACGCCGCCTTCTTCTATCAGTCCGTGCGCCCGACAAAAACGGACTTCCCCGCGCTCACCTGCGCCGCGGCGCGGCTTGCGGACGGAGCATACCGCTTCGCTGTCGGCGCGCGTCCTGGAAAGGCCGTTGTGCTCGCGCCGCAGGGCGCGCCGGGCGCGCTGCCGGAGATCGTGAGCGCGCAGGTCGCGACCGGTTCCAATCTCCGCGGCAGCGCGGAATACCGGAAGCATCTCATCCGCGTGCTCGTCCGCCGCGCCGTGGATACGCTGGAAGGAGGCGCGAAGTGAATATCACCTTTACGCTCAATAACAAAGCCGTGTCCGCGGATATCGCACCGGACACGCTGCTGCTCGATCTCGTGCGGCGTCTCGGCTGCAAAAGCGTCAAGCGCGGGTGCGGCACCGGAAACTGCGGTCTCTGCACCGTGTATCTTGACGGCACCCCCGTGCTCTCGTGCGCAACGCTCGCCGCGCGAGCGCAGGGGCGGAGCGTCACGACGCTCGAGGGCCTGCAAAGCGAAGCCGCAGAGTTTGGCGCATTCCTCGCCGACCAGGGCGCGGAGCAGTGCGGCTTCTGCAACAGCGGCTTTATTATGAATACGCTCGCGCTCCTGCGCGAAAACCCCGACCCGGACGAGGAGGAGATCCGGGAATATCTGGCGGGCAATCTCTGCCGCTGCTCGGGCTATGAAGGGCAGCTGCGCGCCATACAGAGCTTCCTTGCGTGGAAAAAGGCAAAGGAGGCGGGCGGATGAACACCGTAAATCAGGGCGTGCGCAAGCTGGACGCCATGCAGCTCGTGACCGGCCAGCCGGTCTACACCGAGGACATCGCGCCGGAAAACTGCCTCGTGGTAAAGCTCCTGCGCTCGCCGCACGCGAACGCGCTGGTGCGCGGGATCGATACCGGGCGCGCCATGCGCGTGCCGGGCATGGAGGCCGTGTTTACCTGGAAGGACGTGCCGCAGGACGCCCGGCGCTATACGCAGGCCGGACAGACCGCGCCGGAGCCCAGCCCGCTCGACCGGCTCGTGATCGACCGCCACGTCCGCTTCGCGGGCGACGTTGTCGCCATTCTCGCCGGGCGGGACGAGGCGTGCGTCGACAAAGCGATGAAGCTCATAAAGGTTGAATACGATGTGCTCGAGCCGGTGCTTGATTTCCGCACGGCGCTCGACAACCCCGTGCTCGTTCACCCGGAGGAAAACTGGGAGACGCAGTGTCCCGTCGGCGCGGACAACCGCCGCAATCTCTGCGCGCACGAGGAGGACGGGCAGGGCGACATCGACGCCGTGCTCAGCAGCTGCGACATTGTCATCGACCGCGTGTACCACACAAAGGCCTGCCAGCAGGTCCCCATGGAGACGTTCCGCACGTTCTGCACGATCGACGCCTACGGACGGCTGCACATCGTAAGCTCCACGCAGATCGTATTCCACACGCGCCGCATCGTGGCAAACGCGCTGCACATCCCGCGCTCGAAGATCCGTGTGAGCAAGCCGCGCGTCGGCGGCGGCTTCGGCGCGAAGCAGACGGCGGTGAGCGCCGTTTA
>SFFV01000046.1 GCA_004557735.1 Clostridiales bacterium
AAGGGAATCATACCACCCCCGCCGTCAGAATCGATCTGAGAGGCCGTCAGGAGGGCACACGAAGCAATCCGACCGCCAGCGCCGCCCCGCTCCGTTCGGGCCTCCGCTAGCTGCGCGCCCTGGCGCACGGTCTGGCGGTCTAGTTTGTGCGCCAGGGCGCTTGCTCCTGCGGCCACTCTCTGCGCCGGGTGGCACTTGGCTGCTCTCTGCTGGGCCGTTCGCCGCGCGTCCCATACGCGCAAGCGCGCGGGGCCGCACTGGCTCCTTGGCATCCTGTCTGCGGTTGCCGTTCCCGTGTCGCTGCCCTTGCCGCCAGTCGAAAGCCGTTGCCGCTTCCTGCGCTTCGCGGCGCGCTGGGCGCGGTGGCTTCGGCCCTGTCGGGCGGCGCCCGGCACCGCTATCGTTCCGGCGGCTTGCGCGCCCCACTCGCGCCCGCTGCGTAGTTTTGCGCCCTGGCGTCGGTTCGGCTGAGAATAGCTGCTCTCGTTCCTGGTGGCGGCGCGCGCTTCGCCCTGCGCCTTGCTCTGCGCGTGGCCACTGCTTCGGTCGCGTCGGCGGGGTAGGGCGCTCTTCCGCGCGGCGGCTCGCCCCCTTCCCCCCGCGGGGCGCTTTCGCGCCTCCCCCCTTCCCCCGTCGGGCCCTGTTCGGGCCCCCTATGCGGTATTTTTACGCGGGGGGACGGGGGTTCGCTCTGGGCCCCCGCCTGCGGCGGGTCGTTGCGGGCGGTGCCCGCGCCTTGCCTCGCCGCTTTGTCTGTGGGCGGCTCCGGCTCCGCCTGCGCGGCCGCTGGCCCTTGCTGGCGTCCCGTGCGCCCCCGCTGCGCCGGTCGCCCGGGCCGGTTGGTGGCGGCGCTGCGCGCCTTGTCCCTGGCCGCTTCGCGGATGGCAGTGAAAGGGCAAGCAGCTACCCGCCCCCTCAAACCTTCGCGGGCCAGACGCCGCGCAGACCCCGCCAACAGGGCTACGGCAGTGATGCCGCCTTCCTCGGCGGCATGGGATACCCATTTTCGCGGCCCCGCGAAAATGATCACGCACACACCCGACGCGCCCCAACGCGCGCGTGCGCGCGCACGCGCGTAGAGCCGTCAAAAACCTGCACAAAAGGCGAGAGCAGCCGCCCGATCAGATCTCCTGAAGGTAAAAAAAGTGCAGGATGCCGTCCTCATCCTGCACGTTTATAGGGGTTTCGCTGCCGTCCATTCACCACGAAGAACAGATACCGATACCAGCAGCGGGAACATGCTGTCCCGTCCTCGTCGTCCTCCTGCAACCGGCAAAGCTGCATCTCCGGCTCTGGAGGACAGCTGTCCTCCAGCAGGAGCAGCGCGCAGTCAAACACATCCGGTTGTGTCAGGCTCATCCCCAACGCATCCGGCCCCCTCTCCGTTCCAGGCGGACGCCGCCTGCCGTCTGGCTTGCGCCAGATCGGGCAGGAGGTCACGGCGCGCCACCGGCGCGCCCTTCCCGCTGCGCCACATCACGCCGCCTGTCGTGATGCCGCATCCGCTGCACTGAATCATAACCACGTTTTCCGCACACTGGCTCATGACCAGCACAACGGGCCTCCCTCCGCAGATCGGGCAGGCCCTCAAGCATATATCACACATCTCTTCCCCTCCGTCATGATACCATAGTCCGGTGTGCAAAACAAGAACAAATGTTCCCACATACCCACAAGGCGGTGTGGACATCCTCTCTTGAGTAGCAGTAACACGTCTCTATGTAGTCTCCGTATAGGATGTCTAGGGGAAAAAAATTTTCTATCTGACATGGAAAAATTTTTTCCATGTCAGGGAAAGATTTTTTCCATCTGCCCAAATTGTCCCACTCATGTGCTACACTTACTGAGCACATAATCCTTGTAGCCTTCCGGAATTGGCATGCCAATTCGGGACTTGATCGTGGGGTAATATCTACATGCGCCGCGCTTCTCCGTGCGTTCCCGTTTCAGCAAGCCTTCGGTTTCCAGCGCGTCGAGACAGCGGCGCACGGTGGGCAGCGTAACGCCCAATTCCCGAGCCAGCTCTTTTTGATCGTAAACACAATAAATGCCCACGTCATCAACCCATTTTTGCCATGTATCCGGGCGAGCAGATAATTTCCATCTGTCATAAATCAAGCCAAAGCAATACCGTGTCAGCGCGTCAACCCGATCAAAGGGAAAATCCGCTGCCGGTACAATCGTGTATTTCGCTGCCATGATGGGGATGGGGGTGAAATCATGCGGAGGTGTAACTCATGACCTATGACGAATGGTTTGCCCTGTACTTGACCCTCTACAAGCGCAAAATCAAGCCCAAGACCCGCGAGAGCTATGCCCGGCTGCAAGGTCTTCTCGCGCCGATCCTCGGCGCGCTCGACCTGGCAGCCATCAATCCCGACCACATCCAGACGGCCCTTCTGGCCGTCGAGGATCAGGCCGGGAGCCGTCAAGCCCAGCTGGCCTATACGCTCCTGCGCGCGTCCCTGGCGCGCGCCGTGCGTTCCGGCCATCTGGCCATCAATCCGGCTGACGCCGTGGACAAGCCGCAGCACGAGACGAAGCCAGGGCGCGCGATCTCCGGCGAGGACTGGGCCGCGCTGCGGCCCGTCATCGCCTCCGACCTGGCGTTCGCGCTGCTCGGCCTTGCGGGCCTGCGCCGTGGCGAGGCCCTCGGCCTCCACTGGGGAGACGTCGACCTGCGCGCGGGCGTCCTCCACGTCCGCCGCGCCCTAGTGCGCGTCAATCACCAGCTGATCGAGCAGGACACAAAGAGCAAAGCGGGAGAGAGAGACGTCCCGATCGCGCCGGAGCTGCTAACGCTGCTCCGGGCTCGGTACCGCTTTGCGCCTGATCGGCGCGTGATCGGCTGCTCTCCGGAGACGCTGGCCCGCCGCTGGCGCGTCGCCCAGCTGGAGGCCGGAGTCTCGCAGCCGTACCGGCTGCACGACCTCCGGCACACCTACGCCACGCGCCTGGTGCTGGCCGGTTGCAATCTCCGTGTGTTGCAGTACATGATAGGGCATAGCTCCTTCGAGCTGACCGCGAACACATACACCCATGTGAGCGCAGCCGACGCCATAACCGAGTACAAACGTGTCGCGGGATTCCTTCATTGACGGCGCTCAATGAGCGCCACACGACTGGAAATCGTGTGTGGGCTGATACCCCACCTTGGGTTCAAATCCCAAACTCTCCGCCATAAGCCATGATGGGAAACCATCAAACCCGTACAGCGTTGCCGCGCTGTGCGGGTCTTTTTTTGCAGCTGTTGCCGCAGCTGCTACGCACGATCAAACCCCGTGCCTCCTTTCTGCGGCTCAGAGGCCGCGCTTCTCCATGTACTCTTGAAGGGCGATAATCACCACATCGGTGACTGTCAGGGCGGTGGATTCAACGTGATCCTTAAGCCTGGCGTTGAGATCAAGCGGAATCCTCGCCGCGATCCGCTTTGTAAACGCCGTTTCCTGCGTCCAGGTGCGGGGCGTCGTGTTCTTGCGTGCTCTGCTGGCCATGTGCTGCACCTCCTTCCGGGCAACTGTTGTACACAGGATACCACAACCGGAGACGCAGCGCAAGAGGGGAGGAGAAAAAAGGCGCGAAAAAAAGCCCCTCAGAGCCGTTCTCAGGGCATGGGGAAGGGAATCATACCACCCCCGCCGTCAGAATCGATCTGAGAGGCCGTCAGGAGGGCACACGAAGCAATCCGACCGCCAGCGCCGCCCCGCTCCGTTCGG
>SFFV01000028.1 GCA_004557735.1 Clostridiales bacterium
TTTATGCAAAACTCTTTCGAGTTTCGCAAAGAACCCTTTCTGGTGCTTATTCAAACATAAGCTTTCTTACTTTGTTCAATTTACAAGGTACACAATTTTCGCTGTCATCCGTTCAACTTTTTCGGTTCTTTCGCCCCGTTTCTCGGCGACAGCTCATTAAAGATATCACGCTCGACTTTGATTGTCAACACCTTTTTTCGATTTTTTCAAAAAACTTTTTCGTTTTTTGACCGCGTCGAGATCCGTGTTTGACAAGGCCCGCCGGGGCGAATGAGCCGCCCCCGTTCTCTCACGGGAGCGGCTCATTCGAAATCCCTCTTTTTCACCAAAAGAGCGATCTCAGACGGCCCGCGTGACCTTACCGCTGCGGAGGCAGCGGGTGCACGCATAAACGTGCTTCGGGGTACCGTCGACGATGGCCTTGACGCGCTTCACATTGGGCTTCCAAGTGCGGTTGGCGCGGCGGTGGGAATGGCTGACCTTGATGCCGAAAGCGACATCCTTCTCGCAGTATTCACACTTTGCCATACTTGCTGCACCTCCTCATCGAGAAATGAGCTGCCCTTTCGGGGCGCCGGCGACCGGTCTCCCGCGGACAGCTTATTTATAATAGCAGACAGCGCCGCTGAATGCAAGATGAATTTTCATTTTCTTTTAAAAAACTTCTCATTATGCAGCTGTTGCCAAATCGGGCGGAATTGATTACAATATAGTATTATATCACCACCCATCATCTTGTTTCGGAGGAACGCTCATGGCTCAGTCCTATTCCGTCAGTCTGGATACCATCGTCCGCGAGCATCATCTTTCTGTTGTCAACCGCGCGGTGGACTATGACCGCGTGCAGATCACCACCTGGGAGGTTTCACGTCCCGGGCTGCCGCTCGCCGGGTTTTACGATTACTTTGACGCCACGCGCGTGCAGATCATCGGCAAGCTCGAGATCACCTATTTGATGGATATGCGTCCCGAGGCCCGCGGCCGCAGCATAGAACGTTTCATTTCCTCCGGGATCCGCTTTTGTATCGTGGCTCACGGCATGGACGTCCCGCCGGAGATGCTTGCCTCCGCGCGGCGCCACCAGGTAACGATCCTCACCACGGAGCACTCCACGAGCGATTTTATGGCGCGTCTCATTCTGAGTCTCAACCGCTGGCTCGCTCCGCGCACCACGATGCACGGCGTGCTGATGGAAGTCCACGGCGAGGGCGTGATGATCACGGGCGAGAGCGGCGTCGGCAAGAGCGAAAACGCCATGGCGCTTTTGAGCCGCGGCCACCGTCTCGTGGCGGACGACGCCATTGAGGTCAAGCGCACCGCGCAGGACACGCTCGTCGGTTCCTCGCCGGAGCTGATCCGGTATTTCATGGAGATCCGCGGCATCGGTCTCATCGACGCACGGCATATGTTCGGCATCGGCGCGGTGAAGCCCGATCAGGTCATCGACCTTGTCGTGCATTTCGAACCGTGGGACGAGAACAAGGTCTACGACCGTCTCGGCAACGAGACGCAATTCACGGAGATTCTCGGCGTCAGGATCCCGTACTTCGTCGTGCCGGTGCGCCCGGGACGAAATCTTGCGGCGATCCTCGAGCTTGCAGCGATGAATAACCGCGAGCGCAAAATGGGCTACAATGCCGCGCAGGTGCTCGTGGAACGCCACGACCGGATGGTGGACGAGGGATGAACAATACCGAACTCCGCTCCTTCCTTCGCGAAGCGCGCTCCCGCCGCCCGGAGCTTACGATCCTTGAAAACGAACCGATGAGCCGTCACTGCTCCTTTCGCATCGGGGGAGCCTGCGACGCGATGCTGCTGCCGTCCTCGATCGCGGACGTAGAGGCGGTCTGCGCTCTGCTTGCCGAATGCGGGGAGAAGCCGTTTCTCATGGGCAACGGCACAAATCTTCTCGTTACCGACGCGCCGCTGCACCGCATTGTGCTGCGCATGGGCGAAGAGTTTTCGCGCGTCGATCCGGTCAGCGGAACGGCTCTCCGCGCCGAGAGCGGCGCAACGCTCTCGCGCCTTGCCTCGTTTGCCGCGGCGCGCGGTCTCGCCGGGCTCGAATTTGCCCACGGCATCCCCGGCACGCTCGGCGGTGCGGCGTCCATGAACGCGGGCGCCTACGGCGGCGAGATGAAGGACGTCGTAACGTCCGTGACGTATCTCGACAAAGACCTTTCTCTCCGCGAAACGGACGACGCGGGCTTTTCCTACCGCCACAGCCGCTTCTCCGATACCGACTGTATCGTTCTCGGCGCAAAGATCTCGCTGCGCGAGGACGATCCCGACGCCATCCGCGAGCGGATGCGTTCGCTCGCCGAGCGGCGGAGAAGCTCGCAGCCGCTCGACATGCCGTCCGCCGGCAGCACATTCAAGCGTCCCGCGGGGGGATACGCCGCAGCGCTTATCGACGGGGCCGGGCTCAAGGGCTATACCGTTGGCGGCGCGCAGGTGAGCGAAAAGCACGCGGGCTTCGTCGTCAACCGCGGCGGAGCGTGCTTTGACGACGTGCTCCGGCTCATTGAACACATCCAGAACGAGGTCTACCGCGTCTCCGGCATCGAGCTGGAACCGGAGGTCAAGATCATCCGCGAATAAAAAGGTCACGAGGAAAGATATATTAAACTATGGAATTTCTGATCGTCACCGGTCTTTCGGGCGCCGGCAAAACGCAGGCTGCGCATTTTCTGGAGGATATGGGGTATTACTGCGTAGACAACATGCCCTCGGCGCTTTTGCAGCCGTTTGCGGAATTCTGCATCGCCTCGCAGGGCCGCTTTACAAAGGTCGCCCTTGTTACGGACGTGCGCGCGCACGAGAGCTTCGAGCAGCTTTTCCGCGCGCTTGATTCGCTGCGCGCACTCGACTGCACATTCCGCATTTTGTTTCTCGAAGCGCCGGAGAGCACGCTCATCCGCCGCTACAAGGAAACGCGCCGCCGCCATCCGCTCACAGAGCCCGGCAAAACGGTGCAGGCTGCGCTGCGGGAGGAGATCGCGCTCCTGCAGCCGGTGCGCGACCGCGCCGACTACATTATCAATACGCAGAATCTCACGCTCGCGCAGCTGCACAAAAAGCTCTGCCGCCTGCTCACCGAGACCGGTGAGGCAAAGCTGCCGATCAACGTTGTCGCCTTCGGCTACAAATACGGCATCCCCATCGACGCCGATCTCGTGCTGGACGTGCGGTTTCTGCCGAATCCCTATTATATTGAAGAGCTGAAGGGTCTTTCCGGGCTTGACCAGCCGGTGTTTGACTTCGTCATGCAGCAGCCGGACACCGCGGAATACATACGCCTTCTCACGGCGTTTATCGATTTCCAGCTCCCGCGCTTCCGGGAGGAGGGCAAGCCCGCGCTCACCGTGGCCGTCGGCTGCACCGGCGGGCGCCACCGGAGCATTTCCGTGGCGCGCGCGCTCACAGATCATCTGCTCGAGCACGGGCAGAACGCGCGGCTCATCTGCCGCGATCTTGAGAGGGTAAACGAACAATGAAACAGCGTCTTTCCCGCCGTCCGGATATAAAGATCGTCGCCATCGGCGGCGGTACCGGACTTTCCACCATGCTGCGCGGCCTGAAGCGCATTTCGCCGTCCATTACCGCCATCGTCACCGTCATGGACAACGGCGGCGGCAGCGGCGTGCTCCGGCAGGAGCTCGGCATGCTCCCGCCCGGCGACATCCGCAACTGCCTGCAGGCGCTCGCGAACACCGAGCCGACGATGGAGGCGCTGCTCGCCTACCGGTTCCGGGACGGCGCGCTGCGCGGTCAGAGCTTCGGCAATCTCTTTCTCGCCGCGCTCAACGGCATGTGCGATACGTTTGACGAGGCCGTCGCGCGCATGGGCGAGGTGCTCGCCATCACCGGGCGCGTGCTGCCGGTCACAAACGAAAACGTGCAGCTCCTCGCCGATTTCGACGACGGCGTGACCGTCACGGGCGAATCGCAGATTGCCGAATACAAAAAGGACCTCACGCGGCGCATTGTGCGGGCATATCTTTCGCCGGAGCACCCCGTGGCGCTCGGCGCCTGTCTCGACGCCATCCGGGAGGCAGACCTCATCGTGCTCGGCCCCGGCAGCCTTTATACGAGCGTCATTCCGAATCTTCTCGTCTCCGGCATCCGCGAGGCGATCCACGCGTCGGACGCCGTCAAGGTCTACGTTATGAATCTTATGACGCAAAGCGGCGAGACCGCAGGGTATACTGCCGTCGATCATGTCCGCGCGCTTTTCGACCACGGCGGCGAGGGACTCTTCGACTATACGCTCGTAAACGATCTTCCGATCCCGCCCGAAGCGCAGGAGGGGTATCTTCGCGAGGGCGCCGTCCCCATCACGGCGGACGAGAAGGCGCTCGCCGCTCTCGGCGTCACCGTCCGGTACGCGCCCGTGGCGCTCTGGCAAAAGTCGCTCGTGCGGCACGATCCCGCCGCGCTCGCCGCAGCGCTGCGCGATCTTTACCGCGAAACCTCTCCCACCCGCATTTACGGATAAACACAAAACGAGGTTTTTCCCATGTCCTTTTCGTCCGAAGCCAAAACCGAGCTGTGCCGCGTCCCGCTCAGCCGCGTCTGCTGTGCGCGGGCCGAGGCCTACGGCGTGCTTTTATACTGCCACACGTTCGACCGGCGGGAGATCCGCATCATCACGGCGAACGACGCCTTTGCCCAGCGCCTGCCGAAGCTGTTCCGGCGCGCTTTCTCGATCCCGTTCGACCATGTGCCGCCGGAGGGCGCGGCGGGCAAGCGCACGTTCCTTATCACCGCGCCGGAAAAGATCCTCGCAGTCCTTGAAGTTTTCGGGCAGGAGAGCACCGTTTCTCACCATATCAACTACGGCATGCTCGAAACCGACTGCTGCCGGCAGAGTTTCTTCCGCGGGGCGTTTCTCGCCGGCGGCAGCGTGACCGACCCGGACAAGCGCTACCATCTCGAGCTTCTTACGAGTCACCCGAGCGTGAGCCGCGAAGCGTTCAGCCTCATGCTGGAAATGGGCTTCGCGCCGAAGGACGCCGTGCGCAGCGGCGGATACATCACCTATTTCAAGCAGTCTGAGGCGATCGAGGATGTGCTCACGACGATCGGCGCGCCGCTCGCGGCCATGGGCATCATGCAGGCGAAGATGCAGAAGGATATGCGAAACGCCGTCAACCGCCGCGTCAACTGCGACAGCGCCAACGCCGACAAGATCGTCCTCGCCGCACAGGAGCAGCTTGACGCCATCCGCGAGCTGGACCGGAAATACGGTCTCGACACGCTCCCGGATATTTTGCAGGAAACGGCCATGCTGCGCATCGCCAACCCCGAATCGAGCCTTTCCGATCTTGCGCGGCTCGCCAGCCCCCCGGTGTCCAAAAGCTGCATGAGCCACCGGTTAAAGAAGCTGTTAGAGTACAAAGGAGACTGATATGGGCTTTGTCCATCTGCATGTGCATACGGAATACTCCCTGCTGGACGGCGCCTGCCGCATCAGGGATCTGGCGCGCCGCGCCAAGGAGATGGGGCAAACGGCGCTCGCCGTCACCGACCACGGCGTGATGTACGGCGCAGTCTCTTTTTACCGCGCGTGTCTTGCCGAGGGCGTCCGTCCGATCATCGGCTGCGAGGTGTACGTTGCGCCGCGCTCCCGCTTTGACCGCGAGCACGGCATCGACAACGAGTATTCCCATCTCATCCTCCTGTGCAAAAACGACGTCGGCTACCGGAATCTCTGCTATCTTGTTTCCTGCGGCTTTACGGACGGATTTTATATCAGGCCGCGCATCGACTGGGCGCTTCTGCACGAGCACGCCGAGGGGCTGATCTGCCTTTCCGGCTGTCTCGCGGGATATCTCTCCCGGCACATCGTCGCCGACGATTACGAGGGCGCGAAGAAAAAGGCGCTCGAGCTGCGCGAGCTGTTCGGCGAGGACTTCTTTCTGGAAATTCAGGATCACGGCATTCCGGACGAACGCAAGGCTGCGCTCGGGCTGCGCCGTCTCTCGCGCGAGACGGGCATCCCTCTCGTCGTGACAAACGACGCGCATTATATTAATAAGGAAGACGCCGGCAATCAGGACGTCCTTCTCTGCATACAGACCGGCAAAACCGTGGATGACCCCGACCGGATGAAGTTCTCCTCCCCCGAGCTCTATCTCAAAAGCGAGGAGGAAATGCGCGCGCTCTTCCCCGATGAGCCGCAGGCCGCGGACGTCACCGAGGAGATCGCCGCGCGCTGCCGTTACGATTTTGAATTCGGTCACTACCACCTGCCGGAATATAAGCTCCCGGAGGGGGAAACGGACAGCTTCGCCTACCTCACGCGCCTCTGCCGCGAGGGGTACGCGCACCGCTACGGCGAGAGCGGCACGGCGGAGATGGAAGCGCAGCTCCAATATGAGCTGGACATGATTCACCGCATGGGGTTTGTGGACTACTTCCTCATCGTGTGGGACTTTGTTCATTATGCGAAAAGCCACGGCATCCCCGTCGGCCCGGGGCGCGGCAGCGCCGCGGGCAGCATGGTCTCCTACACGCTCGGCATCACGGACGTGGACCCGATCCGGTACTCGCTCTTTTTCGAGCGGTTTCTCAACCCGGAGCGCGTGAGCATGCCCGATATCGACATGGACTTCTGCGTGCGCCGCCGCGGCGAGGTCATCGACTATGTGACGCGCAAATACGGCGCCGACCATGTCGCGCAGATCGTCACGTTCGGCACAATGGCCGCGCGCATGGCCATCCGCGACGTCGGCCGCGCGCTGAACATCAGCTATGCCGAAACCGACGCCGTCGCCAAGCAGGTGCCGAGCGGCCCAGGCGCGCTCAATATGACGCTCGACGAGGCTCTCAAGCTCTCCAAGCCGCTCAAGGATATGTACGGGAGCGATGAAAAGGTCAAAAAACTCATCGACACCGCCCGTGCGCTCGAGGGCATGCCGCGCCACGCCTCCACCCACGCCGCCGGCGTCGTCATCACGCACCGGCCGGTGTACGAATATGTCCCGCTCGCCACGAACGACGGCAGCCCCGTCACGCAGTATACGATGACGACGCTCGAAGAGCTGGGTCTGCTGAAAATGGACTTTCTGGGGCTTCGCAATCTCACGGTGCTCGAGGACGCGGCGCAGCTCGTCCGGCGCACAGATCCGGATTTTTCCGTGGACACCATTCCGATGGACGATCCGGCGGTGTTCGATATGCTTGCCGCCGGCAAGACCTCGGGCGTATTTCAGCTCGAATCGGCGGGCATCACGGGCGTGTGCGCCGCGCTGCGGCCGAAATCTCTCGAAGATATCACCGCCGTTATCGCGCTCTACCGCCCCGGCCCGATGGACAGCATCCCGAAATTCCTTGAGTGCAGCCAGCACCCGGAAAAGATCCGCTACAAGCACCCGAAGCTCGAACCGATCCTCGGCGTCACCTACGGCTGTATGGTCTATCAGGAGCAGGTGCAGCAGGTGTTCCGGGAGCTTGCCGGATACTCGCTCGGTCAGGCGGACGTCATCCGCCGTGCCATGAGCAAGAAAAAGCACGCCGTCATCGACGCCGAGCGCGTCGCCTTCATCCACGGCGATCCCGCGCGGAACATCCCCGGCTGCGTCGCCAACGGCGTGCCGGAGGACGTCGCGGGCAGCATTTACGACGAGATCGTTGATTTTGCCAACTACGCCTTCAACAAAGCGCATGCCGTTTCGTACGCCTTCGTCACCTACCGCACGGCGTATATGAAATGCCACTATCCGCGCGAGTATATGGCGGCGCTGCTCACGAGCGTGCTCGACAACAGCACGAAGGTCGCCGAGTATATCGCCGAGTGCCGCGACATGGGCATAAAGCTCCTGCCGCCGGACGTGAACGAGTCGGACGCCGACTTCACCGTGGCGGGCGAGAACATCCGCTTCGGTCTCGTCGCCATCAAGGGTATCGGCTGGGGCTTCATTGAAGAGCTCAAGGCCGAGCGCGAGAGCGGCGGCCCGTTCCGCACGCTCGACGAATTCTGCCGCCGGATGGTGCCGCGCGATTTGAACCGCCGCGCCGTGGAATCGCTCATCAAGGCCGGCGCCTTTGATTCGCTCGGCTTCAGGCGCCGGGCGCTGCTCACGGCCTCGGGGCCGATCATCGACAGCGTCACCGCCGACAGCCGGAAAAATATTGCCGGGCAGCTCGACCTTTTCGGCATGGGCGGCGAATCGGAAAGTGAGAGCGTCCGCACCGTCCCGCTGCCGGACGTACCGGAGTTCACGCGGCAGGAGCTTATGACGATGGAGCGCGAGACGACCGGGCTTTATCTCTCCGGTCATCCGATGGACGACTACCGCGACCGGGCGCGCGACGTCGGCGCGGTCGCCATCGGCGCGATCCTGAACGACTTTGCCGAGGAAACGCCCCGGCGCTTCCGTGACGGACAGGAGGTTCTGATCGCGGGCGTCGTGGCGAGCTGCAAAACGCGCACGACGCGGAACAATACCCTCATGAGCTACATCCAGCTCGAGGACGACACCGGCTCCATGGAGCTTCTGGCGTTCCAGCGCGCGCTCGATTCCGGCGGAAGCTACGTGCAGGACGCCGCTCCCCTGCTCGTGCGCGGGAAGATCTCGCTGCGCGATGAGAAGGAGCCGCAGCTCATGGTGGACTCCATCCGCCCGCTCTCCGATCTGGACGTGCCGGGCCGCACCGCCGTTTCCTCCCCGCCGGCAGCGAAGCCGGACGGGAAGCCGCGCACGCTCTATGTGCGCATTCCGGGCGCGGATCATCCGCTCTGCCGGCGGGTGAAGCTCCTGCTTACGATGTTCCCCGGGAACGAGAGAATCGTCCTTTATATGGAGGACACAAAAAAGCGTCTCGGCGCGCCGTGTCTCATCCATCCGGCGTTTGTCGCCGAGCTGGAGGAGCAGTGCGGCAAAGAAAATGTTGTTGTGAAATGATTAATAAAGTTTTAAACAAACCTCGCTTTATTTTTAAAGCGGGGTTTGTTACCATATTGTCATCGGCGAAGCAGAACCAAACCCGGTTTTGGCGCGTCTTAGAGATATCCTTATCCGGAAAAATCATGGGATTATAGGAGAACAAATGTATGGATGAAAAGAATGTAACGTCCGCCCCGGAGCAGGCCGGGGACCGGGACCAGGCGCTGTTTGCCTCGATCCAGCGTGAAAAGCAGCACAAAAAGCGCCGCCGCATCATTGTGACGGTCTCGATCGTCGTGGTGCTGGCGCTCGCCATATTCTTTGCCGTGCGCGCGGCGAAGAGAAAGGTCAGCGAAGCCGTCGGCAGCATGAACGCGCCGACCGTGAGCGAGGCGACCGTCACGACCGGCAGCATCAGCACGACGGTCTCCGGCTCCGGTATGCTCGCCGACGCGGACACGCAGCAGATCGTCCTGCCCAAGGGCGTGAAGCTCGACAAAATTCTCGTCAAGGCAGGCGAGACCGTGAAGAAGGGCGATGCGCTCGCCACGGTGGAGCTCTCCTCCGTCATGGGCGCGATGAGCGATGTACAGGCCGAGCTCGATAAGCTCGACGAGCAGCTTCGCAGCGCGACAGGAGAAACGGTGCAGCCGTACATAACGACCGGTGTGAACGGCCGCGTGAAGATCGTCTATGCGCAGAAGGATGACGACGTCGCCGCGTGCATGATGGAGCACGGCGCTCTCGCGGTACTCTCGCTTGACGGCTATATGGCTGTGGATATCGACGCCGGCTCTCTCGCCGCGGGCGACAAGGTCAGCGTGACCGTGGACGAAAAGACATACCCCGGCACGGTGGACAAGCTCCAGAGCGGCAAGGCGACCGTTCTCATTACCGACAACGGTCCGGCGGCGGGCGCCGCCGCCGCGGTGCTGGACGCCGACGGCGGCACTCTCGGCGAGGGCGCGCTCTATATCCACAATCCGCTGCGCATCACCGGCTACGCGGGCGTCGTTTCCGCGGTCAACACCGCCGAGAACCGGCAGGTGTACGCGGGCAATTATCTCTTCAATCTTCGCGACACGGCTTACAGCGCGAACTACGAATCCGTCCTCAAGGACCGCCGCGAAAAGGAAGAGGATCTCATGGCGCTGCTCGGCATGTACAGCGCCGGGGCGGTGACGGCGCCCTTTGACGGCTCCGTCTCCTCCATCGACTACAGCGACAAAACCACCGGCAGCTCCGACGGAACGGACGCCGACTCTTACAGCGACGGCATCGTCTACGGCGGCGCGATGAACGACTATGTGTCGGCGGGCGGCTCGGACAGCTCCGGCGGCAGCGCCGCCGCGAGCGGTGAAACGAAGCTCCTCACGCTCTCGTCGGATACGAGCATGAAGCTCACCGTGAGTGTGGACGAAACGGACATTCTCTCCGTGCAGAACGGACAGAAGGCGCAGATCACCGTGAGCACGATCGGCGACGAGGTGTTTTCCGGCGTTGTGACGGCGGTGGAGCGTTCGGCCAAGAGCAGCTACGGCATCACGAGCTACAGCGTGGAGATCACGCTCGACAAAGACAGCCGTATGCTCCCCGGCATGACCGCCAAGGCGCTCATCCGCATCGAGGGCGTGGATAACGCCCTGCTCATCCCGGAAAAGGCGCTGCGCCAGACGCGCGACAGCTCGTTCGTCTATACGACGTACGATGCCGCCACCGGCACGCTCGGCGGCGAAACGGCGGTCATCCCCGGTCTCACCGGCGGCGGCATGGTGGAGATCACCGAGGGTCTCGCCGAGGGACAGACCGTGTACTATCAGGAAGTCTTTGATCCATACGCCTATTACTACGGCACGGGCGGCGACGCAAGCGGCGGCGATGCCTGGGTCGAGGACGGCTCGGACGTCACGCTCGCCTCGGACGGCGACGCCGCTGCCGCCGAGGACGGCTCGGACGTCAGCGTACCGGTGGAAGGATGACGCCCTATGATCGATTTACATGACGTTTCCAAGGTCTATCAGATCGGCGAGGAGCGCGTCCACGCGCTCGACCATGTGACGCTGCACATTTATCCGAAGGAGTTCGTGAGCGTCATCGGCCCTTCCGGCAGCGGCAAATCCACGCTGATGAATATTATCGGCTGTCTGGACGTCGCAGACGCCGGGACCTACCGGCTCGACGGCATTCCCATCGAGGACTACGGCGAAAAGCAGCTCGCCCGTGTCCGAAACGAGAAGATCGGCTTCATTTTCCAGAACTTCAACCTCATCGCCAAGCTCTCCGCGGAGGAAAACGTGGAGCTGCCGCTCATCTACCGCGGCGTGAGGCCGGCGGAGCGCGCAAAGCGCGTCGCCGCGGCGCTCGAGCGCGTGGGGCTCTCCCGCCGTGCCAGGCACCTGCCGACGGAGCTCTCCGGCGGCCAGCAGCAGCGCGTGGCGATCGCCCGCGCACTCGTAACGGAGCCCTCGCTCCTGCTCGCGGACGAGCCGACCGGAAACCTTGACTCCAAAACCAGCCGCGAGATCATGGATATTCTCCACGGGCTGCACGAGCAGGGAAACACCGTCGTACTCATCACGCACGACAACGACATCGCCCGTCAGGCCAGGCGCAGCATCCACATCCTCGACGGGCGCGTCACGGAGGTGCAGCTATGATATCATCCTTTAAAATGGCGCTGCGCAGCATCGGCTCAAACAAGATGCGCGCCGCGCTCACGATGCTCGGCATCATCATCGGCGTCATGGCGCTCGTCGTGCTCGTAAGTCTCGTAAACGGCGCTACGAGCACCGTAACGGACGAAGTAGCCAGTCTCGGCAGCAACTATGTGGACGCCTACGTCTGGCGGCAGGAGGTCGGAAGCTCTCTCACCGTGAACGATCTCAAAAAGTGGGCGCAGGAGAACGAGAGCGTCGAGGCCGTCGCGCCGATCAATCGCAGCAGCGCCAAGGGCAAAGCCGGCTCTTCGAGCGACGATATCGACCTTATCGGCACGATGCCGGCGTATGGCGACATCAACGGCCTCACGATCGAGTATGGCCGGTTCCTCAAGAATGCGGACGTGGACAACGCGAGCCGCGTGTGCGTTCTCTCGAAACAGGCCGCGGAGCAGATCGTCGGCTACACCGACTGCGTGGGCGAGGACTTTTCCGTCGACGGCATGCGCTATACGATCGTCGGCGTGCTCGGCGAGCGCACCTCGCTCGTTTACAGCGGCGGCCGCATGGCTACGGTCTATATCCCCTTCACCTCATACACGCGCCAGTACCCCCAGAGCGGCAGCGCCATTTCGGAGTTCTACGTCACCGCGCCGGAAGGCACAAAGATGGCTGACGTCGAAGCCGTCGTCAACGAATTTCTCTATAATTTCTTCGGCAGCAGCGACGGCTACTGGGTCTACTCCATGGACGTCATGGAGAACGCGATGGGGTCCGTGACGAATATCCTCAAGATCCTGCTCGGCGGCATCGCGAGCATATCGCTCATTGTCGGCGGCATCGGCATTATGAACATCATGCTCGTCACCGTCACGGAGCGCACGCGCGAGATCGGCATCCGAAAGGCCATCGGCGCGGACCGCGGCACGATCCTCATGCAATTCCTCATCGAAGCCGTCATGCTCTGCATGCTCGGGTGCGTCATCGGGATTTTCCTCTCGTGGTGCATCCTGCGTCTTGCCTCGACCATCGCGGCGGATGCCGGGCTGCAATTTGCGCTCAGCGGCGGCATTGTGGCGCTCGCGGCGATCTTCTGCTTTGCCATCGGCGTGATCTTCGGGCTGTATCCGGCAAACAAAGCCGCCAAGATGAAGCCCATCGACGCGCTGCATTACGGAGGCTGACATGGAAGCGAAACGGAAAAGAACAAAGAATATCATCATCGCCGCGGTGCTTGTGGCCGTTGCCGTATTGATGGCGGCGCTCCCGGCGATGCTCTCCTCCGGACAGAAGGAGGAGGACAAAGGCACGGCAAAATCCGTCGCCGTACAGCGCGGCGACATCGACTCGACCGTTGCCGGCGCCGGCACGCTCTCCGGCGAGGACGGCGTGAAGATCACCGTGCCGCACGGCGTGGAGATCACGAATTATCTTGTCCAAAACGGCGACATCGTCGCCGAAGGGCAGGCGCTTGCCGCCGTGGACAAGACCTCGGTCATGAACACGGTCGCCACGGTGCAGAACAATCTTGAATACATTGCCGGCGAGATCCGCACCGCGGCCTCCGGCGCGGCGACCGCCTCTCTCGCCGCGCCCGCGGCGGGCCGCGTCAAGGCGGTCTACGCCGCGGCGGGCGACGATGTGCAGAGCGTCATCCGCGAGCACGGCGCTCTCATGGTCGTCTCGCTTGACGGGCGCATGGCCTTGGACGCGGAAACGGCGTCCGACGCCGCGACCCCCGGCAAGAGCGTCACCGTCCGGCTCGGGGACGGCACGGAATATCCGGGCCGCATCGAGATCCGCCGCGGCGACACGCTCACCGTGACGCTCACGGATCAGGGTCCGGCGCTCGGCGCGAGCGCCGACATCGTGCTTGACGGCGACACCGTCGGCACGGGAACGCTCTATCCGCACAGCGCGTGGAACGTGACCGCTTCGGCCGGCACGGTCGCGGCGGTCAACACCGCCGCGGAACGGCAGATCTACGCCGGGACGACCGTGATCACCCTGCGCGACGTGGACGCCGAGGGCGAATACCGCCGTCTCTCCCAGCTTCACCGCGACTATGAGGACACGATGCTCAAGCTCTTCCGGCTTTACCAGAACGGCACCGTTGCGGCGTCCGCCGCGGGGCGCGTGTCCGGTCTCGACACGGCGCGTATCGGTCTCATGCGAAGCGGCGAAGCCTATACCGCCGCGCTGCTTGCAAGTCCCTCCGAAGGCGTGCCGGAGGAATACACCGTCCGTGCGGCGCTTCTTTCCCAGGTTACGTTCGGCAGCATGACGTTCCTTGCCGCGCCCGCCGCGCCGGTGAGCGATCTCACGGCGGAGCCCGTCGTGGATACGGAAAGCGCCGAGGATATCCCCGTGACAAATTTTGACGGCGTTTCCGTCTACGACTGGGACGCGGACGCCGCCGACTGGACCGTGTCGAACCCCAACCGGCTCGCCGCCGGGGATCTCGTCTATCTCGTGTACGACGAAAACGGCGTGCTGCTCTGGGTCGTCCGCCCGGAAAAGCCGGAGGAACCGGATCTCCCGGACGAGCCGATCTTCTGGGGCGGCGGCGGCGGTGAAGAGCCTCCCTTTGAAATGTATGACCGCACCGAGACCGAGCTCATGCGCATATCGCCCATAGACACGGTGAGCGTGCAGATGCTGGTGGACGAGATGGACATTCTCTCCGTCCACACCGGGCAGGAGGCAGAGGTCACCGTCGATGCGCTGCCCGGCCGGGCCTTTACCGGCACCGTGAGCGCCATCGATCCGAACGGACAAAACAACGGCGGCAACAGCAAGTATACCGTCACCATCACCATGCCGCGCGCGGAGAACATGCTCGACGGCATGAACGCCACGGCCGTGCTCACCGTCGGCACCACGGAAAATGTTCTCTGGCTTCCCGCCGAGGCGCTCGCCGAGCAGGGCTTCAAAACGGTCGTTTACACCGGCTGCGACGCCAAAACCGGCGAGCTGACGGGCCCCGTGGAGGTCGTGACCGGCGTTTCGGACGGCGAGAAGGTCGAGATCGTCTCCGGGCTCGAGGAAGGTCAGGCCGTCTGGTACATCGCCTACGAGAGCGCGGAAGCCGCGCTCTTCGCCGGCGCCGCCGCGCCGGAGGACGCATAAAAGAAAATCGTATAAATATATATGAATAAAAACAGCGGGCGGGTTCGCGGCAAATACGCGAACCCGCTTGCAATCGCCGTCTTTCCCGGATACAATAGAAAGGCACCCTTTGCAGAAAGGAACGACATCATGCAGCCGAACGAACAAAGCAAACCGAAAAAAAACGCCGCCCGTCCGCTGGGGCGGCTTGGCGCGTTTCTCCTTGTTACGCTCGCGCTGCTGCTTATAACGCTTCTCGGCGTGATCTGGGTCCTGGAAAAGGGTCCCTCTCCGACCGTGACGGAAAAATTCTGCCGCTCCATGCGCGAAACGAGCGCGATCCGGTGGATCCCGAACATTTTTCTCTCACAGGAGGAGGTAGACGCTTTCAAGAGCGAGAGCACCGAAAACGATGAAACCGAAACGGTAAACACCTCTCTCATCCACATTGCTCCGGCTTCGTCCGGAACCGGCACAGCGGAGGATGACGGCGTGGAGCTCGTCGCCATCACGCGCGGCACAGCCAAGGGCAAGCTCCTCATCGTGCGCGATCCCTCGCGCGTTATCCTCGGCGTTTCAAGCGAGGAATTCGATGCGAAGATCCCCGGACTGCAGCTCACGGAGCTGGTGGAAAAATACGGCGGCGTCGCCGGGACGAATGCGGGCGGCTTCAACGACGAAAACGGCCGCGGCAACGGCGGCGTACCGCAGGGTCTTGTGATCTCCGGCGGAGCGCTGCTCCACACCGCGCGCGAGGACGAGCTCTACAACGTCGTCGGCTTTGACGCCGACCACATCCTCCATGTCGGCACGATGACGGCGGATGAGGCGCTCGCGCAGGGTCTCACCGACGCGGTGAGCTTCCGCACGCACGACGGGCTCGCCTCCGCGCTTATCATCAACGGCGAGGTGCAGTCCAAAAACCTCGGCGGCGGCGTCAACCCGCGCACCGCCATCGGCCAGTGCGCCGACGGAAGCGTTCTTCTGCTCGTGCTCGACGGGCGGTCGATCAACACTCTCGGCGCAACGATGCAGGATGTGGCCGACATCATGCTTGAATACGGCGCGGTAAACGCCGGCAATCTTGACGGCGGCTCTTCGAGCGTTATGGTGTACGGCGGCGAGATCATCAACAACTGCGCCTCCGTCACCGGGCCGCGCAATATTCCCACGGCATTTATCGTTCTGTCGGAAGGGGCTTGAGTATGGAAGAAAAGAAAACGGAAGCTCCGTCCGCAGCGCCGGAAAGCGCCGCGCCGGACGAGTCGGTAAAGCGTTCCCGCCGCCGCTGGCGGCGGTTCCTTGTGATCTATGCGGCGGCATGGCTTCTTTTCGCCTCGCTCGGCTGCGCGGCGTTTTACAAATATCTGCGCGTATACGAGCAGGCGCTGCCCGAGCATGTGATGGACTCTCTCATGGAATCCACCGCGCCGGAGGTATGGCTCGGCTATGTGAAGGCCTCGATCGAGAGCGATTCCGGCGTCTTTGACGACGCCGCTGCGCTCTATGAGGAATACGAGAGCGTCCTGCTGGCCGGAAAAAGCTTTTCCTATCGCCGCGCGCCGGAGAACAGCGCGCGGTCGCCCAAATTCATCGTTCGCTGCGGCGGCGTGGATGTGTGCACCGTGTCGCTCATCGAAAAGCCGGGCAGCGATCTCGGCTTCGGAAAGCATCTCTGGCAGGTCGGCGATATCGTCCCGTGCGAAGCGCTCGGCAATCTCCGCAGCACCGCCGTGGAGGTCACGGCGCTCGCAGGCGAGACGGTGTATATAAACGGCGTTCCGCTCACAGACGCGCAGATCGCGGAGCGCGATATTCTGCTTTCGGATATGCCGGAGATCGAAAGCCGCTTCACCGTTGTGCCGCGCCTCACACGCTATCGGGTCGAGAAGATGTACGGCGCGATCACCGTCACAAACGGTGCAGGCGATGAGATCGCCCCGGAGGAGGACGCCGGTGACGGCGTCACACGCTATGCGCTTCCCCTGCCGCGCTACAGCGTTTCGATCACCGCTCCGTCGGACGTCACCGTAACACTCTGCGGCGCGGTACTCACGCCCGACGACGCGCAGAGCTCCGACCGCGGCATATTGCGCGGTCTTGAGTATTATACCGGCGATCAGGCGTTCGACACCGTGCGCTGGTCCTTTGACGGCCTCTATTCCCTGCCGGACGTGCAGGCCACCGCCGCCGACGGGACGGCGCTCTCCCCGCTCGTCGGGAAAAACGGGCAGATCATGTTCTTCCATCCGAACAATGCCTCGCTGCAAAGCGCCGTGGAGGGCACGGTACGGTATTTCTTCAACCGGTATATTGACTACAGCTCGCAGTCCTTCCGCGGCGATCTCACCCTGACGCGCGAGGAGGTCTATGACAACGAGGTCGAAATAGACTCGCCGGTGCGTGCCTCGATGAGGCGCTATTACGGGCTGCTCGACTGCATCCTGTGGACGACCGATCTTTACCGGTACATCCAGGAATCCACCGACGCGATGATCTGGGCCTCGGCCACGAGCGTGAACTATGACGAGCTGACGTTTACGGACTTCTCGTTCGTCGGCGCGAACTGCTTTGTCTGCACCGTCCGCTACAAGGCGGACTTCACCGCAAACTCGTGGCAGGAGCAGAAAAACTACAACATGCAGAACGCCTACGAGCTGGCGTTCGTCTGTCCGAACGGCGGCGCATGGTACGCCGCGGCAATGGACGCCGTAACAGAATAAAAAAAGCGGAACGGCTTGACGCCGTTCCGCTTTTCAGCTTGTCAAAGAAGTCCCTGTTTTCGTTAGGCGAAAGCGGGGACTTCAGCATAAATAGCAGAAAAAGGGAGGCAATGAGGTGGAAAAAGGAGTTAT
>SFFV01000047.1 GCA_004557735.1 Clostridiales bacterium
GGCATACTCGCCGTCCGCGTCGGATAAAAGCGCCGCGTGCGCGCCCTGCTGCACGAGCCGCCCGGCGTCGAACACGACGATCTCGTCGCAGAACTTGCACGAGGAGAGCCGGTGCGAAATGTAAATGGCGGTCTTGTCGCCGACCATGTCGTTGAGCTTTTCGTAGATCTCCGCCTCGGCGATCGGGTCGAGCGCGGCGGTCGGCTCGTCGAGAATGAGGAAGGGCGCGTCTTTATAGAGCGCGCGGGCGATGGCGATCTTCTGCCCCTCGCCGCCGGAGACCTCGACGCCGTTCTCGTCAAAATCGCGGAAGAGGCTCGTCTCCGTTCCGAGCGGCAGCGCTTTGAGCCGGTCGCCGAAGCCGGCCTGCCGGAGCGCTTTCTCGGCTTTCGCGCGGTCATATTCCGGCGCGGCGGCCACGTTCTGCCCGAGCGAGAACGCCAGCAGCTGAAAGTCCTGAAACACAACGGAGAATACGTCCATATACTCCCGGTAATTATATTTCCGAATATCTATGCCATTGAGTAATATCTCGCCCTCGGTAGGGTCGTACAGGCGGCAAAGCAGCTTGATGAACGTTGTTTTGCCGCTGCCGTTCGGCCCGACGACGGCGAGCTTTTTTCCGATCTCAAACTTCACCGACAGATGGCGCAGCGCCCAATTCTCCGTGCCGGGGTAGCGGAAGGATACATCGCGGAACTCGATCTCGTACTTTCGGTCGGAGCGCTTCTCGGTCGTGAGCGAGCCCTGATACATCTCGTTCGGCGTATCGAGGAAGGCGAAGAGATCCTGCAGAAACGGCGCGTTGCTGCGCGCAATGCTGCTCTGGTTGAGGAGCTCCGTAAGGTGCCCGGAGAGGGCGGTGAGCGCCGCGACATACTGCACAACGCTGCCCGCGCCGAACGCGCCCGCGAGCGCCTTGCAGCAGACGAAGAGGTACGCCGCCGCGGTGAACAGCACCGAGACCGAAGCGCTCACGATCATCAGCACACCGCCGCGGCCCCACGCGAGCTTTGCAAACGGGCCGTTTGCGCTGAACGGCATGTCGGAAGAGGCGTAGCTATCACAGATGTCCTGCTGATTATACATGCGGATGTCGCTCGCGCGGTCGCGGTCGGAAAGGGCCATATCCGAAAAGAAGCCATACCGGTTGCCGAGCCGCGCGAGCGGCGCGAGCTCCGCGGTGAGCACGGCCATGCGATATTCGCAAAGCGGCGAAAGCGCCGTAAGCAGCGCGAGCAGCAGCACGAATCCCGCGATGAACAGCGGATGATTCAGCACCGTCCACGCCCCGGCGCTCTCCGGCACGCGCTGCGTGAAGAGCGTTACGGTGAGGACAATGACGCCCAGAACGCCGAACACAGCCTTTGGAAGCTCCATTTCCACATCCATCACGCGGCCCAGGCCATAGCCGCCCCAGTTTTCGTTCTGGCCGATCTGGGCGAGATCGTCGTGCGTTTTGGGATCGTCCAGCCGGGGGAAATCCATGTCCAGCATCTTTTTGGCATAGATCTTCTGGTTGATATAGAAGCTGTTGTCGTACAAAACCGTCTGCCGGTGCTCGAGCGCGGCGGTCACAAGCGGCAGCAGCGACGCCGCGGCCACGGCGGCAACGGCGAGCACCGTGAGCCGGTGCGCGTCCCGCGTGCCCGTCAGCTCGCCGATGATCTGCGCGGAAAGATAAATCAGCACATACGGCGAGAGCGATTTGAACGCGGCGTAAAGCCAGTTGACCGCGTGCAGCGCGGGCCGTTCGGCATAAAAGAGCTTCGCCGCGCGGCGGTGCAGCCGCCACGCCTCGCGCGAGGATACTTTTTTCTTATTCTCTTCCATCGTTTTCGCCCTCCTCCCGGTAATACTTGCTCTGCACTTCAAAGAGCCCGGCGTATTTTCCGCCGCGCGCGAGCAGCTCCTCGTGGCTGCCCTGCTCGGCAATGCCGCCGCCGTCGATGAGCAGAATGCGGTCGCAGAAGCGCGTCGAGGCAAGGCGGTGCGAGATGAACACGCTCGTCCGCCCCACGGTCATGGCGGCGTATTTCTGATAGATATCGTTCTCGGCGATGGGATCGAGCGCGGCGGTCGGCTCGTCGAGCAGCAGGATGGGCGCGTTCTTATAGAGCGCGCGGGCGAGCATGAGCCGCTGCATTTCGCCGCCGGAGAGCAGCACGCCGTCCTCGAACACCTGGCGGCCGATGTGCGTTTTGAGTCCGTCCGGCAGCGCCGCCACGCGCTCCGTGAGCCCCGCCTTTTCGAGACATTCGCGCACGCGCGCCTCGTCGATGCCCTCGCGCGTCTGCGCAACGTTTTCCTCCAGCGTCGCTTCGAGCACGGAGAACTTCTGGAACACGGCGGTGAAGAGCGTGTAGTACTCCTGCCGGTTGAACTTTCGGATGTCCTCGCCGTTTAAGAGCACGCGCCCCTCGGAAGGGTCATAAAAGCCGCAGAGCAGCTTTACGAGAGTCGTCTTGCCGGCGCCGTTTAAGCCCACGACGGCGAGCCGCTCGCCGGGATGCACCGTGAGATCAATACCGTGCAGCGTATCTTTGTCCGCGCCGGGATAGCGGAAGGAGACATGATCGAGCCGCAGCTCGTATTTCCCGTCCGGGCACTCCGGCAGGGGCTTGCCGCCCTCCATGCGGAAGGGCTCCGGCAGCTCAAGATATTCGCGGATGACGCAGAGATCGAGACTCTGCCGCCGCAGCGTGCCGAGCTCGGCGAGAACGCCGTTGAGCTGCTCGGCATACGCGCCGACGGCGGAGAAGCACAGCAGAAAGTCGCCCGCGCCCATTCCCCCGGCGAGCGTCTGGCGCAGCAGGAAGTAATAGGCAAGGCCGTTGCGCACGGCGGTGAGCGCGGCGTCGATCACGTTCGTCCAGAAATACACCCGCTCGCGCCGCTCGACGAAGGCGTCGAACGCGCGGAGCGTTTTGTCATACACGGCTTCGAGCCACGGGCGCATGCCGAAAATACGGATGTCCTTGCCGAGGACGGTGCTCTGCGCCTTGTCGGAAACATAGTCCATTTTCTTTTCGAGCGCGGCGGCCTCGTCGCGGTGGCGGTAGCCCCACTCGTTGATGCGCCGGTTGACGAAATACTCCGCCGCGGTCGTCACGGTGAGCGCGGCGAGAAGCCACGCGCTCGTATTCGTGAGCAGCAGCAGATACACCACAAAGCTCAGCGCCGCGGTGAGAAACTTCTGCTCGTCCAGCCAGATGGACTCGCTCGCGCTGCGGTTGTTGCAGGTCGCGCGGTCGGCCCGCTCCTGTAGCTTGAGGACCTCCGGGTCCTCGGTGAGCGGATAGGCCATCACGCAGGCTTTATAATGGATCTTGCGGATGATCGCAAGACGCACATCCACCCGCGAGAACAGCGGCCCATGATGCAGATAGTCTCTGACCGCCGAGCACACGAGCAACGCCCCAGTAAGCACGGCGATCGTCGTGAGAAGGCGGGAGAGGGAAGCTCCCTCCTCCACGCAGCGCACGACCTCCGGCGCGAGCAGCAGCCCGGCCACGCCGGTGCCGGCCGCGGCGAGCGCTTTTATGAGCGTCAGGGCCGGCACGTCGTACCGGCGCGCCTCAGCCGCCTGCCGCAGCATCCACCGGCTGTTCTGTCCCAGACCGTAGCGCGGCCTTTCCGTTTTCTTTTCTTCCATCGAAACCACCTCTTCTTTTCGGGGA
>SFFV01000029.1 GCA_004557735.1 Clostridiales bacterium
AAGCACTTAGAGGCGGCTCTGGAAGACGTCTCTATTGCCGGTTGACTTCATTCAGCCAGAGCCTGCAAACGAATTTGCGCATAACTCTTGACGGCACCACAGGCTCACCGAGTATGCCGGAAAATATCCCTCTGCGTGGAGGTGAAAATGTCAGACGGTACGCTGATCTCCATCGACTGTACCGCCGTGGAGAATGAGGTTGCCGACAATATGTATCAGCGGTCAGAGCTGGACTATCTGATCTACAATGACCCGGTGGCGTATGCCGAGTTGGTGCTCAACGGAGATCCAGAAACCTACTTGAAAACCGTAACAGAGTATAAACCTTTGGATAGCTGACCAACACGCCGCCCGGGGGAGAAATCCTGCGGGCGTTTTTTTGATTTAGTGTTGGCTTAAACAAACAATAGTGCTATAATTAAGTAACTACTAAAACAAAAGGAGCGACAGCATGGAACTTGATCGTATGTTAAAAGCATTGGGCGAGCCGATGCGTTTGAAAATATATCAAGCTCTTTTGGAAAGAAAGCATTGTGTGCGCTCTCTTTCTAAAAAGTTTAGTATCTCAGAATCTGCGATTTCACAACACATGAAAGTGATGAAAGATGCAGGTTTGGTATATGGAGAGAAATACGGCTATCACACACATTATCTGCCCTTGCAGGATGCCGTAGATTACCTTACCGAGCAGTTTGAATTGATGCGAACTGACTCCCTTACCGTTGACCGAGATATGACGATCTGCCAATGTGAGTACCGGAAGGAGGATGAACAAGAATGAATATCTTACTTGATTTGTTTCTTACTTTTGCAAAGATTGGTTTGTTCACCTTTGGCGGTGGCTATGCCATGCTTTCTATGATTGAAAACAACTGCGTGGAAAGAAAACAATGGATTACCCACGATGAAATGATGAATGTGACCGTCATTGCGGAGTCAACTCCCGGTCCTATTGCCATTAACTGTGCAACATTTACCGGATATAAGAAAGCCGGTTTTGTTGGTGCATTGGCAGCAACACTGGGCATAATTGTTCCGTCCTTTGTGGTTATCTATCTGATTTCCATGTTTCTGGATAACTTTTTGGCATTGACCATCATTGCCAACGCCTTCAAGGGTATCAAAATTGCAGTCGGAATTTTAATTTTGGATGCAGCGTTTACGATGATTAAGAAAATGCACAAGAAGAAACTGCCCAGAGCGATTATGATTTGCTCCGCTATTGTGATGCTCTGTATCAATATCTTTGCATGGCATTTCTCCTCGATCAGTCTGATGCTGATTGCGGCGGTTGTGAGTCTGACGATTTTTGTTCTGAACGGCGCACCCGATCAGAAAGGCGGTGCAAAGAAATGATTTATCTTGATCTGTTTCTCGGTTTCTTAGAAGTCGGATGCTTTGCCTTTGGCGGAGCCTACGGCGCAATTCCTTTGATTCGTGATGTAGTAATGTCTTACGGATGGCTGAGCGATGAAATGCTGACCTATATGATCGCTGTCAGCGAAAGCACACCCGGACCAATCATGGTTAACCTTGCTACTTATATTGGAAGCAGCCAAGCGGGCTTTCTTGGCGCCGTAATTGCAACATTGGCGGTTGTTCTTCCTTCGTTCCTGATTATCCTTTTGGTGACGGCCTTACTTAAAACCGTTTTGAAGAACAAGTATGTTCAAGCGGTTTTACGTGGTCTGAAGCCCTGTGTTATCGGCATTGTTCTTGCAACTGGTATTTATATGGTCTTTGGAAACTGCTTTGGAGCGATTTCAGCAATCCAGATTAATTTGCAGGCAATCATCCTTACGGCAATTCTGGTTGCTTCGATGTTTGGGTATAGGCATTTTGCGAAGAAGAAGCTGTCGCCTATTCTTTTAATCGTATTATCCGCAATATCGGGCATGGCTGTGTACGGAATACTGAATTAGGGTCACAAAATGAGCAAACCACCATCTTGATTTTTCGATCAATTTTGCGAGTAATATAACTGTTAGGGTGACAACCACCCGAAACAACTGTGCTGACCGTCCCACGGTGATTTATCACCGCTGATAAGATTTTGATAAGCGTCCATCGTACAGCTAAGGCAATATGGACAATCAAAATAATCAGAACAGCAGGTGTAATATCTTCTAAACAGAATTGTTTAAGATGCATGCCCCTGCAGCGAGTGGGAGAAAAAACGCTGTAAACCCGTATGGAAGCGCCGCCAAACGCTCTGCGTGCGGAGGGAATCAATTCGTTGGCTGCTGCATACCGCATTTTCGGCACTGCCGCAATCAATCAGGGGTTGACGGCAGGTCATTCCGAAAAAACACCGGAAAAGCATACTCCCCGCGCCGGCGTATCGCCGGCGCGGGGAAGTTCGTTACTCGTTATTCGGTTTCGTCTTTCGCTTCAAGAAGCCCTCCGGCAGCTGGACGAGAATGACGGCGCAGAGCATGATGCCGCAGCCGAAAAGCTCGCGTCCGGACAGAAACTCGTGCAGCAGCACCGCCGCGCCCAACACGCTGAACACCGACTCCATACTCAAAAGAAGCGTCACGGCGACGGGGTTTCCGTTGCGCTGCGCGGCAAACTGGAGCGTATAGGCGACCGCGCTCGAGAAAATACCAATGTACAGGATCGGGATGATGTTATCGCGAAGCTGCGCTGCGGTCGGCTCCTCCGCGGCGAGCATGCCGACGAAGCAGACGACGGACGCCACGATGAACTGCGCGCAGTTGAGCTCCGTCGGCGAGCAGAAGCGGACAAAGTAATCCGCTGCGAGAATGTATGCCGCATAGATCACCGCGCTCAGCAAAACCATCGCGTCGCTCGGCGAAATGGTGAAGCCGTCCTTCACGCTGATGAAATAAAGACCCGTGAGCCCCAGCACTACGCTGACCCAGAGGTTTGGCGCGACCTTTTTATGCAGGAATACGACGCTGAAGAGCGGCACGAGCAGGATATAGAGCGTTGTCAGAAAGCCCGCCTTACCCGCTTCGACCTCCGCAATGGCGTACTGCTGAAGGACCGAGGCGACGGCCACGAGCACGCCGCACACGATGCCGCCGGCGGCGATCTTTTTTCGGGCGCTCTTTTTTCGCTCCTCCGGTCTCCTCCGCCGGTTGGACACAAAAAGAAGAACCCCCAGCGCCAGCGCGGCCAGCACGCTGCGATAGAAGTTGAATGTGATCGCTCCGATATGTCCCGCGGCCATGCGCTGAAAGGCAAATGCGGTCCCCCATACAAACGACGCTGCCAGAGCCGTCAGCGCCGTTTTCAAGCTTAATCCCTTTTTCATAAAAAGTATTATATGGTGTCTTCGTCGAATTGGCAAGACATTCGCCCCAAAAACTCTTGTACAAAAAAACCGATTGCGGCAGCGGGAAATGTGTGCTACATTCTGTGAGAAAGTTTTTCGGAAAAAGAGAGGGAGATCCGATGAAGGCAGAGGACATTCGGCAGCGGCTCGGCGAACTGGCGCTCGACGAAAACGAATACCGCATCAACGCCGGCGGCGCAATGGTGCTTTACGGTCTGCGCGAGGAGACGCACGATCTGGACGTATGGTGTACGAAAAAGCTCGGCGATGCGCTCGCGCAGCGCTGCGAGGCGCAGACCCTTCCGGACGGCACGCGCCGGTTTGTCCCTGCGCCGGACGTGGAGATCTATGAAAATATGCTCCCGGGCAAGACCGTGTTTCTGGACGGCATCCCGGTCGCGCCGCTCGAGGACGTGCTCGCGCTCAAACGGGCGCTCAACCGCGAAAAGGATCAGCGGGACATTGCCGTTCTGGAGGCCGCGCTCGCCGCGCGCCGCACGGAGGTGGCGCTGTCTCCCATTGCGCCGGAGGATATCGCCGCCTGTACGGAGATTTATAACTATTACATCGAAAATACCTGCGTCACGCTCGAAGAGGAACCGGTCACGCCGGAGGAATTTGCCGCGCGTGTGGCGCGCATCACGAAGGACTATCCGTACATCGTCGCGCACAACGGCGCGGGAAGGCCCATCGGCTACGCCTATCTCGATGTGTTCAACTCCCGCAGCGCCTGCCGCTGTACCGCCGATCTTTCGATCTATGTGGATCGCGCCTGCTGCGGCGCCGGCGCCGGACAGAAGCTCTATACGGAGGTCGAGCGGCTTGGACGTGAACGGGGCATCGAAAATATCATCTCCATCATTACGTCCGATAACAAAGGCTCGCTGCGCTTCCACCGAAAAAACGGCTTCGCGGAGATTGGCGTGATGCGCTCCGTCGCCTGCAAATTCGGGAGATATCTTGACGTGAGTTTTTTTCAGAAGCATCTCGGCTGAAGAGCGGCGCGCACCGCGGCAGCGGTTTGGGAAGGGCGTGCAGGAACATACAGGCAAGGATCGCCATTCATAAACCCTTCCATGCCGGGAACTCGTTGTTATTGAATTAATTCAGGAAATATATGGGGGAGGATCACTGCAGAAAAGCGTAATCGGAAGGCTCCAGACCGAATTTGACGGCGTGACCGATCCGATCCCGGGCCACGGGATCGGGAAGCTGGATCCCCTCTTTTTCCGCCCTGACAGAGGCGTTGTGTTCGATTTCGCCGGGATACTTTACGCTGTCCACACCGGCCTTGAGCTTGGACAGCTTGATCCAGTCAATGTACTCGTCCAGGCTCTTTTTGAAGTCTGCAGGGTCCCGGAAGAACGAAATGTTGACCGCCGCGAAGAACTGATTGGCAAGCTCGCAGGACTTGGGATCCGCCTGGGAGTTCATGTTTTGGGGGAGCGCCCCGCCGGACAGGAAACCGGAGAGGACTTCGATGCCGAAGGCAATACCGTAACCTTTGTGGGCGGCCATGGGGACCATGGCGCTGAATTTGGAGAGATCGTTGGTAGGCTCTCCGTTTTCGTCCAGGAACCAGCCCATGGGGATCTCCATGCCCTGCTTTGCCATCATGACGGCCCTGCCCTTGGCGGAAATGCTGCAAGCCTGGTCAATGGCGGTTTCCTTGTTTTTTTCCCCGTTGAGCCCAATGCCGAAGGGGTTGTTGCCTACCACCGCATTGATGCCGCGCCGCTCGGCATCTACCAGCAGGGAGGCGACGCTCAGCGCGTCTTCCGGTTCGAGCCCGGCTTTCTCAAAAATCCTGCTGCACAGATCTAACAGCTGCCTGGAAGTACATAAGGACTCATGCGTTTACGATCTCCTTTTCCGCGATCCGCAAATTTTTAAAAAGATGTAACACAGAAAACGCATCTGCCGGCCGAAGGCGGGCAGGAAAACGCAGCGGTTCTCCGCCGCTTTACGAAAACTGCCGGTGTTAGCCACGGCAAGGAAAAACGGGTAACCGAGATCGAACAGTATTCTTTGTTTTTCTCCCCGGATCGACAGGATAATAGAATCAAATATTTCAAGACATATCAAATCTGTTTCTTTCATTATTTTTTTCAGGAGCCGAAATCCTGCAAAGCATGGAAAAATAAAGAAAAACCCGCAATCCGTTGGGATTGCGGGTTTCCGCGTTTTGGTGCGCGAGGGGGGACTTGAACCCCCACGTCCGGAGTGGACACTAGAACCTGAATCTAGCGAGTCTACCAATTCCACCACTCGCGCATGCTGTCAGCTTTCCTATAGTAGCATTTGACTGAAAAAAAGTCAACAAAAAAATTTCCTGTTTTGCCGTTTTGCGTGTAGGTGTTCATATTGTGTTAAATCATGTGTTTGCCCACTCGGAATTTATCTGAACCCATGTAAATTGCATCGGACAAATGTTGGCATAAAAAGTCGGGATATACGATTCCGGTTCTGATATAGTAGAGGCATAACGGCAAAGGAGCAGTGAAGCGTGGAGTGGATGAAGCTGATCGGAGATTCTATTCAGTACATTGAGAATCATTTATTGGATGATATTTCCGTTGAAGATATTGCTGAGCATATCGGTATATCGTCCTTTTATTATCAAAAAGGCTTTTCCATGCTGTGCGGCTTCACGGTTGCCGAATACATTCGTAACCGCCGGCTTGCATCAGCGGGAAAGGAGATCATCGGTACGGATCATACTGTCATTGATATTGCTTTGAAGTACGGATACGATTCTCCCGACAGTTTCACAAAGGCATTTACAAGATTCCATGGCTCAACGCCGACGGCTGTCCGAAAGGATAATGTCATGCTGAAATCCTTTGCTCCGTTAAAAATCAAGGTTCATTTAGAAGGAGGATATCTGATGGATTACAGAATTGAAAAAAAGGGCGAGTTTACCGTTATCGCCAACGCAAAAAAATTTGCCTACGAGGGCGCAAAAGACGTTATTCCGCAGTTCTGGCAGGAACACTATGCCTCGGGCAAGGGACAGACGGTATGCGGGGAATTCGGCATTAACATTGATGAAACGATGGGGACGGATTCTTTTGAATACCTGATCGCTGACACCTACAAGGGACAGAAGCTTCCCGAAGGTTTCGTTTTGCGTACCGTTCCTTCGTTTGACTGGGCGATTTTCCCTTGCAAAGGTGCTATGCCGAATGCATTGCAGGATGTCAATACAAAAATCTTCACAGAATGGCTGCCGGCCATCAGCGAATACGAATTTGCGGCGGGATACTGTGTTGAGATGTATGATGACCCCCAAAAATATGCCAAGGGAACGATGGACGAAAACTACTATTGTGAGATTTGGATTCCTGTAAAGAGAAAATAATCGGGAAAATATATTCCGGTTTTCCGTTCTCCTGAACAACCAAATATCGATATCCTGCATAGCCCCGCGGTGACGAAAATCACTGCGGGGCTTTTGCCGTCTCCGGACTTCCCCGGCGGCGGGTCGAAACTGTGGGGGACAGCGTGATGAGAAAAAAGCGAGACGCAAAACCATTTTGATCGACGGGACCCGACAAGCGAGCCTTTTTCTTATTCGCCGCTGTTCATTCGAAAGAACGCAACGCCGATGACGCCGGGGCCGGTATGCGTACCGATCACGCTGCACAGGAGCGTGGATGCAAGCGATTCAACGCGGCCCTCCCACAGAGCCCGGCTGTCCTCAACGTACTTCCTGAGGAAAACGTCGCTCAAACCGGAATACCCCAGAAGAATGGGCATCGCAAAATCGATCCCTCCGCTGCTGTTGATCTTTTCTGCCAGCAAGTTGTTTCCCTGTTTTGAGCCTCGGGCTTTTCCGATCACAACCGGCTCTCCGTCCTGCACGGTAAGCACCGGCTTGATATTCAGAATACCGCCGGCAAACGCGGCGGTTTTGGAGATGCGCCCGCCTTTTTTCAGATACTCCAGTGTGTCCAGCAGCGCGATCAGACACACATCATCCCGCTTGTGAAGAAGGGTCTCTGCAATTTTCTCCGCGCTCCGGCCGGACTTTGCGAGCTCCAGCGCGTATTCCGCAAGGATCCCGGAGCCGATCGCGACCGTCATGCTGTCTACCACAAAAATATTGTCATATTCCTGCGCGGCGATGCAGGCGCTCTGATAGGTGCCGGAGAGCTTTGAGGAAATTGTGATAACCACCGCGCTGTCCCCGTCTTCCGCAACGTCCGCAAATACACGCTGAAATGCGTCGGGTGCTGCCTGACTTGTCGTAGGCAGAACGTCACTCTCTACAAGGCGTTCGTAAAAGCGCTTTTTGTCTATGGTCACCCCATCGATGAATTCCTCATCGCCAAACCGGACCGTCAACGGGACAATGAGAAACTGATCTTTCCGTTCATCCGGCATGTCTACCGTTGAGTCAACAATGATTCGTACACTCATGTATGGATTCCTCCGTTAGGCAATCCTAGCATTAACTCAAAAACAGTTTTAACGGATTATAACAGCAAAAATGTCCGTTTGTCAACTTTTACGGCCTTTTTTATTGCGTAATGGCAGGATACCGCGCCGTTCTGCTCCGGTCCCGCAACGTCGCCGACCGGCGGGCCGCATCCGTGAGGATCCCCCGGTCATCCTTGACACGGGAAAAAATGTTTGCTACACTCCGTAAAAATCGGGGAGCCGACACCCCGGGGCTTCCATGCGTTTTTCGACGATTTGAAAAAAATTTTCTTTTCGATGCAATAAAACGCGCTTCCTGCGCATTAATTCAATGAAAGGGGTCAAGAGATGCTGCTGTTTACGCTGACAACTGACGCAAAAGCCATAGTGAGCGGAGAAGAGCTGGACAGCCTGCTCTATGCTGTCGCGACGGAAAACCGGGACGCGCTCGAGCGCCTTTACCGGCGGACCCGCGCGTCGGTGTACAGCTTTGCCCTTTCGGTTCTGAAGGACCCTCACGACGCGGAGGACGTGCTACAGGAGGCGTATCTTGCGATCTGGCGCGGCGCGGCGGGCTATGCCTCCCGCGGCAAGCCCATGGCGTGGATGATGACGATCACCCGCAACCTGTGCCTGCAGCGCCTGCGGGAGCGGGAGAAAACGGTGGTCCTTCCGCAGGAGGGATGGGAAAGCCGGATTCCCGATCCCGACACGCTTTCGCCGGAGGACAAGACGATCCTCCGCACCTGCATGGAGCAGTTCTCCGACGAGGAGCGGCAGATTGTTGCCTTGCACGCCGTGGCCGGTCTCAGGCACCGGCAGATCGCGGCGCTTCTGGAGCTTCCGCTGTCCACGGTCCTTTCAAAATACGCCAGAGCCATCAAAAAACTAAAACAGTACTTGCAATAGGAGGAGACAGCCGTGACGGATCGGAAACTGAACGATAAGATTCGGCGGGCGTTTGAAAAAGCGACGCCGGATGTGCTGGATGCTGTTCTTTCCGAGTGCAACAAGAAAGGACAAGGGATCACGATGACAACAACACGGACAAAAGAGAAGGATCGGTGGATCGGAAAGCTGGCGGGGCTGGCCGCCTGCCTGTGCCTGTTTGTTGGCGCGGGCTTTGGAGCTGCGGCTTACCGGGTCAATCACACCGTAGATGCAACGGTTTCGCTGGATGTTAACCCCAGCATAGAAATTCAGGTCAACCAGAAGGAGCGCGTTCTGGACGTCATCCCGCTGAACGAGGACGGCAAGGTCATCGTCGGGACGATGGACTTTTCCGGCAGCGACCTGAATGTGACGGTCAATGCACTGATCGGCTCCATGCTGCAAAACGGCTATCTGAACGACCGGGCAAACTCCATCCTCATCAGCGTGGATGGCAGCAGCCAGACGCGCGGCGCGGCGTTGCAGGGGCGTTTGACGGCAGAGGTAAACAAGCTGCTCCAAACGGACGGCTTCAACGGCGCGGTGCTGAGCCAGACCGTCGTGCAGAGCGAGGAGCTGGAAACCCTTGCGGCAGAGTACGGCATCACCCGGGGCAGAGCGCAACTTATCCAGGAGATCCTGCGGGAGCGTCCGCTGCACACCTTTGAGGATCTGGCGCCGCTGTCGATCAACGAGCTCAATCTGCTGCTGAGCGATACCGCGGGCGCGGCACAGCTGGAGATCGTGGGCACGGCCAGCGACAAGGGGTATATCGGCGAAGAGAAGGCGCTGACCGCGGCGCTGGAGCGCGCCGGGGTGAGCGCCGACGCGGTGGCGTACTATGAGATCGGGCTGGACACGGAGCGCGGCGTCATGGTCTATGACGTGGAATTCACCGCCGGCGATTACGAATACGACTGCGACGTCAACGCGACCAGCGGCGAGATCGTGAAATTCGAGAAAGAGCGCGCCGACCGTCCGGCGGGCGTAACGTCTCCCTCAGCCGGCGGCGCGCCGACCGGCGGCTCTGTCTCCGAGACGGATGCCAAGGCGCTGGCGCTGGCACGGGTCTCCGGCGCGACCGGCGCCGACATCGTGGAATTCAAACAGGACTACGACGACGGCCGGCTGATCTACGAGGGGAAGATCATCTATAACGACCGGGAGTATGAGTTTGAGATCGACGCCGCCACCGGCGCTGTTCTGGATTGGGAATCGGAGTCCGTCTACGATTAAGCGTGAGCTTATCGCCGCGGCGACGGAGATGCTTCTTTCCTCCGCGCCGGAAAAAGAGCGGAGAGAAAATGCTCCGTAATATCAATAGCCGCCCCTTGGTCATCCAAAGGGGCGGCCATTGTTTTTCGGAAGAGAAACGGGCGGGCGGAGCTGCAATTCCACGCCCTGTGAGCGCCTGCGTCTTCCGTATCATAAGGTGCGGCAGATGCCGATTGCAAAAACGGCCGGCTTGCCGTTGCGCCTGCCGGCGCTTGAAGAGCGCACGCGCGGAGGATCATTCTTCGGTATAAATGCGCGGCACGCGCAGCGATACGCCGCAGAGCAGCTCGTAGGGGATCGTCCCGGCGAGCGCGGCAAGCTCCGCGACCGTCGGCGCGCCGTCGTCCCCGCGGCCGAACACCGTAACGACGTCGCCCACGGCGGCGTCGGGGACGTCGGTCACGTCGAGCATGCACATGTCCATGCATATGCGCCCGACCTGCTTCACGCGCTTCCCGCGCAGCAGCGTCTCGAGCTTTCCGGAGAGGCAGCGCTGCAAACCGTCCGCGTACCCGACGGGGATCACCGCGAGCGTGCAGTCGCGCTCCGCCGTCCACATGCGGCCGTAGCTGATAGAATCCCCCTTCCTGTGGCGGGTGATCGCACTCACACGGCTTTTGAGCGTCATGACCGGCGTGAGCGAGAGCCCGCCGCGCTCGCGGTCCGGATAAACGCCGTAGGTGAGAAGGCCGGGACGGACGAGATCGAGCGCCGCGCCCTTATCGCGCCACGAGAGCACCGCGCCGGAGTTGGCACAGTGGCGCAGCGGGAAACGGCGGCCGATCACAGCTTCCAGCTTTTCAACCGCGGCGAGAAACAGCGCAAGCTGCGCGGCGGTATATTCCTCCTCGCCGGGCGTGTCGGAAACGGAAAAGTGGGTGAAAACGCCCTCGGCGTCCAGATTCGGCAGCCGCGCGGCCGCGGCGGCCTCGCGCAGAGCGGCCTCGTCCTGCACACGAAAGCCGAGCCGTCCCATGCCGGTATCGAGCTTGAGATGGATCTTGAGCCGTTCGCCGGGACGCAGCGCTGCGGAGAGGGCGCGGCCCTTTTCTCCGCATTCCACGGAGAGCGTGATATCGTTCGCCGCCATGTCGGACGCGAACGCCGCGTCCACCGCGCCGAGGATCAGAATGGGCAGCGTCTCCCCGGCCTGACGGAGAGCGAGCGCCTCCTGCGGACAGGCGACGGCGAGATACCGGCAGCCGCACCCGTGCAGCGCTGCGGCGATCTCGGAAGCGCCGTGGCCGTAGGCGTCCGCCTTTACGACGCCGAGCAGGCCGCAGCCGTCCGGCAGCGCGCGCTGCAATTCCGCCGCGTTGTGCCGCAGCGCGCCGAGCGAAACCTCCGCCCACGTTCTTGTCTTTCGTGTATCCATAAAGTGATTTCCCCTTATTCTATCGTCCAGTCCGTGATCTCCAGCGTCAAAATCTTCCGCCCGCCGCGGGCGATCTCCGCGCCGGTGAGCGTGCCGGTCTCGTCGCGCCAGAGCGTCACGCTCTCGCCGTCCGGGCCGGTGAACGCCGCCGAGGCGGCGGCGCAGTATTCCATCGCGCCCTGCGTGAGCGCGGCGAGCATGCGCTGCGGCGCGCCGCACGGAGAGAGCGTTTCGCTCCGCCCGGCGTCGAGCGAGAGGATCACGCCGTCAAACTCCACCGTCGTTTCGCTGTCCCTGGCGCGAACGGATATGCCGGAAACGGTCTCCGGCGCGGTGAGAGCGATATGTGTTTCGCCGCCCTCGCGCGCGATATCCGCGCCGAACGAGACGGAGGTATCCTCCCAAAGCGCTGTGATCTCCGCGTGGAACGATATCCGCTCCGCGGTCTCGACCGCCTCGGCAAACGCTTTCCAGTTCTCCGCATCCCGCCGCGCACCGCAGCCGGTGAGCAGCAGGGGTATCATCAGTGCGAACAGAATTGTCCGCTTCATGACCGTTACTCCGTGATTTTTTTGAAAATATACGGCAGTTCTTCGATAATGTCCGAGGGCGTCATGCCGTATTCGCCCCGCTCCGCGGCGCATACGTCGCCCGCTGCGGCATGAACGGCGCATGCGGTGACGACCGCCTTTTCTGTCTCCATCTGCCCGAGCAGCGCCGCGGTCACGCCGGTCAGCACGTCGCCGCTGCCGCCCTTTGCCATGCCGGGGTTGCCCGCTTCGATGGAGTACAGCCGTCCGGCGGGGTGCGCGATGACGGTGCGGTGGCCCTTGAGTACCGTGATGCAGCCGTACCGCCGCGCAAACTCCCACGCGCCGCGCTCGCGCCCGTTTTCCAGCGAGCCGCCGAGACGGAGGAATTCCCCCTCGTGCGGGGTGATAACGATCTCGCTCTTCGCCTCGCGCAGGATGTCCGGTACAAGAGATACCGCCCAGAGCGCGTCCGCATCGAGGACGATCTTTCCGGGAAACTTTCGGATGAGCGCGGCGGTGAGCGCCGCCGTCCCATCGCTTCGGCCAAGACCGGGGCCGAGTGCGAGCACGCCGCAGCGGTCATAATACTCCCGCAGCGGCGCGAGCGCGTCCGCGGTGAGCTTTCCGGAAGCGTCGCACGGAAGAGGAAACGGCATGGCCTCGTCGTTCTTCACGGCGCACACGCTCCAGATCGCTTCCGGTACGCCGAGATATACAAGCCCCGCGCCCGACCGCACCGCGGCTCTCGCGCAGAGGTTCGGCGCGCCGGTATACCCGACGCTGCCGCCGACGATAAGGAGCTTTCCGTAATCGCCCTTGTGCGTTTCGGCGCGGCGCCGCGGCACGGATACGCCGCCGCGATCCCAGTATACGCGCACGATCTCCGGCATATTCCCGTCCACGGCCTTCACCCTCTCCGATAAAATTCCAAAGTACATTATAGATTCCCGCGCGGTATTCGTCAAATTTTATTCTTGCGAACCGGCGCACACTATGGTATAAAGAGTATGTTATTTCGCGTTGATCGGGAATATGACGGAATACCGCCGCAGCAGAGAGGGGCGTCGCCGGCTGAGAGCGCCCTGCGGAAACGGCTTCGTATAGTTCGCCCGTGAGCGCCGGCCAATCCCCGGCGGGCTGCGCCCGTTACAGCGCAGGAGAGCGGAGCTTTTGAAAGCTCCGAATGTGGGTGGTACCGCGGAAGCATGCCTTTCGTCCCGTTGTGGGGACGGAGGGTTTCTTTTTTTGTCGTAAAGAATTTTGAATTTATACAGGAGGAAGCCATGAAGAAAATGCTGGAAAGCCTGCGGGAAGCGTCCCGCCGGGCGATCGAAGAAGCCGTGGACATGGACGCGCTCGAAGCGCTGCGCGTCCGGTATCTCGGCAAAAAGGGTGAGCTGACCGCCATTTTAAAGCAGATGGGCAAGCTCTCCGCCGAGGAGCGTCCTGTGATCGGCCAGCTCGCGAACGAGATCCGCAGCGAGCTGGAAAGCGGGATCGAAAGCCGCAAGAGCGCTCTCGCCGCCAAATTGCAGGAGGCAAAGCTCCGCGCCGAAACGCTCGACGTGACGATGCCCGGCAAGGAGATCTCCCTCGGCAAAAAGCACGTCATCAACACCGTGCTTGACGAGGTCGTCGATATCTTCATCGGTATGGGCTTTTCCATTGTGGACGGTCCGGAGATCGAGCTTTCCAATTACGACTTTGACCGCCTGAACATCCCCGAAAACCACACCGTCCGCGAGTGGACGGACACGTTCTATATCACCGGAGATGAGAAAGTCCATCTCCGCTGTCAGACCTCCCCGGTGCAGGTGCGCGTGATGGAGAGCACCCGCCCGCCGATCCGCATCCTGTCTCCGGGCCGCGTGTACCGCAAGGACGAGATCGACGCGACCCACTCCCCGATGTTCCACCAGATCGAGGGCCTTGTCATCGACAAGGGCATCACGATGGGCGATCTCAAGGGAACGCTCAACACGCTTATGAAGAAGCTCTACGGCCCCGACACCGTGACCCGCTTCCGTCCGCACCACTTCCCGTTCACCGAGCCGAGCTGCGAGATGGACGTGCAGTGCTTCGAGTGCCACGGCAAGGGCTGCCGCGTGTGCAAGGGCGAGGGCTGGATCGAGCTGCTCGGCGCCGGTATGGTGCATCCGCGCGTGCTCGAAATGAGCGGCATCGACCCGACGGTCTATTCCGGCTTTGCGTTCGGCGTCGGTCTCGAACGCCTTGTTATGCGCCGGTTCCAGATCAGCGACATGCGCCTGCTTTACGAAAACGACACCCGGTTCCTGTCCCAGTTTTAAGGAGGTAGCGACATGAAACTTTCAAGAGAATGGCTGGGGGAATATACGACCATCGGCGCCCCCGATAAGGAATACTGCGACGCGATGACCATGTCCGGCTCCAAGGTGGAGGGCTGGGAGGTCACCGGCAGCGGGATAGAGCGCGTTGTCGTCGGCCGCGTGGTTTCCATGGAGCGCCACACCAACTCCGACCATATGTGGGTCTGCAGGATCGACGTCGGCGGCGAGCGGGAGCTCCAGATCGTCACCGGCGCGCAGAACGTCTCTGCCGGCGATCTCGTCCCCGTCGCGCTCGACGGCAGCACGCTGCCCGGCGGCAAGGAGATCCATACCGGCAAGCTGCGCGGCGAGCTCAGCGAGGGCATGCTCTGCTCGCTCGGCGAGCTTGGGCTCGAGCAGCGCGACTTCCCCTACGCGATCGAGGACGGCATTTTCGTTCTCGAAGAGGACTGCGTTCCCGGCGACGATATCCGCGCCGTCTGCGGCCTGAACGACAGCGTCGTGGAGTTTGAGATCACGAACAACCGCCCCGACTGCCTTTCGGTGCGCGGCCTCGCCCGCGAGAGTGCCTGCACGTTCCGCACCCCCCTGACGCTTGCTGAGCCGACGGTACGCGGCGGCCACGGCGACATCCATGAAAAGCTCTCCGTGGAGATCAAAGACGCCGAGCTTTGCCCGCGCTACACCGCGCGTATGGTGAAGAATATCAAAATCGCCCCGTCGCCGAAGTGGATGCGCCGCCGTCTGCGCGCGTCCGGCGTGCGGCCGATCAACAACATTGTGGACATCACGAACTACGTCATGCTCGAATACGGTCAGCCGATGCACGCGTTCGACTATGCCTGCCTGCACAACGGAAAGATCATCGTCCGCCGTGCCGGGGAGGGCGAATCCCTCCGGACGCTCGACGGCAACGACCATGCGCTTGCCCCCGGTATGCTCGTCATCGCCGATCCCGAAGGCCCGGTGGCTCTCGCCGGCGTGATGGGCGGCGCGAACAGCGAGATCACCGATGAAACGACGACCATCGTGTTCGAGAGCGCCAACTTCCTCGGCCACTCCATCCGCAAGACCGCCATCGCTCTCGGTATGCGTACCGACGCCTCCGGCCGGTTTGAAAAGGGCCTTGACCCGCTCGGCACCGTTCCGGCGGTGGATCGCGCGTGCGAGCTGGTGGAACTGCTCGGCGCGGGCGAGGTGCTCGACGGTACCATCGACGTGCTCGCCAAAGCGCCGGAGACGACGTTCATCGAGCTGGACGAAGGGCGCATCAACGCTCTGCTCGGCACGGATATGCCGCGCGAATTCATGACCGATACGCTCACGGCGCTCGGCTTTGAGCTCAACGGCAACACGCTCACCGTTCCCTCCTGGCGCGGCGACTGCACCATGCTTGCCGACATCGCCGAGGAGTGCGCCCGCTTCTGGGGCTACGACAAGATCGAAGCCACCGACATCCGCGGCGCGGCCACGCAGGGCGGGTACAGCGAAAAGACGCTCTTTATGCAGAAGCTTGGCACGGCGTGCCGCGCCATGGGCTATACCGAGGTCATGACGTACTCGTTTGTCAGCCCGTCGAGCCTTGACAGGATCAAGGTTCCCGCCGGCTCCCCGCTGCGTGACAACTACCGCATCCTCAACCCGCTCGGCGAGGATACGAGCGTTATGCGTACAACGGCGCTGCCCTCCATGCTCGGCGTGCTTTCCACGAACCTCAACCGCCGCAACATGGAGGCCAGACTCTATGAGATGGCGACCGTATACAGAAAGCAGCCCGGCAAGGCGCTGGCTGACGAGCGCACCGCGCTCACGCTCGGCGCTTACGGCGGCGGTACGGACTTCTTCGCGCTCAAGGGCGCGGTGGAGACGCTGCTGCGCGCCGCCCGCACGCCGGATGTGCGCTTCACCGCCGATACGGAGACCGCCGCGTTCCATCCCGGCCGCTGCGCCGCGGTGTGGTCCGGCGATACGCGCCTCGGCACGCTCGGCCAGATCCATCCCGACGTGTGCGCGGCTTACGGGCTCGACGGCGCGACGTACTGCGCCGAGCTCGACGGCGTGCTGCTGCACGATCTTGAGGGCGCCGAACCGGCGTATACGCCGCTGCCGCGCTTCCCGGCCATCACGCGCGATATCGCCGTCGTGTGCGATGCCGCGGTGCCCGTCGGCGAGCTGACCGACTGCATCCGCAAGGCGGAAAGGAACGTCCTGCGCGGTGTGAAGCTCTTTGACGTCTACACCGGCGCCGGTATCCCGGAAGGGAAGAAGAGCGTCGCCTTCTCGCTGACGCTCCGCTCGGACGACGGCACGCTCACCGACGACCACGCCGAGGAGGCCGTCCGCGCGGTGCTCGACGCGCTGCGCGAGAGCTTCGGCGCGGTCATCCGGTAAGATTTTCCTTGAAACTCGCCTGCCGCTGTGGTATGGTAATAACAGAAAGAATTTTTTGACTGAAGGGGGTTGCGGACATGGGCGACGCCACCAAACCGTTCGCCACGGTATCCAATCGCGCACAGATTCGGGAGATCCTCTCCTCGGTATACGACTCGCTGATGCTCAAGGGCTACAACCCCATCAATCAGCTCGTGGGCTACATCCTGTCGGAAGACCCCACGTATATTACCAACTACAACAACGCCCGCTCGCTCATCTGCCGCATCGACCGCGATGAGCTGCTGCAGGAGCTGGTGCGCAGCTATCTCGAGGATAAGGAATAACCCCATAGAAACAAACAGAGCCGCCGGAGGTTAGCTGGTTGCTCATAAAAAAGTGAATCCGACCTATGGCTGCAATCAAAGGTCGGATTCTTTTTTTATGTTAGGGCTGGAATATCCATGGCTCCCTCTGCTTGGATGCGGTGCAAACCGCACATTTCGCACCGCACCGAACGGTGTATGGAGGAGCCTATTATCTGTTTGAAAGATCGGGGTTTGGAGGTGGGTCTTGTGCAGGAAATACTTGCGAAATTAACAGCAAAAGATGATAAATATGCTTGCGCCATTGCAGAGAAAATAATCTCCGAAAGTCAGGATACCGATGAATGGTATGAATATTTTGATGATTTTGCGTCCTTGCTCGATCATCCGAAATCGTTGGTAAGAAACCGTGTACTATATATTCTTGCCGCCAATGCACAGTGGGACGATGAAAACCGCTTTGATGCAATTCTAAACGATTATCTTGCTCATGTCACGGACGAAAAACCGATAACCGCCAGACAGTGTATCAAGGCTTTGGCGCAGGTGGGAAAGGCAAAGCCGCAGTATATCCCGAAAATAACGGATTATCTTCGCAGCGCTGATTTGTCAAAATATAAAGACAGTATGCGCCCGCTGATCGAACAGGATATAGCAGAAACCGAAAAAGCATTGACACTGTAAAACTCGGATTGGCGGGTCCGTTTGATCCCATCTTATCAGACAACAGGATAAGTAACAGGATAAGAAAAAAACAGCCGCGGCAGTTTGCACTGCTGCGGCTGTTAGCTGTCTTACGGCCGCGGGAAGTTTCTCCGGCGGCTTTTGCGCTTTTTTGGGAAAAACTGCTATAGGGGCGTTTGGGGGCGTCTGATGCACGGCAAGAGATCTCTGAGTAAGGAAAAAAGCCTGTAATCCTTGAGATTACAGGCTTTTTTGGAGCTGGCAATGTGACTCGAACACACGACCTGCTGATTACGAATCAGCTGCTCTACCGACTGAGCTATGCCAGCAGCTTCTGCCGATTTCTTGACAGCTTGTGTATTTTATCACGCCGCGCCGCCGTTGTCAACAGAAATTGCCGGTAATTTGCACTCGGTCTGCGGTTTTTGCTTCACTCGGCGGCCCTGACGCTCACCATGGCGTCAAAGTCAAGCCCCAGCTCGCTGCCGACGGTGCGAAGCTCCGCCAGCGTGGAGTCGTTGACGGGAATGCCGTTTTTGAGCTTTTCGCTGCGGGAGTCGACCTCCATCTCGCCGGAGGTGTAAATGCGGGTGCGGCCCTCGGCCTTGGCGCTGCCGCGCAGCTCCTGCAAGAGCGTTGAAAGGCTCTCGCGCATCGCCGCCTTGTCGCCGAACATGCCGTAGTCGAGCGCGAAGAAGCTCTGCGACGTGTCGCCGAGACCGTTCTTGCTCACATGGTTGGACGTGGCGCCGCCCGCGATGATCGACGAGAGGATCTCCACGATCAGCGCAAGACCGTAGCCCTTGTGCGAGCCGGTTGCGGGACTGGAACCGCCGAGCGGGAGAATGCCGCCGCCCGCCTTGGAATTGATGTTGTCGATAACGCGCTTGGCGTCGGTGGTGTCCCTGCCGTTTTCATCGACCGCCCAGCCGAGCGGCATGGGCTTGCCCTGCTTGGCATAGACCTCCAGCTTGCCGCGCGGGACGACCGTGGTGGCTACGTCGTACAGCATGGGGATGGGGTCGGCCGGCATGGCAAACGCAATGGGGTTCGTGCCGAGCATGACCTCGCGGCCGAATGTCGGCACGCAGATGGCCTGCGTATTCGTAAAGCACATGCCGAGCATGTCCTCACGCTCGGCCATCATGGCGTAATAGCCGCCGACGCCGAAGTGGTTGGAGTTGCGCACGACCGCCGCGCCGAAGCCGTACTGCTTGGCCTTGGCAATGGCGCGCTCCATGGCGTCCACGGCGGCGATCTGTCCCATGGCGCTGTGTGCGTCCAGAACAACGGACAGCGGCGTTTCGTGCACGACCTCCGGCACGGCGTCCGGGCGGATCACGCCGCTTTTCACGCCGCGGTGGTAGCGGATCAAGCGCTGTACGCCGTGAGATTCCAGCCCCTGCAGATCGGCGGTGAGCAGAATGTCGGCAATGTCCCGACTCTGCTTTTCGTTGAATCCGTATTTGCCCATAACGGTCTCGCAGTAGGCGCGAAGCTCCTTTTCCGGCAGGCGATAGTATGCCATATGTATCGTTCCTTTCTATATCGAACTGCATTGAAATGCCTTCGGCCGATTATACCATACCGGCGGAAAAGAAGAAAGCCTCCCGTGCCGATTTCAAAGAAAAACCGGGAGGCTTATGCGTTATGTACGGCTCGCGCCGTCCGGGTACACGCTGTCCGGTCCACGGCTTTTCCCGCTCCTACTGCCGGGCTTTGTGTTCCAACGCCAGAAGCCTGACCTTCCGGTCAATGCCGCCGGCGTAGCCCGTGAGACTTCCGCCTGCACCAACGACCCGGTGGCAGGGGATCATCAGCGAGATCGGGTTGTGGGCGACCGCGCCGCCGACCGCCTGCGCGGACATGTTTTTGACGCCCTGCCGCCGGGCGGCCTCGGCGGCGATCTCGCCGTAGGTGATTGTCTCGCCGTAGGGGACCGTCAGCAGAATGTCGCAGACCAGCTTCCGAAACGGCGTGGAGTCATAGCGCAGGGGAGGGAGAGATCCCGGCTCGCGCCCGGAGAAGTATATATCCAGCCAGCGCCGCGCCTTCGCAAACAGCGGATGCTCCCGCCGCAGCGTCTCCCGCGGCAGATTGTACCCAAAGTGCTTCTGGCCGTTGAACCACAGCCCTGTGATCGCCTCGCCGTCGCAGGCCAGTGTGATCGTGCCGAGGGGAGAGGCGTATTCGGCGGTGTAAACCATGCGGTGTGCTCCTTTCTTTTGCCGCGGACGGGAAAGACTGACCTGCCCGCCGGCAAAAACCGTTTCCGTCGTTTTCTGCATTCCGGATCAATCCGATGTCCTCTTGGCGGGATCGCCGGACGCATGAGCCTCGCCCCGGTCAGCCGCTTCGGAAAGTGCTTCCGCGCGAAAACGGGAAAACCGCCGGGGCAACACCGGAAAAAGAACCTCCGGCATCCGCATGAAGCAGACGCCGGAGGAGTTGTGCGTTTTACAGGGGAATGCGCGGTTGGATCAATACATTCCGCCCATATCCGGCGCGGCGGGAGCCGGCGCGGGGGGTTCGGGGATATTGACGACCATCGCCTCGGTGGTGAGGACGGTGGCGGCGACGGAAGCGGCGTTCTCCAGCGCGCTGCGGCAGACCTTGGTCGGATCGACGATACCGGCGGCGATCATATCGCAGTACTCTTCCTTCGCGGCGTCAAAGCCGTAGCCGGGGATCTCGGAGCCGCGGACCTGGTTGAGGATCACGGCGCCCTCGAGACCGGCGTTCGCGGCGATCTGCATCAGCGGGGCCTGCAGGGCCTTGGCGATGATGGCGGCGCCCGTCTTTTCGTCGCCCTCGAGCTCGGTGACGACCTTCTCGGCAGCAAGACCGGCCTGCACATAAGCCGTGCCGCCGCCGGCGACGATGCCTTCCTCAACGGCGGCCTTGGTCGCGTTGAGAGCGTCCTCGACGCGGAGCTTCTTCTCTTTCATCTCGGCCTCGGTAGCCGCGCCGACCTTGATGACGGCAACGCCGCCGCTCAGACGGGCCAGACGCTCCATGAGCTTCTCGCGGTCGTAGTCGGAGGTGGAGACTTCGTACTGGTTCTTGATCTGCGCCACGCGGTCGGCAATGGCCTCCTTCGTGCCGAAGCCGTCGACGATGATGGTGTTCTCCTTGGAGACCTTGACCTGGCGCGCACGGCCGAGCATATCGAACGTGGCGTCCTTAAGCTCCATGCCGTAGTCGCCGGAAACGACCTGGCCGCCGGTCAGAACGGCGATATCCTGCATGGTCTCCTTGCGGCGGTCGCCGAAGGCCGGAGCCTTGACGCACACGCAGGTGAACGTGCCGCGCAGCTTGTTGAGAAGGATCGTGGCGAGCGCTTCGCCCTCGACCTCGTCGGCGATGATGACGAGCTTCTTGCCGGCCTTCACGATCTGCTCGAGCAGGGGCAGGATCTCCTGAATGTTGGAGATCTTCTTATCGGTGATAAGGATGTAGGCGTCGTCGATGACGGCTTCCATCTTTTCGGAATCGGTGACCATGTAGGGGGAGACGTAGCCGCGGTCGAACTGCATGCCTTCGACGACCTCGGAGTAGGTCTGCGCGGTCTTGGACTCTTCGACAGTGATGACGCCGTTCTGGCCGACCTTTTCCATGGCCTCGGCGATCAGGACGCCGATCTGCTCGTCGCCGGAGGAAATGGTACCGACGCGGGCAATGTCCTTCGTGCCGTTCACGGGCTGGGACGCGGTTTTGATCTCGCTGACGGCGGCCTCGGTCGCCTTGGCGATGCCGCGGCGGAGGACCATCGGGTTCGCACCGGCGGCGAGGTTCTTCAGACCCTCGCGGATGATGGCCTGGGCGAGAACGGTCGCGCTCGTGGTGCCGTCGCCGGCGACGTCGTTCGTCTTGGTGGCGACTTCGCGGATAAGCTGCGCGCCCATGTTCTCGGCGGGATCGGCCAGCTCAATTTCCTTGGCGATGGTCACGCCGTCATTCGTGATGAGCGGGGTGCCGAATTTCTTATCGAGAACAACGTTGCGACCCTTGGGCCCGAGCGTGATCTTCACGGTGTCGGCAAGCTTGTCAACGCCGGTTTGCAGAGCCTTGCGGGCTTCCGCACCATAAACCAGATTCTTAGCCATAATACATTCGTCCTCCTGAAATTACTCTACGATCGCCAGAATGTCATTCTGACGGACGATGGTGTATTCCTCGCCGTCAAGCTTGACGCTGGTTCCGCTGTACTTGCTGGCGATGACCTTGTCGCCCGCCTTGACTTCCATCTTCACTTCGTTGCCGTCCACCATTCCGCCGGGGCCGACGACGATGACTTCGTAAACTTCCGGCTTCTCCTGCGCCGCGCTCGTGAGGATAATGCCGCCCTTGGTCTTTTCCTCGGCCTCCGTCCGCTTGAGGACAACGCGATCCGCCAACGGTTTGAGATTCATGGTTTCTGCCTCCTATAATAATTTTAATTCTTGCTTCGTTGTTTTAGCACTCAAAGGCTCCGAGTGCTAACCCATGGCTATAAAATAGCACACGCCCTTCGCAAATGCAAGAGGGAATGTGCTGTTTTAAAAAATTATTCACATATTGCCGGAAGCGGGAGATCAAAGATACATATAAAGCTGACAGGGGATCATGCCGTTATACAGCCTCCGGCGCTTGTCGGCGCGTTTGCCGTAGACATTTTCAAAGTTTTCGAGCGAGGAGATCACACAGGTTTTCCAGTTTTCCGTTTTCCGCATCGTTTTGCCGAAGGCGCGCATGAGCTCCGCGGCGGCTTCCTTTTCGAGCAGACGCTCGCCGTAAGGCGGGTTGGTGCAAAGCGTGCCGTTTTCCGTTTGGCGGGAGAAATCTCTCGCGTCGGACACGGAGAACTCAATACACTTTTCCACACCGGCGCGGCGGGCGTTCTCGCGCGCGAGCGCAACGGCGCGCGGGTCGATGTCGGAAGCGAAGATGTGATAGTCGCCGGAATATTCGCGGCTGCGGGCAAGATTCCGCTCCGCCTGCCATATGCCGCGGGGCAGGCAGCGCCATGCTTCGGCGGCAAATTCCCGGCGCGATCCCGGCGCGCGGTTGAGCGCCGCAAGCGCGGCTTCGATGGCGATCGTGCCGCTGCCGCAGAACGGATCGCAGAAATCGCCGCGGCCGCGATAGCGTGCGATGTCCACGATGGCGGCGGCGAGCGTTTCGCGAAGCGGAGCGGCGACCTGCGCGGGACGGTAGCCGCGCTTATGAAGTCCCGTGCCGCTCGTGTCGATGTAGAGCGCGGCTTCGTTTTTCATAATGGCAAACTGGATGGGAAAGCTCTCGCCCTCCTCGGAAAACCAGGAGAGGCCGTAGACGCTCCTGAGCCGTTCGACAACGGCCTTTTTTACGATCTTCTGGCAGTCCGGCACGGAGTGGAGCGCGCTCTCCAGCGCCCAGCCCTTGACGGGGAACGCGCCGTCCGAGGGGATGAAGTCCTCCCACGGCAGAGCGCGCACGCCCTCGAAGAGCTCGTCGAAGCTGTGCGCCGGGAACCGGCCGAGGACGATCAGAACGCGCTCGGCAAAGCGCGAGCGGATGTTTGCGCGCGCAACGGCGCTCTCGTCGCCGGTGAAGTATACGCGCCCGTTTTCCGGCGCGACGTTTTCCATATCCATATGGCGCAGCTCGTTGCCGAGCGGGCCTTCCAGCCCGAACAGACACGGCGCGCAGAGAGTGAGTCTCATGCTGTTTCCTCCGGTTCCGGTTGCTCGTATCGGAAAGATAGTACCCTGTTTTGCGCCAAATTGCAAGCAATAAGATTCCCCGCCGTTTTCCGGCGGGGAGAGAAGAAGGAACGCAGTGTTTATGAACGGGTCATTTGGCGGAGGCGGCTTCGATCTCGGCCTCGACCTGCTCGGCGGTCATAACGCGGCCGAACATTTCCGCCCAGAGATCGAACATGGCGCTGTTCCAGTCGTCCGCCGTGCGGCCGCAGTGGTCGTAGGAGCTGATACAGTCGGCGACGGCAACGACATTGTAGTCTTTGTGGTACGCCTCGCGGATGGTGCTGTCCACGCACCAGTTTGTCACGGTGCCGCAGATGATCAATGTGCGGACGCGCTTCTTCTTCAGCCATGTTTCAAGCTCCGTGTGGGAGAGGCAGGAGTAGGTGTACTTCAAAAACACGGTGTCCCCCTCGACCGGCGCGAGCGCCGGATCGATCTGGCACTCGGGGGAGCCGGGCTTGAATTTAAACTCGCCGTTTTCGCCGAGAAGGCCGCGCTGCTTGTTGCGGAACCAGTAATGATCGTTGTGAAAATCCGTGTCCTGCGAGAAGATGGACATAAACACGGGGATACCCTTCTCGTTGCAGAACTTTTTGAGACCGGCGACAGCGGAAAGCTGCTCTCCGGATTGGGGGGTGAAGAGCGGGCCGTCGGGCTGCGTGAAGCCCGTCTGCATGTCAATAATCAGAAGGGCGGTTTCCTCCGGGCGGATCGTAAAAGGGGCGTCCCACTCCCAGTATCTTTTCATGATGCTTTTCCTCCGTTATCTTTCGGTTTGCAGGAACAGGCAAGTAAGGCCGTGTGTTCATTCCTGCTGCAGCAGATTTTCCAAAATCGTTTCGCACGGATAAAAATCAATGTTGTAGTTGATCGCGAGCAGCTTCATGCCCTGCCGGTGCTCCGCCTCGGTGGTGGAGTTTACGCCGTCGTCCGCGACGGCGACGCGGTAGCCGCGGTAAAACGCTTCGATCGCGGTCTGCGCCACGCAAACGTCCGAGCGCCAGCCCGTCATTATGACGGTGTTGATCTGCATCTGGCGGAGCGTTTTGTCCAGCGTCGTGTTAACGAAACCGTTGAACCGGTTTTTGTATACAACGCTGTCGCCCGGCGCGGGCTTTACCTCGTCGATGATCTGCACGCCATAGGACCCGGCCATCATATGATTGTTCCAGAGCTGCAGCTCCGGATCGTTCTTATAATGCCGGTCGCAGACATAAATGACCGGAACGCCCATCCGCCGCGCCTTGGCAAAGAGCTTCCTGAGCTGCGGGAGAATGAGATGGATACGCCCGCAGGCGAGAGCGCCGCCCTCCAGTATGTCGTTTTGAAGATCGGTCGCGACGATGGCCGGGCGGCACACGTCCGGCGCGGCGGAGAGCGCCGCGGCGTCGATATCCTCCGGGAGGACGGACTGCAAAAGCATCTGCGCGCGCTTGTATTCCTCCAGTACGCGGTCCACCTCCGCCTGCTGGCGGATCAGGGCCGTCTGTATTTCTTCGGCGGGCGCGTCGAGCAGCACGGCGATGTCCGTCAGGGGGAATTTCATTTCGCGGAAATAGCGGATCTGCTGCAAACGCGCGATGTCCGATTCCGAATACATCCGGTAACCGGCGCCGCTGCGTTCGGGCTCCGGCATGAGACCGCAGCTTTCGTAGTGCCGGATGGCTTTCACGCTCAGCCCCGTGAGGGAAGCTGCTTTCTTAATGGTTATCATGCAGCGCCGCTCCTTTCCGTGCAGATGGAGTACTCAAACGGGAGCATCCCAAAGAATGCTCCCGCGGGAGGCACGGCCCGCCGTGGGGCCAATGGTTTTACTGCTTCCTACCGACTTTGTTGAAGATGACCTTTACGACGAAAGCCACGATGACGCAGTTGACGGAGGGCAGGAAGAAGTTGATATAGGTGCTGGCAAAGCCGAGGATCCAGGCGGCGAAGCCGCCGATGTCCGCCTGCGGCAGAGACTCGAGATCCGTGTAGCCCTTGCGGTATTTTGTGAGATAGTCCGCGAGAACAATGCCCACAATGGGAGGCACGGTGGCGGAGAGGAAGTTGATGTAGCTGCCGAAGAGGTTGTAGAAGCCGATGCAGCCGAGAATGGTGCCGAGCAGGCCGAACACGAGCGTCAGCTTGTTGCGGGGGACCTTGATGACGGAGCTCAGGCTCATGGAGCCGGAGTAGACGCAGCCCTGCGCGGTGGACCAGATGTTAAGCACCATGACGAGGAAGGCGGGCGCGAGCAGACCCTGCAGCGCGAGAACGCCCATGATGTCGGGATCGTTGTAAACAACGGAGCCGATGGCGCCGAAGAACACCATGAAGGAGTTGCCGACCATGATGGTGATGATCATCGCGACGATGGAGGACTTTGCGTTTTTGGCGAAGCGCATGATGTCGGGCGTGAACATGACCGAGCCGACGGCGTAGGAACCGACGCCGAGAGAGACGGCCTTTGCGAAGGAAAGGGTGTCTTCCTTGACGATGGCGTTGATGCCGGCGACGCCGCCGATGTCGCGGAACGCCTTGATGATGGAGATGAAGCCGAAGATGAGGATGATGGGCACGGCGATGTTGGCGAGAGTGTTCATCCACTTGGTGCCCTTGGAGGCGGTGATCGTCATGCCGATGCCGGCGAGAATGCAGACAACGATCGTCGGCATCCAGGAGAACAGACGGTGCGCGGAGTCGCCGATGAGGTAAGCGTCGATGGAGAACCAGCCGATGGTCGTGACGGCCACGATCAGCACCGGGACCCAGGTGCCGACCTTGCCGAAGCTGTAGCGGGCCATCAGGCCGAAGCTCAGGCCGCTCTTGGCGGCGATGACGCCCATGATGCAGGAGAGAACCGTGAGGATGGCGCTGGAGACCAGAACGGCCCAGACCATATGGTTGAAGGAAAGACCGACGCCGATCGAGCTGCCGGCCTGCATGCTCGTGACGACGAACACATAACCCAGAGAGATGACCAGCACGGAAAGAAAGGACTTGCGTGCGGCCGAAGGGACGGCAGTCTTACTGTATTCATCCGCAGCGGTTTCTACAGTAACATTCTTTTTTTCTTCCATGGCGAAGATAACCCCTTTCATTTCGTTCAGCTGTGCTTTTGTGCCGAAAAACCCGGGCCCGGGCTCCCGTTTATCAACACTTCATGGCTGACAGTTCGCATGATAGGCGTGATCATAACAAAATGCAAATACAAAACCTTCCCCCAAGGGGATACTTTACCACAGACGGCGATAATGCGCTATGGATAACTCCATAAAAACGGCGGCTTTTTCTTTTCGTGTAGGGTTTACAATGATGTGTGACAAAAGATAAAAAAAGAATAGCGAATAGAAAGAACCTGTGTTAGGGTTGAGTTGCTCAGACAAAACCGAAAGGCA
>SFFV01000004.1 GCA_004557735.1 Clostridiales bacterium
GATGGTAAAGCGTGTGCTGCCGAGCGTCACAAACGAGGTCATCACACTTGTAAAGGATACGTCTCTCGCCTCGGTCATCGGCACGGTGGAGATGTTCACACGCGCCAAACAGATCGCCGTTGCGCCGAACTCGCCGGGCATGCTGGCGTTTGCCGCCGCTGCGGTGTTCTATTTCGTATTCAACAGCCTTGTCGCCTTCGCCATGGAGCGGATCGAAAAGGCGTTTGCCTACTACCGCTGAAGGAGGGCCGGACATGAGCATTTTGGAACTGCGTCACATCCGCAAGAGCTTTGACGGACAGGGTGTTCTGGAGGACATCTCCCTCTCCGTAACGGCGGGGAGCGTCACGGCGATCATCGGGCCGTCCGGCAGCGGTAAATCCACGCTGCTTCGCTGCGCAACGCTGCTTGAGACCGCCGACGGCGGCGACATCGTTTACGAGGGGAAGTTTGCCGCAAAGGACGCCGGTATTTCGGTCTTGTATTTCAAAGCTATAACCTGTTCCCGCACTTCACGCTTTTGAAAAACGTGATGGATGCGCCCGTGCAGGTGCAGAAACGCCCTGCCGACGAGGTGCGCGAAGAGGCCATGGCGCTGCTCGAAAAAATGGGGCTTGCCGACCGCGCCGGCGCTTATCCCTGCCAGCTCTCCGGCGGGCAGCAGCAGCGCGCCGCCATTGCGCGCGCGCTTTGCATGAAGCCGGAGCTGCTCTTTTTTGACGAGCCGACGAGCGCGCTCGATCCGGAGCTGACCGGCGAGGTGCTGCGCGTCATCCGCTCGCTCGCCGAAGAGAAGATGACGATGGTGATCGTCACGCATGAAATGCAGTTTGCCCGCATGGTCGCCGACCGCGTAGTATTCATGGACGGCGGGTGCATCGTGGAAGAGGGAACGCCCGAGCAGGTCATCGACGCGCCGCAGCAGGAACGCACACGCGCCTTTCTGCGCCGGCTGGAGCGGTAATTTCCGCCGGGGCTTGATTTTCTCTCCGGAATCCGCTATCATAAAATCCGCCTTTACATAATTCATGTAATACGGGCGGATTTTTTGTTTGGAAGGGTCGAACGTATGAAGAAGATGCGGAGATTTCTGGCGCTCGTGCTGTGCGCGGCACTGTGCTTTCTGCTTATGACGGGCTGCGGTTCGCGCAACGCCATCCGGTTTAAAATGATCGCGGAGCTCAATCAGGAGGAATTCTGCATCGCTTTCCGCAAGGATGACCCGCTCTGTGAAGTGTTCACCGCCGCGCTCAGGGAGCTCTCTGCCGACGGGCAGATCTCCCGGCTGAGCGCGCAGTATCTCGGTACGGACTACAGCTGCATGGAGGCGCTGCCCGGCGCCCTGCTGCTTCTGGAAACGCAGCCGGAGCCGGGGCGCAAGCTGCGCATCGGCGTGCAGGACGGCATTGCCCCGATCTCCTCCTCCCGCGACGACGGTTCCTTCGGCGGTCTGATCCCGGATCTTGCGCAGCTTGTGGCCGAAAAGCTCGGATGGACGTTTGAATACATGGTCATCAACAGCGACAATGTCGCCGCCGAGCTCGGCAGCGGCAACATCGACTGCGCATGGATGGCGGCGTCCTTCTCCGGCAGCTCAAGCTCCGTCTCCCTCTCCCCCGGCTGGCTGCGCAACACGCACGAGCTTGTCGTGCGCAGCGACAGCCGCTACACGCGCAAGAACAGTCTCAAGGGCAAGGTGATCGGCATCACCGACGCTACCGCGCTCGACGCGCTCGAGGAAAGCGAGATGGACGCGAAGATCGGCTCGGTCTGGTACTATGACGATCTTTCCGCCTGTTTTGCGGCGCTTGCCGCCGGGGACTGCGACGCTGTGGTGATCGACGGCATCGTGTCCGGGTATTATATGTGATTCTCTTTAATATGCCAAACCGCCCCGTCGGAGCATTCCGACGGGGCGGTTTGGCGTGTAAGCGGTTTTCAGGCGTACTGATCGACGACCTTGACGGCGCTGTCGCTGTCGGCGCAGACCACAGCGACAACGCAATTGCCGATGATCTTCACCGGCGCATTTTCCAGCGACATCGCGGCGGCCGGGCCGTAGCTCTTATAGGCCTCGACCTTTTCGGCGACAAAGGTTTGCAGTGCCGAGAGAATGCGCTCCGCTGCGGCGGAGTCTTTCGCCTCAAACACCGCGATCTGCTCGGCGGTCGCCGCCGTGCCGCCGTAGGCAATGGCGCTCGTATAGTCGGCGCTGTCCACGCCGTAATACTGCGCGACCACGTCGTCCGAAAGCTGGTTCAAGCTGTCGGTGAAATTGGCGTTGGCAAGCACGTCGTCCACAAAGGCGCGCGGCTCCATCGTCTTTTTTGGGCCGCCGCAGCCGGTAAGGAGCGCGGCCAGGCATACAATCGCCAGCAGAAATGCAACGGTTTTTTTCATGATATTACCTCTTTCTTATTCGGTGAGAAGCCCCTCGTCCACATAATGGGTCTTCATATAGTTGGCCCAGGCGACATACCCGGATTTTTCAAAGTGCTTGCCGTCCCCGGCATAGGCATAGTCGCTCGAAAGGAAGCCGTACTCGTCCACAAGCATGGAATAGATATCGAGATACCAGCATTTTTCGTCCGCGCAGAGCTGTCGGAGCGCGGAGTTGAACGCATTGATGCGCTCCATGCTCTGCACCTCGTTCGGGTCGGCGTCCACCTGCTGCGTGACCGGCGTGACGGAAATGACATAGATGTTGGCCTTCGTCTGATGCTCGCGGATATAGGCGATCAGCTCGCGGTAGCTCTGCACAAAGGCGTTCACGTCCGTGCCGACCTCGTTCAGACCGAACATCAGATAAATGTCGGTATAGTAGTCCGGGTCGTTGAGCGTCACCGGCGAGAGGTCGAGCGTGCCGAGAACGTTGTTCACGACCGCGCCGGTGCCGTAAATGCAGCGCATGTTTGTCATGCCCGACCACATGCGAAAGCCCTCGACCAGCGAGTTGCCGATCATGCAGGAGCGGTCAAAATGGCTGTCGTACACTGCGTTCGTACGCTCGGGCACGATCGCGCCCCAGTCGGCGGGAACGATGAGATCGCCGTCGCGCTGCGCCTTGGCCCCCGAAGGCGTCGGCGTCGGCTCGGCGGTCGGCTTCGGCGTCATGGATACCTCGGCAGATGCCTCCGGCGTCGCTTCGCCCGGTTGCGGCGTGTCCGCCGGACGGGGCGTCGCTGTCACGGGGGCGTAGCTCGGCAGCGTATACATCGGCTTCTCGTTTCCCTTCTGCACGAGCTTCACGATGCCGAAGATCAAAAGACCGACGAGGATGAGCGCAATGAGCAGAAACGCCGGATGGATGCGGTTTTTCCCGATGCGCGGCAGACGGAAGGAAAAGCCCTTGCCGCCGTTATCGGAAGGCGGGCGGCGCGGCGGCGTTCCGCCGCCGGAGAATTGTCCCGCGGCAGGGCGCTGTGTCGGGCGGCGGACGGCGCCGGGGCGGTAATAGTCCCCGCGCGGGCGCGGCGACGCGGCAAAGGCGCGCGGCTGTGCTTCTCCCTGCGGGAGACTTCCGCCGTAAAACGGATCCGACTCCTGTTCCGGCGGCTGCGGCGCGGCGCGATAGCCGCCGGTCGCATACGGCTGGCGGTAGCCGCCGTCGCTGCGCCGGCAGGGATCGCCTGCCTGCTGCACGGCATTGTAATACGGGTCGGTCTGCCGCGGCTGAGCCGTTTGACAGTACGGATCTCTCCGGGGCTGTACCGGGCGGCCGTAAGGATCGGTCTGCGGCTGCACAGGCGCCGCGCGGCGGTTTCCCGGCGCGCTCTGTTCCAGATTGCCGCTGCGGAGAGCATCCCACGATATTTCCGTGAAAGCCGCGCTTCCTCCGCCGTAAGGCTCCTGCCGCTGCTGCGGCCGGCGGTTATTATAATAGCCGGTATAATCCGTATAGCCCTGCGCCGGGCGGCTCTGCGGCGTATACGGCACGGCACGCGGCGCGGCGCGGCCCGTTTCGGCGGCCGGGCGGGCGCTGCGTCGGTTTTCGGTTGCGTTCTCGGTGTATTCCGGCTCCGGGCGGCCGGAGCTCGGCGTGCGGCGCACGCTGTCTATCGGCAGCTCGGTAAAAAGGGCGCTCTCGCGCCGGGACGCTGCGCTGTCCCGCTGCGGCGGGCGCGATGCGCCGTCTCTCCGGTAATAGCTGGATTCGCGGTTTTCCATGTGGAAAAGTACCTCCGCATAAAATTACAAAGTTTATTATAGTGATTTATGTCTTACTATGCAAGTAAAAAAAGCGTTTCGTTTTTCTTGCACAGAGGCGCTTGGCGTGGTATAGTAACTTAGTTAAAATAGGTTTATTATACACGCAAGAAGGAGTTCCCCCATGTGGATTGCCGATAACTGGAAAGACTATGAGCTGCTCGACGCCTCGAATGGCGAGCGTCTGGAGCGCTGGGGTCAGCACATTCTCGTGCGTCCCGACCCGCAGGTCATCTGGAAAACGCCGCGCATCGCGCCCGCCTGGAAGCGCCCGGAGGGACGCTACAGCCGCAGCCATACCGGCGGCGGCTCGTGGGACAAGGGCGGCCTTCCGGCGAGCTGGGACATCCGTTACGGTTCGCTCACCTTCCATGTGAAACCCATGAACTTCAAGCACACCGGTCTCTTCCCCGAACAGGCGGCGAATTGGGACTGGATGCAGAAAAAAATCCGTGAGGCCAATCGCCCGATCCGCGTTTTGAATCTCTTTGCCTACACCGGCGGGGCGAGCGTCGCCTGCCTTGCCGCCGGGGCGAGCGTCTGCCATGTGGACGCCGCGAAGGGCATGGTCGCCTGGGCGAAGGACAACGCCGCCGCGTCCGGTCTTTCGGGCACCGGCGTCCGCTGGATCGTGGACGACTGCGCCAAATTTGTCGAGCGGGAGATCCGCCGCGGGCATAAGTACGATGCGATCATCATGGACCCGCCGTCTTACGGCCGCGGGCCGGGCGGCGAGGTATGGAAGCTCGAGGTCGATCTCTGGGATTTCGTCTCGCTTTGCTCCGGCGTCCTCTCGGACGACGCGCTTTTCGTGCTTATCAATTCGTATACGACGGGTCTTGCCCCCTCGGTGCTCTCGTATATCACCGACAGCATCTTCACCGCCCGGCGCGGCGGATTCTCGCGCGCCGAGGAGCTGGGGCTTCCCGTCACACAGAGCGGTCTTGTTCTCCCCTGCGGGGCGAGCTGCCGGTGGGAGGCTTAAATGGCAAACTCCGTGATCACACTCGACAACGTATCCTTCCGCTACCCCGACGCCGGACGCGACGCGCTCTCGGGCGTCAGCCTCTCGATCGAGTCGGGGTCGTTCATCGCCGTGCTCGGCCACAACGGCTCGGGCAAATCCACGCTTGCGAAGCTCCTGAACGCCATTCTTGTGCCGACGGAGGGAACAGTTACCGTCAAGGGTATGGACACGCGCGACGAGGAAAATCTCCTCAACGTGCGCCGGACGGTCGGCATGGTGTTTCAAAACCCCGATAACCAGATCGTCGCGAGCGTCGTGGAGGATGACGTGGCGTTCGCTCCCGAAAATCTGGGTCTTCCCCCGGCGGAGATCCGCCGCCGGGTGGACGAGGCGCTCAAGCGCGTCGGTATGTATGAATATCGCCATAACGCCCCGCACCTCCTCTCCGGCGGACAGAAGCAGCGCGTTGCCATCGCGGGCGTGCTCGCGATGCAGCCGGAAATCCTTGTTTTGGACGAGCCCACCGCCATGCTCGATCCCTCCGGGCGGCGGGATGTACTGCGCACGATCTCCGATCTTCGCGCCGCGACGGGCGTTACGGTCGTGCTCATCACGCACCACATGGACGAGTGCATCGACGCCGACCGTCTCCTTGTCGTGTCCGACGGGAAGCTCGCGCTCGACGGTACGCCGAAGGCCGTCTTTTCCCAAGTGGAGCAGATGCGCTCGTTCGGTCTGGACGTTCCCGCCACAACGGAAACGCTTTATGATCTGCGCGCTGCCGGGGCGGATGTGCCGCTCGGCGCCCTATCCGACACGGACGCCGCCGATGTTATCGTCCGGTGGCTCGAAGAAAAAATCCATCAGTAAAGGTTTTTCGTTATGCCCGATATCCGTCTGGAGTCCGTCCGGTGCGTTTACAGCGCCGGGACTCCGTTTGAAAAGGTCGCTCTCGACAACATTGATCTCTCCATCCCCGCCGGGCAATATGCGGCGCTGCTCGGTCATACCGGCAGCGGCAAGAGCACGCTCATCAAGCATCTCAACGGGCTTTTGAAGCCTGCCGCGGGGCGCGTGCTGCTTGGAGAAGAGGACATCCACCGCTCCAAGGAGGCGCTGCGCGCCGTCCGCTTCCGCGTCGGTCTGGTGTTTCAGTACCCGGAATACCAGCTCTTTGAAGAGACGGTTTACCGTGACATTGCGTTCGGTCCGAAAAACATGGGATTGAACGAGCAGGAGGTGGACGAGCATGTCCGCTTCGGTGCGAAATTCGCCGGGGTGGATGAATCGCTCTTTGCGGCGTCTCCGCTCGATCTTTCCGGCGGACAGAAGCGCCGCATTGCCATTGCGGGCGTGATGGCCATGAAGCCGGAGGTGCTCGTGCTCGATGAGCCGATGGCGGGGCTCGATCCCGCCGGATGCCGCGAAATTCTCGCGAACATCGCCGAATACCACCGCTCCACGGGGAGCACCGTTGTTCTCGTTACGCACGACATGGATATCGCCGCGGAAAACGCCGAGCGGCTCATCGTCATGCGGCGGGGCAAAATCGCGCTCGACGGCGCGCCGGAGGAAATATTCATCCATGCCGCGGAGCTTCGTGAAATGGGACTCGGCATTCCGGGCGCAGCCTCTCTCGCGGAGGAGCTGCGCGCGCGCGGCGTTGCCGTTCCGCAGGGCGTTTATACCCCGCAGGCGCTCGCCGCGGCGCTGCTTGCGAGGAAGGAGGCAGGCGCATGCTGAAGGACATTACGCTCGGCCAGTACTTCCCCGGCAATACCGTTGTGCACCGGCTTGACCCGCGCACAAAACTCGTTGCCGTGGTGCTCTACATTGCCGCGCTCTTCACCGCCGACAACGCCAGCGCCACCGCGCTCGTCCTGCTCACGCTCGTTTTCTGCGTGGCGCTCTCGCACATCCGTCCGAAGGCGCTCTTCAAGGGGCTCAAGCCGCTCATTGTGATCGTGATCCTCACGGCAGTGCTCAATCTCTTTTACTCCGACGGCAACGTGATCTGCTCGTTCTGGGTGCTTCGCATCACCGATAACGGCATCCGCCGCGCGGTACTGATGGTGCTTCGCATCCTTCTGCTCGTATGCGGAACGTTTCTGCTGACGTATACGACCTCTCCCCTGCAGCTCACCGACGGGCTGGAGCAGCTTTTGAGCCCGCTCAAAAAGGTGCGTTTTCCGGTGCATGAGCTTGCCATGATGATGAGCATTGCGCTGCGCTTTATCCCGACGCTCATTGAGGAGACCGACAAGATCATGTCCGCGCAGAAGGCGCGCGGCGCGGATTTTGACAGCGGCAGTCTTGTCCGCCGTGCGAAAGCCCTGCTGCCGATCCTTGTGCCGTTGTTCGTGAGCGCGTTTCGCCGCGCCGACGAGCTTGCCACCGCGATGGAGTGCCGCTGCTACAGCGGCGGCGAGGGACGCACCCGCATGAAGGTGCTGCATATGGGACGAAACGACTATCTGGCGCTCGCCTTCTGGGCGGCGGTGCTGGCCGGTTCGATCGTTCTGACGAGGTACGGCTTGTGAGAAATATTGCCCTGCGCCTTCGGTATGACGGCTCGGCCTATCACGGCTGGCAGCGTCAGGCCGATCTCCCCACGGTACAGCAGACCGTGGAGGACGCCATTGCAAAGATTCTCGGCCACAGCGTCCATGTGACCGGCTGCGGGCGCACCGACGCCGGCGTGCACGCCCTGCGCTACTGCGCGAACTTCCGCTCCGACTGCACGATCCCGATCGGGAAGGTCCCTCTCGCGCTCAACGCCCGTCTCCCCGGCGACATTGCCGTGACGGACGCCTGCGAGGTGGACGCGGGCTTCAACGCCATCGGCTCGTGCATTCAGAAAGAATACATTTATAAAATTCTCAACAGCCGTATTCCTGATCCGTTTCTCGATAAGCGCGTGTGTTTCTATCCCTCGCGGCTCGACATTGATGAGATGCGCGCCGCGGCAAAGGCCTTTGAAGGCACACACGATTTTGCCGCCGTGCGCAGCGTCGGAACGGAAACGAAAACGACCGTCCGCACCGTGTACTGGTGCGACGCCGAACGCGAGGGCGATCTCATCACCGTGCGCGTATGCGCCGACGGCTTTCTCTACAACATGGTTCGCGCCATGGTGGGAACGATGGTCTACGCAAGCTACGGAAAGCTCCGGGCAGAGGATATCCCCGCGCTTTTGGAAACGCGCGACCGCCGTCTCACCGGCCCGACGATGCCGCCGCAGGGCCTTTACATGCACCGCGTATGGTACGACGGCCCCGCCGGGGAAATGATGGCAGACACTTGAGCGTCATTGACGCTTGATTTTTCGGAGGTTTTGATGCATTCTAATAGGTATACCGCCGCGTCGGAGCGTAAGCACCGGAACCTGCCCCGCGTGCTCGCCGCAACAGCCGCCATGCTCTGCATCGCCGCGCTGCTGCTCGTGCTGAGCGTCGTTCAGTCGCGCGCGGCAGTCGCCGCGCGGAACCGCGACGGCTTTCAGCTGCGCAGCGGAGAAAACGTCTTTTATGCCGCCGCCGGAAATGGGCTCGCCGCCGCCACAACGACCGGCGCGCAGCTCTTCACCGCCAACGGAAAATGCGCCGCGAGCGCCGAATTTTCGATGGCGGAGCCCATGTGCGCCGGAGGGGCGCAGCTCGCAGTGTTCTGGGACGCCGGGCAAAACGGCATTCACGCGCTCTATCCGGACGGTTCGACCGCCGAGAGCGCGACCGAGGGCGGCGTATACTTCGCCGACGTGAACGAAACCGGACTCATCACCGTCCTAACCGATAAGGACGGATATCGCGGGAGCGTCGTTGTATACGACACCGATCTCACGCCGCTTTTCCGCTGGGACGCGTCGAGCGTCACGCCCGTCTCCGCGCGAACGACCGGAAAAGGAACTCTCTGTGTGAACGGCGCCGGAGAGGACGGAGGGTATCTCCGCTTCTTCCGCATCGACCGCGAGGAGATGCAGGCCGAGTTCTTCTCCCCCGGCGAGCTGATCGTGGATTTCGGCTTTCTCTCCAACGGAACGATCGCCGCGGTGACGGAGTCGGCGCTATGCTTTCTCTCCGCAGACGGCTCGCTGCTCTCTGAGCACCGGCTCGGAAACGCACATCTCTCCGCCTTTTTGCTCCGCGGCGACTTTGCCGCCGTTGCGGCGGCGAGCGGACTCGGCGGCGGCGAGACCGTAATCACAACGTTCTCTCCCGCCGGTGAGCCGTTGGGCAGCTTTTCCGCCCCTCTGGAAGCCGCGGCCATGTCGTCCTGCGGCAGTCAGCTTCTCGTCCTCTTCACCGGAGAGGAATCCACGCTCTTTTCCTCTGCGCTGGAGGAGATCGTATCCTATCAGCCGCCGGAGGATGTCCGGCAGGCGTTTCTCTGCTCGGACAGCCGCGCTCTTTTCGCCGGTGCGTCCGGCGTTGTTCAAATCGATTTCAACCGGTAGTTTTTCACCGGTCGCGCCCGAAAAAGGAGGCTTTGCATGAAAGCGGTACTGAGTCTTTTGTTTTTGTCCATACTCATTTTCTGCGCCTGGTCCGGCTATAAGAAGGGGCTCGTCATGGGCATATTCAGCCTGATCGCATTTGTCGTTTCGGTATACGGCGCCAATCTCCTCTCCCAGACCTATTCCGGAGAGGTCATCGACGCGCTGCGGCCGTTCGCCAGCGGCTTTGTTGAGGTAAATGTTGTCAATAAGACCGTCCGCCCCGCCATGGGGATCGACAGCGCCAATCTCTCCGTCAAGGACTATTTTGCACAGAATCCCGGCCGTGAAACGGAGTTCTGCACGCTCACCTACAACGGCATGGGCATTTACGAATCCACCAGCGAGCAGATGGCGGACGAGGCCGTCGCCTACGCGAGAGAAAATAACGCCGAGCTCATCGACGCCGTCGTAGAAGTGCTCTGCCGCCGCATATCCTATGTCGGTGGGTTTATTATCGCGTTCGTCATGATCCTGATCCTCCTCACGGTGATCGGGAACATCCCCAATATCAGCTTCCAGATACCGAACCACGAACTGCTCAACGACATCGGCGGCGCAGTGGCCGGCTTTGTGCAGGGCATCGCGTTCTGCCTCATCATTGGCTGGGCGCTGCGGTTTGTCGGACTTCTTGTATCGCAGGAGACGCTTTCCAACACGTTCCTCGTCTCCTGGTTTATGGACCGCACGATCTTTGTGCACCTTCTCGGAATATAACGTTATCTCACAGAATACAGGAGAACATCTATGCAGCCTACTCTCTGTGCCCGCTGCCACAAAAACATGGCGGTGGTATTCATCAACCGCATCGAAAACGGTCAGTCCCATCAGGAGGGACTGTGTCTCAAGTGCGCCCGTGAGCTGCACATCAAGCCCATCGACGATATCATTTCCAAAATGGGCATCAACGACGAAGAGCTTGACGGGCTTTCCACCGAAATGATGGAGGCCATGCAGAATCTCTCCGGCAACGGAGACGATCTCATGAACATTGAAAACGATGACGACAGCTCGGATGACGACGGGAAAACCGCAACGTTCCCGTTCCTCAACCGGCTTTTCGGCGCGCAGAACGCTGCCAACGCCGAAAATAACCGCGACAGCGCCGAGACCGAGCGTCCGCGCGGCGGCAAGGACGGCGGCGAGCGGAAGAGCAAGCGCAAGTTTCTTGATAACTACTGCATCTCGCTCACCGACCGCGCCCGCGCGGGCAAGCTCGACCGCATGATCGGCCGCGGTGAAGAGCTTGAGCGCGTCATTCAGATCCTTAACCGCCGCCAGAAAAACAATCCCTGCCTCATCGGCGAGCCGGGCGTCGGCAAGACGGCGATCGCCGAGGGTCTTGCGCAGCGTATTGCCTCCGGCGATGTGCCGGCGAAGCTGCGCGATAAGCAGGTATTCCTGCTCGATCTCACCTCGCTCGTCGCAGGAACGCAGTTCCGCGGCCAGTTTGAGTCGCGCATGAAGGGACTCATTGAGGAGATCCGCCGCGAGGGGAACATCATCCTCGTCATCGACGAGGTGCACAATCTCGTCGGCGCGGGCGACGCCGAGGGCAGCATGAACGCCGCGAACATTCTCAAGCCCGCGCTCTCCCGCGGCGAGATTCAGGTCATCGGCGCAACGACGTTCACCGAATACCGCAAGCACATCGAAAAGGACGCCGCGCTGGAGCGCCGCTTCCAGCCCGTGACCGTCGCCGAGCCATCGCTCGACGACAGCGTGGAGATTCTCAAGGGCATCCGCAAGTACTACGAGGACTTCCACGGCGTGAAGATCACCGACGAGATGTGCCGCATGGCCGTGACGCTTTCCGAGCGCTACATCACCGACCGCTTCCTCCCCGACAAGGCCATCGATCTTATCGACGAGGCGTGCTCGGACGTGAATCTCCACAACAGGGACATCGAACGCATCGCCGAGATCAAAAAGGAATGCGCCGATCTCGACAAGGAGCGCGAGCTTCTGCTCAGCGGCACGGCAGGTGACGGCGACTTTGAAAAGCTCGCCGAGCTTCGCAGCCGCGATCTTCAGCTCAAGGATGAGCTTTCCCGGATCGAAGCTAAAGGCATGCCGGAGCTTACCGCGGACAATCTCGCTCATATCATCGAACTCTGGACGAAGATCCCCGCTTCGAACATCCGCGCCGACGAGTTTGAACGTCTCTCCGGTCTCGCCGGGCGGCTCAAGGCGCACATCATCGGTCAGGATGAGGCTGTGAACGCCGTGTGCGCCGCCATCAAGCGCAGCCGCGCAGGACTGCAGTCCAAGCGCAAGCCCGTAAGCTTTATTTTTGTAGGCTCCACCGGCGTCGGCAAGACCGAGCTTGTCAAGCGACTTGCCGCCGATCTCTTCAACTCCCCCGAATCTCTCATCCGGCTCGATATGTCCGAGTTCATGGAAAAGTTCAGCGTCTCGCGCATCATCGGTTCGCCTCCGGGCTATGTCGGCTACGACGAGGCCGGACAGCTCACCGAGAAGATCCGCCGCAAGCCGTACAGCGTCGTTCTTTTCGACGAGATCGAAAAGGCGCATCCGGACGTGATGAACATCCTTCTCCAGATTCTCGACGACGGACGCATTACCGACGCGCAGGGCCGCACCGTGAATTTCGAAAATACCGTGATCGTTATGACGACGAACGCCGGCAGCGACAAGCGCACCGGCAGCGTCGGCTTCAACATGAGCGCCGATGAGCAGGGCAAGGAAAAGGCCGTCAAAGCCCTCAACGATTTCCTCCGCCCCGAGTTCATCAACCGTGTGGACGAGATCATCTATTTCCACCGGCTGACGGAGGAGAATATCCGCGCCATCGCCTCGCTCATGCTCGAAGATCTCCGCACCGCGATGGCAGAGCGCGGCACCGCTCTCACCTGGGACGAGAGTGTTATCGCCTATCTCGCTGAGAAGGGTTACAGCGCTGTTTACGGCGCTCGCAATCTCCAGCGGCTCATCCAGAAGGATATCGAGGATGCCATTGCCACGGAGATCATCGATCACCGCAAAGGCGCGGCAAGCAGCGTTGCTCTCACCGTAAAGGACGAAAAGATCACCGTTCTGGCACTGTGAATCCCATATACGAAAAACGCCTCACGCAGGTTTTTCCCGCGTGAGGCGTTTTCCTTTGTATTGAGTTCATCCGACGCGGCAGTGCGCGCCGAGGCTTTCTTTCCTTTCCAGCGCGGCGCGCGTCACGCTCTCCGCCGTGGCGAGCATGCTGCGAAGCTCGTTCCACTCGGCAAGTGACGCCGGACGGCGCTCGCGCAGAGCGTCCCTGAGCTTTCCGATCCCGCCAAGGGCCCGCTCCATCCCCTCTTGCGTTCGGATGACGGAGACATCCTTCTGCATGGTTTCGCGAAGCTCGCTGCGCAGGTCGCGAAGCGAATCCGCGCCAAGCTCCGGATAGCCCGAAAGGATACAGTCGGCCGCCGCGTCGGTTTCCGGCGCCGCCGTATCCGCTGCGGCATATTTCGCGGCATTTTCCCCCGCGATCAAGCCGAACACGACCGTTTCCGTCAGCGCGCTCCCGGCGAGGCGGTTGGCTCCGTGCAATCCGCCGGTGACCTCGCCGCAGGCATAGAGGCCTGCAACGTCCGTAGCGCAGTCGGTGCGCAGCGGCACGCCGCCCATGAAGAAATGCGCCACCGGGCGGATGAGCAGCGGCTTATCCGGGTTATCGCGCGCCATACGCGCAATGTTGGGACACTCGCGCTCGAGATACGCCTTGTCGCAGCCGGAAAGGTCGAGCCGCACTTCCTTTTCGGCGAACTCGGCGCGCGCGACGACGTCGCGGTTTTCCAGCTCCTTCATCGGGTAGCGCTCACAGTCCATGAACCGCTCGCCCTTCTCGTTGCGCAGTACCGCGCCGTGGTCGAAGAGATCCGGGAAAATATCCGCCCGCCCGGGCGAATAGATGCGGTAGGGGTAAAACTGCACAAACTCCATGCCCTGCAGCGGCAGTCCGCAGCGCGCAGCCATGGCGTAGCCGTCGCCGGTCACATCGCGCGTGTTGCTCGTCGCAGCGTATATGCCGCCGGCGCCGCCGCAGCCGAGGATCACCGCTTTGGCCGGGTAAACGCGCAGCTCTCCGCCGCAGAGCGCAAGAGCGCCCTGCGCGCGGCCGTGCCCGGTGAGGATATCGCAGACGGTCACACCGTCCTCCACGGTGATGTTGGGATGCTCGTTCAGCTTCCCCCGCACGGCCTTTGTGAGAATACGCCCCTGCTTGGGTGAGCAGCAGGCAAGATACGGGTATTCTCCGCCGTTTTCCGAAAGCGTCCGGTATTCGAGCGGCAGGCCGAAACCGCGCAGCCGCTCCATCGCCGCAGCGGCGTGATCCACAAAGAACGCCGCGGTCTCCGCGTTCTGCTGCCCCGCGCCGGAGGCGAGGAAACGGCGGCGGTAATCCTCGCGCAGACCGGGCGCGTCCGGCGCGAACCGGTGTACCGACATAGCCACCACGGAATTGCCGGAGCCGCCGGTTTTGCTCTTGCAGAGGATCCGCACCGCGGCACCGCTCTCCGCAGCGGCGAGCGCGGCGTACATGCCGGCCAGACCGCCGCCGATGACGAGCACATCGCTGCACGGCTCGGTTTTATACGTAAAAGACGCTGTCTTCACATTCGTAACTCCTTTCGGACAATTGGCAAATATACAGAAAATATAACATATTTCCATGCAAAAGACAAACCCCATACCTTACGGTATGGGGTATGCTTTTCGGGGGCAAATGACGAAATTATGTTTTTAACGGGATTACTCCGCTTTGCCGGTGGCTTCCTTGTTCCAGGACTTGTCGAGAGCCTTGCTGAGGCCCCAGTACAGGAAGAATGCAACGACCATGCTCACAACCGCCGGGATCATGAAGTTGTGATTGATGCAGATCTGGCCAACGGTGGTAGAGACAGCCCAGGCGAGAAGGCCGACCCAGTTGATGGTCTGATTCTCCTTGGAGTTCTTCACGCACCACTGCTCGGCGATCATCATCGCCGGGATCGGCGGCAGAAGCACGGACAGCGCCTTGATGATGGGCAGCAGGTACTTCACCGCGCCGACAGCCGCGAAGATGGCGGCGAGGGCGGCCACGATGATGGCAAGCCAGGCGTGCTTGACCTTACCTTCGAGCTTCGTGTCAACGAAGATATTCTGCAAGGAGAGAGACGCGGAGTAGATGTTGTTGTCCTGCGTAGTCCAGACGCAGAAGATGGCGCAGACGAACACCAGAATGCCGAGACCGAGAGCCGCGGTAGCGGCGACGAAGCTGGCGTTTCCGGTAGCCTGCGCGGTCATGGCGCCGACCAGTTCGATCATGGCAAGGCCGACATACACGGCGATCGGGGCGGCAATGGCGACATGCTTGCCGTTCTTGGCATAGCGGGTGACGTCCGGCGTCACGATGCAGCCGAAGATCCACGCGCCGACAATGGACGTGGAGCCGGCGGCGAAGGTCAGCTGCGCCTCGCCGGGGACGTAGTTCGTGACTGCGCCAAAGCCGGTCTTGGTGCCGATGGCAATGAAAGAAGCAATGGCAAGAATGACGGCGGCGGGAGCGCCAAGCCAGCTGACGAACTCCAGACCCTTCACGCCGCGGATGGCGGACTGGGCCCAGATGGCGACAACGATAATGGCGGTAGCCCACATGGGCAGCGGCCACCATTTGAAGTTTGCGAGAACCATGTCCGCGAAGGTGTTCGCGTTCACGGCGATCCAGTTGACGGCAGACAGAGCGATCAGCACAGACATGATCGCCGAGCTGCGCTTGCCGAGGAAGTTGCGGGCCAGGACCAGAGTGGTTTTGCCGCTCTTGGCGCCGATGATGCCGAGCATAACAGCGACAAAGGCGAGAATACCGTTGCCGACAATGATCGACCAGACGGTGCCACTGAAGCTCATCTTCGAGCCGACGGTAGCGCCCGTAACAAAGTTGGAAAGAGAAATGCAATAGCCGATAAGAATGACCAGGATGGTACCGAATGCTTTACGTTTATCCGCGGGAACACGGCCAAAAGCGTATTCGATTTCAGAACCGCCCTGTTCAGCAGCTTTCTTTTCAGGCTCTTTGGACATGAAAAAAACTCCTCTCGTTCTTTTTCTGAAATGTGCGCCTCCGAAGGACACATTCCGATCACATTCCCGGATTATAGCACCTTTTTTATCAAATACAACCCCTATTTCCTACTGCCATCGAAAATCGTCATTTTCTTCTATAAGCTCAGCAGATATTTGACACTCTTTTTATAGAATGATATAATTTATTTTATGGTTTTTAGCAGCCATGCATTTAAGCACAAACGCCAGATGTAAGGAGCAAACGATATGAACAAACCCGGCCGCATCCACCGCGCCTGGTGGATGCTGATCGGCTGTTGTCTGCTGCAGGGCGGCTCGCTCGGCATCATTCACAACTGCCGCGGCATTTTCTATGATCCCGTGATCGAAGATCTCGGCTTCGGTATGGGGGCTTTCTCTTTTTACATTCTCTTTTTCGGCGTCTGTTCGTGTTTTGTTCTTCCGTTCGTCGGAAAGCTCTTCCGGCGGATCGATTCGCGCATTCTCCTCGGCGGCGCTTCGCTTGTGTTCTCCGGCACGGTGTTTGTCATGGGCTTTTTCCGGACGCTGCCCGCTTTCTATATCGCCGGGGCCATTCAGGGCTTTGCCGGCGCGTTTCTCATGTTTTACCCTGCGCCGTACATTCTCGGCAACTGGTTCCACAAGAAGTGCGGGCTTGCCGTCGGCCTTTCGGCGGCGTTCTCGGGGCTTGCCGGGGTGTTGGGCAATCCGCTCGGCAACGCGATCATCCGTGCCTTCGGCTGGCGGATCGGCTTTTTCGCGTTCGGCATTATCTCTCTTGTTATGATGCTGCCGGTTTCGGTCTTTCTGCTGCGGCGCTCGCCGGAGGATGTCGGCTGCCGACCCTACGGTGCAGAGGATGATGCTGCGCTCACCGGAGCAAGCTGCCCGCTTGACGGCGTTCCGGCCTCCCGCGCCAAACGGGAGAGTTCCTTCTGGCTGTTGATTCTCGCGGGGCTGCTCGCGGCGTTCACCTGCTCCTACTATGCGCATCTCAGCCCGCTCGGCATTTACTTCGGCTACGGCTCGGTTGTCGGCGCGCTGATGGTTTCCTGTTCCATGGCGGGAAATGTCGTGGGGAAGCTCCTGCTCGGCCCTCTCTACGACCGGTTCGGGCTGCGCACCGCGCTCGCCGCCGGTACTGCAGTCACGGCGGCGGGATTTCTTCTGCTGCTTGTCAACTCGCTTACGGTGCGCATCACCGGGGCGTTTCTCTACGGCTTCTCCATGGCAATGAGCGCCATCATGACCGCCATCGCCATCCGCGATGTATACGGCAACCGCGACTACGGTGACCTGCTCTCTTACAGCTCCATGGCGTCCACGCTCGGAACCTCGGTCAACATTGCCATCATAGGGTATATGGTGGATGGTTTTGGCCGGCAGAGCGGATACATCATCAGCCTCTGGTACGGCCTTGCGCTGACGCTTGCCATGGGCGTGCTGTTCATCGTATCCGTCCGCGGCGGCCGGAAGATCGCCGCAGAATACAAGACACACTCGCACTCTCCGGCGAGCGCTGCCGGAGATACCGCAAATCATTAACGGAAGGGCTGGAATTCTCTTTGAAGCACGATTTACTGCATCAGCAGGCGATCCGCGAGATCACGGAGCGCCTCATTTCAACCGGAAGCATGGACGGAACGCTCGAAAACTGCCCCGGCATGAAGGAGCGTGTCTCGCGCCTCATTGCACTTCTGCGCAGCGCCATGTATCCGCATATTTTCGGCACGTCCTCCCGGCGGGGCAGCGCCGCCTCCGCCATCGCGGTGAGCTACAACCTGCAAGGCGCTGCGGAGCTTCTCGAACAGATTCTCACAACGCTTCAGCCGGAACGGACCGAGGACGAGACCGACACAGTCATCCTCCGTTTTCTTGAACAGATCCCGGAGATCAAGGCCTGCCTGGAGACCGACATTCAGGCCGCTTACGACGGCGATCCCGCCGCAATGAGCCGCGACGAGATCATGCTCGCCTATCCCGCGTTTGAGGCGATCAGCATTTACCGGATAGCGCACCGGCTGTACAAAATGGGTATCCCCATGCTGCCGCGCATGATGACCGAATATGCCCACCAGCTCACCGGCATCGATATCCATCCCGGCGCAACGATCGGCAACTACTTTTTCATCGACCACGGCACCGGCGTCGTCATCGGCGAAACGACGACCATCGGCGAGCACGTGAAGCTCTATCAGGGCGTCACGCTTGGCGCAAAGAGCTTCGAGCTGGACGAACACGGCAACCCCGTCAAGGGCATCAAGCGCCATCCGGACATCGGGAACCACGTCATCGTCTATGCCGGGGCGACGATTCTCGGCGGCATGACCCGCATCGGCGACAACTGTGTGATCGGCGGCAACGTGTGGCTCACGCATTCCATCGAGGCCGGGCGCACCGTTCTCGCCGCTGAAGAGCGCGGGACGAAGATCATCTGACTTGTGTTCTCCATCGGAACCCGCTGCGCCGGCTCCCGTTTGAAAGGGCTGCGGCTCGCCGCAGCGCACGCATTGTGCGCCTGCGGCGTACAGTGCGCACGTTTGCGGGTCTTGACAGTTTAAAACGCCTTCTCCGGCCGGAGAAGGCGTTTTTGTTATTTATGCGCTTCGGGAATGGCGTGGTAGCGTTCAAGCTCCTTTTTGTATTCCTCGGTCTTGTCAAAGCCGCAGCCGTACATTTCCGGACAGAAGCCGCGGTAAACGCACTCGCGCACCATGCAGGAGGCAAGCTCCGGCTCGACCTTCGCCACTTCATCCTTGAGAAGCTGCCACGCCTGCCGCGTTTCGGGGCTGGCGCCGGAGCAAAGACGTTTGCGGCTGATCGTGATGAGCGCCTGCGCGTCTGCCTGACACTGGTGGAGCACCGGGGCGTTCTGCGGGCGCTCGGTGCGGTCTACGCCGGTGCGGTCGGTGCGCTGCGTGCTGACAAAGTGCTCTATGCCGATCTTGTGGCGGACGATATGTACGCTGACCCAGTACGGAAGGTCGCTCCACTTCCAGGAAAACTGCATCAGGCGGATCGGCGAATGCTCGGCAAGCAGAATTTTCTTTTTCCATGCCGCGGACGGGTACACGCCCTGATCCTTACCTACGGTGTTCATGGCGGCGTTTTTCACGTCCTGCCAGTTGTCCTCGTGCCGTAACCATGCGATCTGCATATTCACTTCTCCTCTTTCTCTCGGTTTTTCGATGCCAGCGCGGCGATCTGCGGGTATTTATCCAGAATGCGCCCGTAATTCCCGCGCCGGTGCGGGATCAGGCATGCGCTGCAATCCTTGAAGCCGGACGCCAGATACGTAAAATTGCCGCCGCATTTGTCGCCGAGGGCGTACAGCGGGCAATAGCAGAAAAGGCAGTTGAAATCGTCCGTCTTATCCGTTTTATGACAGGGGAAGTATTCGCAGTTCCGGTTCTGGAAAAACGAATATCCCTTCCCTTCCCATTCAGGCATGATCGCCATATCGCATCACCTCTCCGAACAGGATACCATAAAAAAAGCCATCCGTCTACACCGGAAAATTCTTTGCGCTCGTTCCCTGTGACGTAAAAGGCGCCGAAGAAAACTCCTTCGGCGCCCTTGCGCGGAAAACATCACACCATATGACAGCTTCCGCAGTTTTCGCAGTCGGGAAACCGGGAGCGGTCATAGGGGATGTTGTTCTTGTCGTAATAATCCTTAACGGCGGTCTTGATAGCCTCCTCCGCCAGTACGCTGCAATGCAGCTTGTGCGCGGGCAGGCCGTCAAGCGCTTCCACGACCTCCTTGTTCGTCACGGCGAGCGCTTCCTCGATCGTCTTGCCCTTGATCATCTCGGTGGCCATGGAGCTTGAAGCGATGGCGCTGCCGCAGCCGAACGTTTCAAACTTCACGTCTTGGATAACGTTGTCCTTTATCTTCAGATACATCTTCATGATATCGCCGCATTTGGCGTTGCCGACCTCGCCGACGCCGTCCGCGTCGGGAATCTCGCCAACATTGCGGGGATTTCTGAAATGATCCATTACCTTATCGCTGTAAAGAGCCATAATGTCTGCCTCCTGTCTCAAAGCATAAACTGTTTTTTTCCGGATGTGAGGTCCTTCCAGACCGGGGACATGCTGCGGAGATACTCCACAACGCGCGGAATCTCGCGAAGCATATAGTCTACCTGCTCGCTTGTGTTCTCCTCACAGAGTGAGAGACGCAGGGAGCCATGCGCTACCTCGTGCGGACGGCCGATGGCGAGAAGAACGTGGCTCGGATCAAGCGAGCCGGATGTACACGCACTGCCGGAGGAAGCGCAGATGCCCGCCTCGTCGAGCAGGAGAAGAAGGCTCTCCCCCTCGATGCCTTCAAAGCAGAAGTTCACATTGCCGGGGAGCCGCTTTGTCTCATCGCCGTTGAGCGCCGCGTGCGGGATGGTTTTGAGCCCGGCGATCAGCTTATCGCGCAGGGCACTGACGTACGCTGCATTTTTCTCGAGATTCGCACACGCCTCGGAGAGAGCTGCCGCCATCGCGACGATGCCGCCGACGTTTTCCGTACCGGCACGCCTGCCGCGCTCCTGCGCGCCGCCCTCGATCACGTTCACCAGAGGAATTCCGCGGCGGGCGTACAGCGCGCCGACGCCTTTCGGGCCGTGGAATTTGTGCGCGGAAATCGAGAGCATATCGATGTTCTGCGCCTTCACGTCGATGGCAATATGCCCTGCCGCCTGCACGGCGTCCGTATGGAAGATGACGCCCTTTTCGCGGCAGACCGCGCCGATCTCCGCAACCGGCTGAACGGTACCGATCTCGTTATTCGCAAACAGGATCGTTACGAGACAGGTGTCCTCGCGGATCGCGCCGCGCACCTGCTCGGGCGTGACGATGCCGTTTTCGTGAACGTCCAGCAGCGTGATATCGTAGCCGTACTTTTCAAGCTTCTTGAGCGTATGCAGCACGGCGTGATGCTCAAACGCCGTGGAAATAATGTGCTTTTTCCCTTTCCTCGCGCCGATGGCCGCCGCGGAAAGGATCGCCTGGTTGTCCGACTCGCTGCCGCCGGAGGTAAAGGTGATCTCCCGCGCCTCTGCGCCCAGACACCCGGCTACCGTTTCCCGCGCTGCGGCAAGCGCCTCCGCCGATTTCTGACCAAATTCATAGAGACTTGAAGCGTTGCCGTACCAGGTGTCCAGATACGGCAGCATCGCGTCAATGGCTGTTTTGCTCATCTTCGTGGTTGCCGCGTTGTCCGCATATACAAACATGGAAAAAACTCCTTTCATAAACCCTACTGTTTTTATATGTTTATAATGTACCACTATAAACATACGTTGTCAACAGGTTTTTCTGAAGAGCTTAATCCCGCCGGGTCATCCCCCGAAATCGGGCGTTTTCGCGGCAATATCGCCGTTTATAAGGTTGGCGAGCGTGATGCTGTCGAGATAATCGTTCATCACGCGGTCAAGCTCCTTCCAGAGCGGCAGTGTGAGACAGTTGTCGGCATTCGGGCATTCCGTCTCGCCGGATTTTACGCAGGAGACCGGCGCTATGGAGCCCTCCGCGGCGCGAAGGATGTCTCCGACAGCGTATTCCTCCGGACGCCGCGCAAGCCGGTAACCGCCGCCCCGGCCGCGCTGCGTCTGCAAAAAGCCGCTGCGGCTGAGCGCGGCGACAATGCCTTCAAGATATTTTTCGGATATATTCTGGCGCTGGGCGATGTCCATCAGTACAACGTACTCCTCCCCGCCGCTGCGGGCAAGATCCGCCATAACACGCAGCGCATAGCGTCCCTTGGTCGAGATCAGCACGGTTTTTCCCCCTTGATTGGATCTTTTTATAAACATACTATATCACAATGTTTTATTTTCTACAACCGGAAAATCGCGCCGGACAATGTCCGGCGCGAAATCGATTCATTCTCCATGCGCTTGCGGCGCATCGCCGCAGGTGTCGGTGACGATATACCGCGGTCTGCCCTTCACTTCCTCATAGATTTTGGAAATGAAATACCCGATGACGCCGAGGCTGATCATAATGATGCTGCTCGAAAAAAGCTGGATAAGGATCACGGTGGTAAAGCCCCCGAGCGCCCGCCCGGAAAACTTCTGCACAAGCGCGATCGTGCCGAGCACGAGCGCGACAAGCAGCATGACGCCGCCGAGGACCGTGACGATCTGCATGGGCGCGGCGGAAAACGAAGCAATATTCTCCACGGCGTATTTTGCCAGCGCAGCCGTGGACCACCTGGAGCTTCCGCCCGCGCGTTCCTGCACGTCAAAGGGGATGAGCGCCGTTTTGAAGCCGATCCACGAGGAGAGCGCGCGGAAAAAGGCGTTCCTCTCGCGCATGCTGATAAGGACGTTGACCGCTTTTCGGTCGAGCAGCTTAAAGTCGGACGCGTTCGCCATGTCGATACCGGTCGCACGGCTGATGAGAGAATAGAAGGCCCTCGCCGCGAGACCGTGCATGCGGCTCTCCGCGCCGCGGCTGGCCTTCCGCCCCTCAATGATCTCATAGCCCTGCTCCCACAAGCGATACATCTCCACGATCTTCTCCGGCGGGTGCTGGAGATCGCTGTCGATCACAACGCAGCAGTCGCCTTTCGCCGCGGAAAGCCCTGCGAGGATCGCCGCCTCCTTGCCGAAATTCCGGGAAAAGCGCACCCCGCGAACGCCGCCGGACGCGGAGAGCGCCGTGATCTTCTCCCATGTGGCGTCCTTTGAGCCGTCGTCAACAAAAATGATCTCGCAGCCGATCGCGGCGGCGGACAGCACGCCGCGGATGACCGAGGCCGTCTTTTCCAGCACAGCCTCCTCGTTATAGACAGGGATCACTACCGAAAGCATCTCTCCGCCTCCTTCGCTGCGTCCGGCTCGCATCGGATTTCGCCGATGCCGAGCACGTCCGCCATAACATTGTTCGGCCAGCTCTGCGCGTCTTCCGTGTCGAGATATTTGAGACCGTACAGCGCCGAATAGCGCGTCAAAGGCTCGATATAAGGAACCGTGACGCTGTTCTCTCCCCGCACGGCCGCCTCCGTGACGGCCGTCTCGTTTGCGCGTACCTGAAGATATACATTCGTTATGTCAGCAAAGCCAAAAACGCCCCAGTAGAGCGTCGGGAGCACGAGCACCGCCGCAGCGCAAAGCACCGGGAGCTTCGTTTTGCCGGAAAACAGCTCCGACAGCAGCACGCCGTCCGCCGCGATGAGCAGTACCGCCGGAAACGCCAGACACCGCTCCGGGTAATACGTGGCGACGCCAAGCGCAAAGTTGGCGCAGAGCGAGCCGAGCACAAGCGCCGCGGCAAGAAGGATACGCTCCCGGCGGGCGCGGTACCAGAGCGCCAGAACAAGCGTTACCGCAAAAACAACGAGCGGCACCGCCAGCAAACGGTACTTCTCCAGCGCAGCGACAAGCCCTGTGCCAAGGGATACGAGCGAGACGTCCGCACCGCTTTTCATGCTTTCCGCCGGTCGAGTCATCATAAAGAGAAAGCCGCCGAGCGCCGCGAGCACCGGAAGGAGCGGATGGAAGCCGTTCCTTTTCTTCCGGACTGCGCGGCGGCCAAGAAGCAGCAGCGCGGAAAGGAAGATCGCGCCGACCGCCATATTTTCCAGATACGCGCCGGTATAAAAACCCGCAAGCATCCACAAAATCCAGAACACCGGCTTTTTCTCCGCGTCGCGTTCAAAAAGGCGGATATACGGCGCGAGAAACGCCAGCCCGACGGCGCAGCCCCAGCCGTAGTTGCACGCCCCGTCCAGCCAGAAAAACACCTGTCCGAACGCCGGGACAAACACCCACACAGCGCAGAAGATCATAAGGAGGATGAGGTTATTCGGCCCCTCCTCCGGCTGCACGAGACGGGCAAGGAGTGCAATCAGCGCCGTGAATACCAGAGCGTTTACAATATTAAATACCCCTTTGGGTAGCAGCAGAAAAAGCTGCGCCCAGAAATGGGAGAACAGCCGTCCGTTCATGGTCTGCGCGTGCGCCGCCATCGAAGGGAATATCTCGCCGAAGCGCATAAGCCGCTCTCCGGTCGCAAAGCTGTGCATGTATGCCCAGTCGTCCACCGCATACGGCGTGAGGGCGTTTCCGAGAAGCAGGAGAAGAAAAGTTCCGAGAAGCAGCGCCGCGCGCACCTTCCCGGAGCGGATCGCCGGCATGGTCAGCGCCTCCTTGCATGGGATTCTTTTCCTATATATTATACACAAGCGGAAAATGAAGTCAAATTCCACCGAATTTTTTTAAAAACCCCCTTGACAATACCCCCGGGGGGTATATAATACAGGCCGAAAGGAAGGGATGACCCATGGACGAAAAAAGACCGTGCTGCTGCAAAAAGACCGAGCGGAGCGAGGACGAGCGCCGCGCGCTCATAAATCGCCTGCGCCGGGTTGAGGGGCAGATCCGCGGCATCCGCGGCATGCTCGAGCGCGACGCCTACTGCGCGGATATCCTCACGCAGTCCGCGGCGGTGAGCGCGGCAATGAACGGCTTCAACCGCGCGCTTTTGAACGCGCACCTGCACAACTGCGTCGTGCGCGACATCCGCGCGGGCGACGATTCCGTTGTGGACGAGCTGACCGCCCTTTTGCAGAAGCTGATGAAGTAAACATATCTCGATCACAGAAAGGCAAAACCATGACGCAATATTCTGTTACAGGCATGAGCTGCGCGGCGTGCTCCGCGCGGGTGGAAAAGGCGGTCTCCGCCGTGCCGGGCGTTACCTCGTGCGCGGTGAGTCTGCTTACAAATTCTATGGGCGTGGACGGCTCCGCTGCCCCGGCGGACGTCATCCGCGCGGTGGAAAACGCCGGATACGGCGCAAGACTGAAGGACGTGAAGCGCGCGGCTCCTGCGGCGGCGGCGGGCGGGCTGACCGACCGCGAGACGCCGAAGCTCAAAAAGCGGCTGATCGCCTCGGCGGCGGTGCTGCTCGTACTGATGTACTTTTCCATGGGCCACATGTGGGGCGCGCCGATGCCCCACTGGCTGCACCACAACGGCGTGGGAATGGGGCTCGTCCAGCTCCTGCTCGCGGGCATCGTGCTCGTCATCAACCAAAAATTCTTTATCAGCGGCTTCCGGAGCGCCGTGAAGGGCGCGCCGAATATGGACACTCTCGTCGCCATGGGCTCGGCGGCGGCGTATCTGTGGAGCGTATACGAGCTTTTTACTCTGACCGTAGACTCGACGGCGGAGGCCGATCTCTATTTTGAATCCGCCGCCATGATATTGACGCTCATTACCGTCGGCAAGACGCTGGAGGCGCACTCCAAGGGCAAAACGACCGACGCGCTCCGCTCGCTCATGCAGCTCTCACCGAAAACGGCGCGGCTGGAGCGAAACGGTGAGGAGGTCGTTGTTGCGGCGGAGGAGGTGGTTCTCGGCGACATTTTCCTCGTCCGCCCCGGCGACAGTGTCCCGGTGGACGGCGTCGTGCTCTCCGGCACGAGCGCCGTGAACGAGTCCGCGCTCACGGGTGAAAGCCTCCCCGTGGACAAGGCCGAGAACGACAGGGTGAGCGCCGGTACGATCAACCAGTCCGGCTTCCTGCGCTGCCGGGCAACCGGCGTCGGCGAGGATACGGCGCTTTCGCAGATCATCCGCATGGTAAGCGACGCCGCCGCGACAAAGGCGCCCATCGCCAAGACCGCCGATAAGGTTTCCGGTGTGTTCGTTCCGGTCGTGATCGGCATTTCGGCCGTTACCATCATCGTCTGGCTGCTCGTCGGGCAGAGCTTCGGATACGCGCTCGCGCGCGGCATTTCGGTGCTCGTTATCAGCTGTCCGTGCGCACTCGGGCTTGCCACGCCGGTCGCCATCATGGTCGGCAGCGGCGTCGGCGCGAAAAACGGCATTCTCTTCAAAACGGCAGCGTCGCTCGAAGAGACGGGCCGCACGCAGATCGTTGTATTGGATAAGACCGGTACGATCACGACCGGCGAGCCGGAGATCACCGATCTTCTCCCGGCGGACGGCGTTTCCGGGGACGAGCTTCTGCGCCTCGCCGCAGCGCTGGAACAAAAGAGTGAGCATCCTCTCTCCCGCGCCGTTCTGAACGGCTTTGCCTGCCGCGGCGGCAAGTGCCCGGAGGCCGTGGATTTTTCCGCCGTGCCGGGCCGCGGCCTCACTGCGAAAATCGAAGGATACACCGTCTGCGGCGGCAACGCGGACTTCATCCGCGAAAAGACCGCGCTCCCGGAGTCCATCACGCAGCGCGCCGCCGCGCTTGCGGACGAGGGGAAAACGCCGCTCTATTTTTCCCGGGACGACCGGCTTCTCGGCGTGATCGCCGTGGCGGACGTTATGAAGGCCGACGCCGCCGAAGCCATCCGGGAGCTCAAGGGCATGGGGCTTCGCGTTGTGATGCTCACGGGCGATAACGCCCGCACCGCCGCCGCCATCGGTGCGCGCTCCGGCGTGGACGCCGTTGTCGCCGGGGTGCTTCCGGACGGCAAGGAGGCCGTGATTCGAAAACTGCGCGAGAGCGGCAAGGTCGCCATGGTGGGCGACGGCATCAACGACGCCCCGGCACTCACGCGCGCGGACGTCGGTCTCGCCGTCGGCGCCGGAACGGACGTCGCCATCGACGCCGCGGACGTTGTGCTTATGAAAAGCGGCATGAGCGACGTCGCCGCCGCCATTCGGCTCAGCCGCGCGGCGCTGCGCAACATTCGCGAGAATCTTTTCTGGGCGTTCATCTATAATATCATCGGCATCCCGCTCGCCGCGGGCGTATGGATCCCGATTTTCGGCTGGACGCTTCAGCCGATGTTCGGCGCGCTCGCGATGAGTCTTTCGAGCTTCTGCGTCGTAACGAACGCGCTGCGTCTCAATCTCTTCCGTCTTCACGAGGCAAAGCATGATAAGCACAGGCATCCGGCGGCGCTTCCGGAGGAGTTTACCGCCGCGCCGCAGGAAACGAATAATACAGCCAATCACAGGGAGGAAAAAACCATGTACAAAACCACCGTCGCCGTTGAGGGCATGATGTGCCATATGTGTGAAAAGCACGTCAACGAAGCCGTCTCCAAGGCATTCGCCGCCGAGGATCCCGTCTCCGACCACACCGCGAACAAGACCGCGTTCATCTCCGCCGAAAAGCCGGACGCGGCGAAGGTCAAGGAAGTCATTGAGGCCGCCGGTTACACTGTCAAGGCGGTGCATACCGAAGCCATTTGATCCGATCGAATCCGTTCCGGGGAGCATTTTCCTGCTCCCCGGATTTTTTTGAACCGTTTGACGGCAGAGCGCGTCTATAATGCGAAAACCTTTTTTAAAGGAGAAAAAACATGAAAAGAATTACGGCTCTGTTGTTGTCTTTTGCGCTGCTTCTTTTGCTGTGTGCCTGCGGCGCAAACACGGCGAGCGGCGGTAACGCCTCCTCCGGCGACGCCTATGCGAGCTGGGGCGACGCCTCTGCCGGCGATGCTTATGCAAGCTCCGGCAACGCAACCGGAGTGCTTTCGCTCAGCGCAACGCCCGCGTCCTCGGACGAACCGTTCTTTTGCGTGACGCTGGAATCCTCCCGTCTGTACGCTTTTCCGGCCAGCGGCGGCGAGGGCAAGCTGCTCGTTGACAAGTACGCCAACTGCTTCGATCAGGACGGTGACAGCGTGCTCGCTTCCTTCGACGACGGCAGCGTGGCGCGTGTCGATATCCAAACCGGCGAGGTCGAGGAGATCCTCCCCGCCGGCACGCAGCTCTTCCACCGCGTCCATGCCTACTCCGGCGGCTTCGTCGGCGAATACTACAGCATCCGCGAATCGAAGCTCTATCTCTGTGAAAACGGCAAAGAGCCGGTGGAGATCTTCACCGACCGGTACTTCGGCGATGTGCGCGTGATCCGCGATACGCTCGTCGGCAGCGACTACAGCAACGGCGCAAACCGAATCATCGGCTATGCGCTCCCCTCGCTTGAGCAGAAGTGGGAGACGCCGCTCGACGCATATTGCTACCTTTCCGCAAACGACGACGATCTTCTCATCAGTAACTCCTACGACGGATTCATTTCCCGCGTTGATCCGAGCGACGGCTCCGTGGCAAATGTCAGCGGGGCAGTTTACGCCAATGACAGCGTGCTCTATGCTTACGACGGTGCATATCTCGTCGAAGGGGATTACAAAACCAACTTCGCGCTTTACTATCTCCGCGGCGATGAGCGCCTGACGCTCGATCTCCCGCAGGCCGAAACCACCCGTTATGTCGCCTCTGCCCGCGACGGCAAGGTTCTGATCTCGTGCAGCGCCAGTGTTGAGGCCGGCGATTACGGCTGGACAACCGCAACAACGTACATTGTCCTTGATATGGAATCGGCCAAACTGTACATTGTCGATCTAAACGGTCTGTACAGCGAACTGTTTGCCGACGGCGATTTCCCGGTTATGGACTCCTCTACAGCGAGAAAGCCGTTGGTGCAGAACATCTACCGTTTCTTCTGTCTTGACACCGGCTACGGCGGCGCGGAGCCGCTCTGCTCCACGACGCACGGCGCGTGGCTGAACATTGCCGATAAAAAAGCCGATATCGCTCTTCTTGCCGCCCCCACAGAGGAGGAAGAGACTTATCTGAAAGAACAGGGCGTCGAAGTGGAAATGAAGCTCTACGGCGGTGACGGGCTGGTATTCATCGGAAACAGCGCGTGCGGCGTCACCGACCTCACGCTCGATGAGGTTCGCGCCGTTTTCCGCGGCGAGATCACCAACTGGAGCGAGCTTGGCGGCGCGGATCATGCGATTCACGTGCTCTACCGCGACGACCAGTCCGGCAGCCAGCGGCTCTTTGAAAAGATGCTTTTTAAAGACGGCGACGTGCCGGATTATGAGGCGCTCGGTTTTAAACGGCTCGACGAGATGAGCACGCTCGTCTCCGCGTGTCTCGACGATCCCTACGCCATCGGGTACAGCATCATGACGTATCTGAACGACGTATACTCCAACGAGGCGCTGCTCGCCTTCTCTCTCAACGGCTACAGCGCCACGCCGGAGAATGTCCGCACCGGCGATTACCCGCTCGGCACGAAGGGCTATGTCGTCATCCGCAGCGACGAGCCGGAGGACAGCCCGGCCCGGCGGCTTTATAACTGGTTCGGCTCTCCCCTTTCCGACACGTTCCTCAGCAGCTGCGGCATCACGCCGCTGAGCGAGTGATCCATTAACTATGCAAAAGCAGCAGCTCCGACAAGCTGCTGCTTTTACGTTTTATAAAGTTCTAAGGGACGGCTTTACGTCGCATAACGCCGTAGCAGAGGGACGGTCGGTCTACGCGGAGTTTGAGACGATCCCTCAGTCAGTCATACGACCGCAGCACGATAGCTCCCGGCCTTTTCTTCGGCACGCGCACCAGGCTCAATCAAGAAAAGAATACAGCAGCGTCAAAATCTGATGCTGCTGTTTTCAAATTCTCTTTGAAAAAAATTAAAACCCAAGGGCGCGGAAGGCGGTCTCAAAGGGTGCGGTGCATATGCCGCGCTCGGTGATGATGCCGGTGATGAGCGAATGGTCGGTGACGTCGAACGCGGGATTGTACACGCCGACGCCCTCCGGCGCCATGCGCTTTTTGTACCACATCTCCGTGACCTCCTCGGCGGCGCGCTGCTCGATGGGGATCTCCGCGCCGAAGGCGAGCGACATATCGATCGTGGAGCTCGGCGCGCAGACATAAAACGGGATGCCGTAATGCTTCGCCAATATCGCCACGGCGGAGGTGCCGATCTTGTTCGCGGCGTCGCCGTTTCGGGCCACACGGTCGCAGCCGACAAATATTATGTTAACCTTTCCGGTCTGCATCAGGCTGGATGCGGCATTGTCGCAGAGAAGCGTGGTGTCAAGCCCAGCGGCTTGCATCTCCAATGCGGTGAGCCGCGCGCCCTGCAAAAGCGGCCGCGTTTCGTCGCAGTAGACGCGAAGGTCGTTCCAGCCGCGCTCGAGCGCGATGTATATCGGCGCGGTCGCCGTGCCGTATTTTGCGGTGGCGAGCGTTCCGGCGTTGCAGTGTGTGAGAATGCCGTCCCCGTGGTGCAGCAGAGCGAAGCCCAGCTCGCCGATAGAGCGGCTGATGGCGACGTCCTCGTCACGGATGCGCTGCGCCTCCGCAAAAAGAGTCTCGCGGATGGCCGGAACGGTCTCATCGGCATGGGTCTGCGCCGTCTGCCACATTCTGTCCAGCGCCCAGAAGAGATTCACCGCCGTCGGGCGGGCGGAGGCAAGGTATTCCTTCGTTTCACGCAACCGCGCGAAAAAGGTTTCCCTGTCCTCCGTTTCGATCTGCGAGGCAGCCAGCGCGAGCGCATAGCCCGCGCATACGCCGATGGCCGGCGCGCCGCGCACGCGCAGCGAATGAATTGCCTCCCGGATGTCGCGCATATCCGAAAGACGCAGCGTTTTCACTTCGCCGGGCAGCAGCGTCTGATCGAGAATTTCCAGACACGTCCGGTCGGGCGAGAGCAATACCGTATCGAGTTCGAGAGCATTCAAGGCTTAATCCCCCTCGGTGTTTTTTTCCATTCTGACACAGCTTTCCCCGCTTGTCAACGGCGGCAGACGCCGCAGGAGATCTGCCGCATACGCAGCCGCGAGAACGAAGAGGATCCGAAAGATGACGCACCGCGTTTTGTAGTCCGGTTCCGGAGCGAACACGCTCAGCGCGTTCAGCAGGCCGTGCGTAAGAATGCACGGCACGATGCTTCCAGAGCGGATGAGCAGCACGACAACCACGAAGCCGACCGCTTTGGCGACGGCGCGGACACGGAGCGTATCCCCCTGCTCGCGGACGAGCGTAAGCGTGGCGCGGACGATCTCCTCGCCGGGAAATTTAACGCCGGGCAGCATACTATTTTCTCCTTGCGGCGTCCGTTGTGTAGCATATGTTATATTATGGATGTGCTATTTTGCCAATAGCAAACCGGCAGCCGATAAAAACCGGCAGCCGGTTTGCTCTCTGCTTTACCAGAACTTCTTTTTCTTGCAGATCCAAAGACCGAGAACCAAGACCGCCGCGCTGATGACGGCGACCATAAGATAGCCGTATTTCCAGCTCAGCTCCGGCATATTGACAAAATTCATGCCGTACCAGCCGGTAAGCAGCGTGAGCGGAAGGAAGATCGTCGTGACAATGGTGAGGATCTGCATTACACGGTTCTGCCGGATATCGATCTGCGCCTGAAAGGCGCTTTGGATCTGCCGGCAGTATTCGCACAAAAGCTGGGCGTTCTCCCGCAGACGGACAACGCGGCCTTCGAAAAGGCGAAATCGTTCCGTTTCCGTCTCCGAAAAGAATCCGTTCTCGTTTTCGCACAGCCCGCACGCCACGTCGTCGAGCTGCGAATAATAGCGATAGAGCGCCATCGTCTCCTTTCGCAGCGCGTTCATTCGTCCGCCGGCTGATTCAACGCCATCGGCCAGCACCAGATCCTCCAGGGATTCCGCCTGCTCCTCCAGCTCTTCCAGACGGCGCAGATCCCGGGCAATGAGCTCCTCAAAAAAATCATGGAGTACCTGCCCGACGGTTCCCCTCGTCCAGCGTTTTTCCTGCGCGATGCGATGCAACATCGGCGCAAGCGAGGCGGAATCGTCCGTAAGAACGACACGGTTTTGCGTAACGAGCAGTCCGAATGCGGCGCGAACGCCGTCCTTTCCCCGGCGCGGGAGTACAAGCGTCCCGGACAGACAGCCGGAGCGCGCCTCGGCTCGGCAAAACCGCGCGCCGCGCACCGCGGGCGTATGCTTCAGAACATTTTCCAGTCCCGGAAGGATCGGGCGCTTCTCCAGCTCTTCCGTCGTAAGCAAAACAAGCGCCGGGACATCCGCAGAGACCGCGGATTCCGTATGGACAAGAGATTCCCCGATACGATACCAGATCACGTTTTTTCCCTCCCAAAAGCATACGACCGCCCGCAGCATGATGCCGCGGGCGGTTGAAGAGCATTTTTATTTTTCCGCCTTCATCGCGAGATAGGCATTGATAAAGCCGTCGATATCGCCGTCCATAACGGCCTGGATGTTGCTGTTTTCATGGCCGGTGCGCGTGTCCTTGGCGAGCGTGTACGGCATGAATACGTACGAGCGGATCTGACTGCCCCATTCGATCTTCTGCTGCACGCCCTTGATGTCCGAGATTTTTTCCAGATGCTCGCGCTCCTTGATCTCGGCGAGCTTGGCGCGAAGCATGGATTTGCAGTTTTCGAGGTTCTGGAAGTGGCTTCGCTCGACCTGCGAGGAGACGACGATACCCGTCGGCAGGTGGGTCAGGCGCACGGCGGAGGACGTCTTGTTGACCTTCTGGCCGCCCGCGCCGGAAGAACGGTACACGTCCATTTTGATCTCATCGTCGCGCAGCTCGATCTCGCTGTTGTCCTCGGCGATCTCGGGCATGACCTCCACGGCGGCAAAGCTCGTATGGCGGCGCCCGGAAGCGTCGTAGGGTGAGATGCGCACAAGACGGTGGACGCCGTTTTCGCTCTTAAGGTAACCGTAGGCGTTGTCGCCCTCGATCTTGATGGTGGCAGACTTGATGCCGGCTTCTTCGCCGTCCTGATAGTCAAGCAGCGTGTATTTATAGCCGTGGCGGTCCGTCCACATGGTGTACATGCGGTAGAGCATCTGCGTCCAGTCCTGCGCCTCGGTGCCGCCGGCTCCGGCATGGAAGGTTAAAATGGCGTTGTTAGCGTCGTACTCGCCGGTGAGCAGCGTGGAAAGACGCATCTCCTCGAGCTTTTCGGAGAGCGCATCGTACTCCGTTTTCAGCTCATCGAGCATGGAGACGTCGTCCTCCTCGAGCGCCATTTCGCACATGGTGAAAAGATCGTCCCAGGATGAGCGGAGCTTATCGTACTTTTCGCACTTGGTCTGCAGCTGCTTGATGCGCTGCTGTACCTGCTGTGAGTGGGCAACGTTGTTCCAGAATCCGTCCTGCGCGCTCTCCTCCTGCAGCTCGGCGATCTCGCGCTTCGCTTCCTCCAGATGGAGCGCCTCCTGCAAATCGTCCAGCGTGGGCTTGAGCGCGTTGAGCCTGCCTTTATACTCTTCAAATTCCAGCATTGACATGACAATCGTTCCCTTTGCATCAAGTTTCATAAATCCAAGATATTATATACAAAAAAAACACAAATGTAAAGGCTCGAAAAGTTGAACTTTTCGCTTCCTTTCCGCAGAGAATGTGGTATACTTGTTACGAAATTATGTACCCGTACCGGGTGCGCCACGAAAATTAAAGACAGAAAGGTGATTTGTTTTGATTTCACACGGCAAAGAGGTCAAGGTGTTCTCCGGAAACGCCAATCCTGCTCTGGCAGAAAGCATTTGCAACCATCTCTACAAGCCCCTCGGCAAGGCCGACATTAAGCGCTTCGCCGACGGCGAATGCTCCGTTTCCATCCTTGAGCCCGTCCGCGGCGCGGATGTGTTCATCGTGCAGTCTACCTGCAAGCCCGTGAACGACAGCCTGATGGAGCTGCTCATCATGATCGATGCGATGCACCGTGCCAGCGCCGGTCGTATCACCGCTGTCATCCCGTACTTCGGCTACGCCCGTCAGGATCGCAAGGCGAAGAGCCGCGACCCCATCTCCGCCAAGCTCGTCGCAAACATCATCGAAGCCGCCGGCGCCGACCGCGTACTTACCATGGACCTGCATGCCAACCAGATTCAGGGCTTCTTTGATATCCCCGTGGACAACATGCGCGGCGCCCCCCTCTTTGCCGATTACTATCTGCAGAAGTTCGGCAAGGGCAATCCCGACGTGATGGTCGTCTCCCCCGATGTGGGCAGCGTGGCCCGCGCCCGTCAGTTTGCCATGAAGCTCGATATGAACCTCGCCATTGTCGACAAGCGCCGCGAGGTCGCCAACAAGTCCGAGGTCATGAACATCATCGGCAACGTGGAAGGCAAGACCGTCATCCTGCTCGACGATATGGTCGATACCGCCGGTTCCCTCTGCGGCGCCGCCAAGGCGCTCATTGAGATCGGCGGAGCGAAGGAAATCTATGCCTGCGCCACGCACGGCGTTCTTTCCGCCCCGGCGCTCGAGCGTATTGAGCAAAGCCCCATCAAGGAGCTGAAGCTCTGCGACACGATCCCCTACCCCGCGGATCAGCCGAGGCTCGACAAGATCAACTACGTTTCCGTTGACCGCCTGTTTGCCGAGGCCATCCGCCGCATTTACGAGGAAGTTTCCATCTCTCCGCTGTTCGAGTAAGGATTTCGTATGCTGTTTCGTTCTTCCTCCGGCGGCGCCGAGTGGATGATCGTCTTTCTCGGCAACGCCGGGCCGCGCTACAACGGCACGCGCCACAACGTCGGCTTTGCCGTCGGCGACATACTCGCCAGGCGCTGCGGCGTTTCGATCAACCGGCTGCGCTCGCGCGCACTCACGGCGCGCGCGAACATGGGCGGGCACGATGTGCTGCTCGTAAAACCGCAGACGTTCATGAATCTCTCCGGCGAGGCGGTGCGTCCGCTCGCGGATTATTTCAAGATCCCCCCGGAGCGTGTTCTCGTCGTTTCCGACGAAGTTGCGCTCGTTCCGGGACGGCTGAGGTTGCGCGCTTCCGGCAGCGCCGGAGGACACAACGGGCTCAAGAACATCATCCTCCATCTTGGTACGGAGAATTTCCCCCGGCTGCGCGTCGGCGTCGGCTCCCCGCCGCACCCCGATTACGACATGGCCGACTGGGTGATGGGCGTTCCCCGCGGCGAGGACGCCGCAGCGCTTGAAAAGGCCGAAGAGCGCGCCGCCGACGCCATCGAATGCTGCGTACAGCACGGCATTGACCGCGCTATGAACCGCTATAACGGATAAAAAACCGTCTCCGAGAACTTCGGAGACGGTTTTTCATTTGGCAAGCTCTGTTACAACATACTGGCAGAGCAGCAGCCCTGCCGAGGCGGGGACCCACACAAGGCTTCCGGGCACGCTGCGGCGGCCCGGCGGCGGCGTTTCGCCGGTGTCCGGCTCGGACGCCTCCTCGGGCGAGTACACCACCGGCAGGTGCGTGATCCCCCGGCGGCGCAGCTCGCGCCGAACAACGCGCGCGAGGGGACATCCTTCGGTTTTGGCGAGGTCGGTCAGGCGCAGAAGAGACGCATCCTTCTTGTTGCCGGTCCCGAGTGCCGCGACGAGCCGGATACCGCGCCCGGCGCAGCTCACCGCGAGATCGACCTTGCAGGATACAAGATCGATGCAGTCTACAATGAAGTCCGGCTTCAGGTCGAGCAGCGTATCGCGCGTTTCGGGCGCGTATCGATAAACCATCGGGAGAATCCTGCTTTCGGGCGCTATATCACGCAAACGCTCCGCCGCCGCTTCCGCCTTCGGCATATCGAGCGTGGAAGTGAGCGCGAAGAGCTGCCGGTTTACGTTGCTCAGCGACACGGTATCCTGATCGAGAAGATACAGCGTCCCCACGCCGCTCCGGCAGAGCGCCTCGGCGCACCACGAACCGACGCCGCCGAGTCCCAGCACCGCAACGCGGCTTTCGGAGAGTCTTTTCATTGCCGCATCGCCAAGAATCGCCCCGGCGCGGCGGAAACGTTCGTCCATTGCGTATCCTTTCATTCCATAAAAATGCGGCGGGATGGTTTCTCCCGCCGCATTTGTTTCCTGCGATCAGCCCGCCATGACGAGACGCCAGCCCGACGCATGAACCGGTGTGAGGCCAACCGTCAGATCGTTGATGGCGGCGGCGCCGTCTTCCTGACGCATGGCGTTCTCGGCAATGACGCGGGAATACAGGGTATTCTCGCCGGAGAAGTACACCAGATGGTATCCGGCATAGGCGCTGCTCTCACCGTAAACGATGGCATAGTCGCCGGTTTTGCGCTCTCCGAAGCAGAAGTCGTTGAACTCGGTGACCATCTGCCCCTTGTAGATGTTCTCGTACAGGCCGCCGTTGGTGTTCGAGCCGGTATCCTCGCTCTTCTCGTTGGCGAGAGCGGCGAAGCCTTCCTCGGTGCCGCCTGCGGCGAGCCATTCGTCCTCGATGGCCTTGACAGCGTCGTACGCGGTCTGCTTCTCAGCATCAGAGTATGTGCCGTCGCCGTCGGCATCCACGGCCTTGATGAGGATATGGCGGACATTCACCGTCGGGTAGTCGTTCGACTCGGTGCCGAGAATGTAAACAACGTATACGCCGGAATCGGTGCTGTGGGAGAATACCTTGCCCTCGGCAATATCGTCACGCTCCACGCTGCCTTCATAGCGGCTGAGGAAAGAAGTGACGGTATAGCTTGTCTCGGTCGCTTCGGTTTCCGTCTCCTTAAGAACGGCGGCGCGGAAGTCCTCCTCCGAGCTGCCCGCACCGGCCAGAATGACCTTTGCTTTATCCTCGGCGGCGGCCTTGGCAGTGTCGGCGTCGATGCCCTCTTCGTCATTTGCCGCAGCGGAGATGAGCGTATAGAGAACGTTCACATAGTCGTAGCTGTCGGCGTTTTCCGTATAGTAGGCGTCAAGCTCCTCGTCCGTATAGGTAAAGGAGGCATATATATCGTCCGCGTAGCGGCTGGCGATCAGCTCCTCGGCCATGTTGGCGCGGACGGTCTTTTCGCTGTTGCCGGTGCCGAAATAGGCGGAAAGGAACTTATTGAGCGTGGCATAGCCGAGAGACTTGCCGTAGGCGCGGTAGTTCTCGACGGCGGTATCGATTTCCGCGGCTTCATCCTCGGTGAGTGTGTAGTCTTCGGCGACTGCCTTTGCATAGACGGCGGAAAGCTGTGTGAGATTGGTCTCGGCGCTCTGCTTGAAGTAGTCATCCCAGGTGCCGCCGTTGGCGTCAAACGGGCAGGACTGATCCTTCAGGCTCCTGGAGGTATCAATCAGGCTGCTGAAATACTGGCCGTAGGTCTGATTGAAGTTCATGTACGCCTTCTGGTACTCATAGTTCATGCGGGCGACAGAGTAGTTCGTGTCGCCGACAGTAAGCGCCGTCGTAACATTATAGAAGAGGCGCGAGTTAACAAAGATCACCAGCACGATCATCAAAACGATAAGGATGCCGATAAGGATAAACTTGTTGCGCGTTTTGCGGTTTTTCTTTTCTTCCTCCAGGCGGGCTCTTTCCCTGGGGTTCAGATTCATTTCTGCCATGTTCTTCTTCCTTTCCGCGGGGTTTCCGACCTATTATATACTATGGTCCGGCGACATTCAAGCCTTTTTTATCATCCGGCGGCGCAGCGCGTCGAGCGTGTCCGCCCCGGCGCCGCACTCGCGCAGAAAGCGCTCCGCGCCGCCGTATTCGTTCCCGAGATGATCGCACACGGCGAGAATGTTCTCCCCTGCCGTGGAGAAAAACGGCGCGTTTTCTTTCCGTGCGGCAAAGTCCGGAATATTCTCGCGCATCCAACGGTACACCGGCCGGAGATAGATCTGGCTGACGCTGTAGTCGGCGGCGATATCCTCCGGCGAGACGCCGCACACTCCGAGAATGAGCGCCGCGAGAATGCCGGTGCGATCTTTGCCGGTGAAGCAGTGGAACAGCACCGTTCCCTCCGCCGCGGCGAGAAACTCCGCGCACTCCTTCGCCCAGGGGCGGTTGTCCTCGAGCATGCGGACATACTCATCGCCCCAGAAAAACGCGTCGTCAAATGCGCTCAAGCCGCCCGGGCGGTTTCGCGCCACGGCGCGCGGAACCTTTTTCATTGCGATCTGCCGGTAGCTCACGCCGTCGAGCAGCGCCAGCTCATCCGGCATGGACTCGCTCTCGTCCACGTCGCGCAGATCGAGCGTGTGACGAATCCCCAGCGCGGCAAAGCGCGCCCCGTCATCCTCCGTCAGATGCCGTGGGAGATCGCTTCGCAGCAGCACGCCGAAGCGCGTTACCCCTCCGGGCACGGTGTAACCGCCGAGATCGCGCAGATTGTGCAGCCCGTCCATAAGATACCGGCGGGTGTATTCCATAGATTTCTGTCCCCTTTTCTGTTTTTGGTAGAGTATAGCATACTTGTCCCGAAAAGACATAAAAAAACTGTAAACGGAATTGGATTTTTATCTTGACAAGAATGCGTTTTTTGGTATAATAACGCTTGCGTTTGAAATGCGGGCATAGCTCATTTGGCAGAGCGCCACCTTGCCAAGGTGGAGGTAGCGAGTTCGAATCTCGTTGCCCGCTCCAAAAGTCCGCCGGGACCGTCTTTGGACGGTCCCGGTGTTTATGTTAAAAAGCCCTTCCGCGGCTGCGGAAGGGCTTTTGCCTTTTTATCTGTCGCTCGGCGCGGCTTCTCCGCTGCCGAAAATAAGATCATCGATATCCGGTCCCATTTCAACACCTCCATGCATATACAAATCAGTATATGCGTCTCGGCTCGAAATATTCCGGAAATTCAGTAACCGAGCTCCTCGTTAACAAGAAGAACATGAAACTCCCTGACGGAGATGGGCGGCATGAAAAAAACCGTCATTACGCCGCAGACCTTTTCCCGGCTGCGGCAGTCGTGGCAGCGGGGCTCGCCCACGGCGCACGGAGTATTGCGTTTCAGCCGCCGGGCGTTGAGCGGCGCGGCGACGTTGCGGGCGCGGTCGATCGCTGCGTTGAGATCGGGAGCGATCTTGTTCCTCCCTACGACGAGAATCACACGCTGCGGCCCATAGATCGTGCCGGTCACACGGTTGCCGCAGCCGTCGATGTTGACGATCTCGCCGGTCTCGCTCACGCCGTTCGCGCTGCAGAGATAGGCCTCGGCCCTCCCCGCCCGCTCTCTCGTATCCGGGGCGCGGTTTTTCCAGTGCCAGAATACCTCGTTATCGCCGGCGCAGAGACGGTCATACACGCCGAGCGTGTCAATCGTCACGCTCCCGCCGATGCCGATGCTGGTTTTCTGCAGCGTCTGCACAAGATACTCCGCCGCTTCCGCGCCGGTGGCGAAAACGTGCGCATGGAAGCCCCGGTTCTCCAGATTCTTTCTTGTCTTTTCAAGATCTGCCATAGCGTTCAATCCTCTTCTATGCTCTCAAAGCCATGCCCATAGATCGTGCGGGCGTCACCCACGATGAGGAACGACTTCGGGTCGATCTCGCGCACCATGCGGCGGAGCGGGCCAAGCTGGCCCGGCTTTACAGCGCACATGATGACGCGCTCGGCCTTGCCGGACCACGCGCCGTGGCCGTCAAGCAGCGTTACGCCGCGGTGCAGCCGCCCGGTGATGGCGGCGCTCAGATCCGCGCTTTTGTCGGAAATAATATAGCACAGCCGGGAATTGACCGGACCGTACAGGATGAGCGAGTCAACTTTATTTGTGATGTACATGCAGATGAGCGTATACATGCAGCTGTCAAAGCGGTGGAACAGAGCTGCGAAGGTGACGATGACGACGAGGTTGAAAAGGAGGATGAACGTCGTCATATTGATGTGCGGGTACCGGCGCCGGAGCATCCGCGAAGGGATGTCCGTACCGCCGGCCGTCGCGCCGGTCGTGTAGCAGAGACCGTAGCCCGCGCCGGTGACAAGACCGCCGTATACCGCCGCGAGCATCGGCTCCTCCGTGACGGTATAGGGAATGTGCGCAAAAAGGTCAATGAGCAGCGAGGTCGTGAGCATACACAGAAGCGTAAGCGCAACGAAGCGCTTTCCGAGCTTCTGCCACGCCCACAGGAAAAGCGGCGCGTTGATCACGACCGTGACCGCGCCGACCGGCAGGCCGGTGAGCAGGTTCACGATCTGCGCGATGCCGGTCACGCCGCCGGAAACAATGCTGTTCGGGAACGTGAAATAGCGGAACGAGATCGCGACAAGAGTCGACCCCAGAAGGATCTTCAGAATGTCAAACCATAGTTTTCCGTGAAGTTTCGCTTCCATAGCACATCGGTTTCTTTCTTTATTATTCGGCGCCGTCAAGCAGCGTCATCTGTCTCTCGCCCCGGTCCTCTTCGCGCAGGAGCGCGCCGGCAGCGGGAACGCTGCGCACGCGGTAACGCGCGAGATTCCGGATGGTCGTATCGGGAAGGAACGCGGCGCTCTCCAGCCGATATTTCGGCTTGAGGGTCATGACAGCAACGCCCTGCGTGGCGCGCGAGGCCTTTGGCGCGAGCAGCGCCGTGTTGAACACGAGCGCGCGCCCCTCGGTGGAAAACACCGCGATGTTCTGCTCTTCCGTGAGAACGAGCAGCGCACGGAGCGGGCTTTTATCGCAGTATGCGCCGGTGAGCCGCTTGCGGTTCGTCTTGGTGGCGTAGCTCTGCAGCGGCACGCGGGCGCATTTGCCGTTTTCAAAGAAGAACAGCACCTCGCCGCGGTAATCGCCGGGCAGAACAAGAGAGAACACGCTCTCGCCGTCGTCCATGCCGAGATGACCGGGCAGGTATACGCCGAGCTGCGAGGCCTTCGTATCGGCAAAGTCCGCCGCGCGGCACTTGTAGACCTGCGCTTTGTCGGTGAAAACAAGCATTTCGGCGCGGTTCGTTGTTTCGAAGCTCTGGCTCGGGCCGTCGTTTTCTTTGTACTTCTGCTCGCCGCCCATGCGCAGCGAGAGCGGGGTGATCTTTTTGAAGTACCCTTCGCGCGAAAGGAACAGGTTGACCGGATAATCCTCAACCGGTTCGTCCTCCGGCTCTTCCGGCACGTCGGCGGCATAGCGGATGACGCTGCGGCGCGGCGAGGGATACTTCTTCATCACCTGCTGCAGCTCCGAGATGATGATCGCGCGGAGCTTGCGGCGGCTTGCCAGCGTATCCTCCAGCTCGGCGATCTCGCGTTCGAGCTCGTCGGTCTCCTCGGTGCGCTTGAGGATATATTCGCGGTTGATGTTGCGCAGCTTGATCTCGGCGACATACTCGGCCTGCACCTGGTCGATACCGAAGCCGATCATAAGATTCGGCACAACGTCGCTCTCGCGCTCGGTGCTGCGGATGATGGAGATGGCGCGGTCGATATCGAGCAGGATCTTTTTCAGTCCGTTGAGAAGATGGAGTTTTTCCTTCTTCTTCGATACGTCAAAGTATACCCGCCGCCGCACGCATTCCAGCCGCCAGGCGATCCATTCGTCCAGAATTTCGCCGACACCGCATACGCGCGGCGTGCCGCCGAGCAGAATGTTGAAGTTGCAGGCGAAGCTGTCCTGCAGCGGCGTCATGCGGAAGAGCTTCTGCATGAGCTTTTCGGGTTCGACGTCGCGCTTAATGTCAATGGCGAGCTTGAGACCGTTGAGGTCGGTCTCGTCGCGCATATCGCTGACCTCGCGGAGCTTGCCGGCCTTGACGAGCTCGGCGACCTTATCGATGATCGCCTCTACGGTCGTGCTGTACGGGATCTCATAAATCTCAATGACGCGCTCCTTGGCGTCAAAGCGCCAGCGGGCGCGGACCTTCACGCCGCCGCGGCCGGTCTTATAGAGCGCTTCCATCTCGCCGGGATCGCAGACGATCTCGCCGCCGGTTGGAAAATCCGGCGCGGGGAGCGTCGTCAATATATTATGTTCCGGGTCCTTCAGCAGCGCGATCGTCGTTTCGCACACCTCGCCGAGGTTGAACCCGCAGATATTCGACGCCATGCCGACGGCAATGCCCATGTTTGCCGAGACGAGCACATTCGGGAACGTGGTCGGAAGGAGCGTCGGCTCCGTGGTGGAGTTATCGTAGTTTGGGACAAAGTCCACGGTGTCCTTGTCGATATCGCGGAAGAGCTCCGCACAGACGGGCGCAAGCTTTGCCTCCGTATAGCGCGAGGCCGCCCACGCCATGTCGCGCGAGTACACCTTGCCGAAGTTGCCCTTGGAATCGACGAACGGCGTGAGCAGCGCCCCATAGCCCCTGGAAAGACGTACCATCGTGTCGTAGATGGCAGAGTCGCCGTGGGGGTTATAGTGCATCGTTGCACCGACGATGTTCGCCGATTTCGTGCGCGCGCCGGTAAGAAGGCCCATTTTGTACATGCAGTACAGCAGCTTTCGGTGGCTCGGCTTGAAGCCGTCGATCTCCGGAATGGCACGCGAGACGATAACGCTCATCGCATAGGGCATATAATTGTTTTCGAGCGTTTCGGTGACGGGCTGCTCCACAACGGCGGAGCGCAGCCCCATTACGTTCTGTTCCTCGGCCGTCGCGTGGCGCGGCGCCGGGTTATCCTTCTTTCTTGCCATATATGCTTCCTTATACGGTCAAATAAAGTTTACATAATATTATTAACATAAATAATTTAACATAATATATGTTACATAATTAAGTTTGCATAATTTACGACAGATCCGCCAGATCGAGATACCGGCTGCCGACTTCGGCAATATGCTCCTTGCGTCCGGCAAGATTGTCGCCGAGCAGGAGATCAAAAACGCGCGCCGTTTCGTCGGCGTCCTCGGGCATAACGCGGATGAGCCGCCGCGTCTCGGGGTTCATGGTCGTGAGCCACATCATCTCCGGGTCGTTCTCGCCCAGACCCTTGCTGCGGTTGATGACGATCCTGGCGTTGCCGATTGACTCCACGATCTCCGCCTTTTCGCGGTCCGAGTATGCAAACCACGTTTTGCCCTTCGACTGAATTTCATACAGCGGCGATTCGGCGATATAGACGTAGCCCTCGCGGATCAGCGTCGGCACGAGCCGCCAGAGCATCGTGAGGATGAGCGTGCGGATCTGGTAGCCGTCTACGTCAGCATCGGTGCAGATGATGACCTTGTTCCAGCGGAGGTTTTCGAGCGAGAAGCTGTTGAGCTCCTTGCCGTGCTTTTCGACCTCCACGCCGCAGCCGAGCACCTTGATGAGATCGGTGATGACCTCGCTTTTGAAAATGCGGGAATAGTCAGCCTTGAGGCAGTTCAGAATTTTGCCGCGCACCGGCATGATGCCCTGATATTCCGCGTCGCGCGAGAGCTTGACGCTGCCGAGAGCGGAATCGCCCTCGACGATATAGATTTCACGCTTGTCGGCGTCGCGCGAGCGGCAGTCCACAAACTTCTGCACCCGGTTGGCGAGATCGAGATTCTTCGTGAGATTCTTCTTGATGCTCACGCGCGCCTTTTCCGCCTGCTCGCGGCTGCGCTTGTTGATGAGCACCTGATCGGCGATGCGGTCGGCGTCGGCCTTATTCTCAATAAAGTAGATCTCCAGCTTCTCCTTGAAGAAATCCGTCATCGCCTCGCGGATAAAGCGGTTGGTGATGGATTTTTTCGTCTGGTTTTCGTAGGACGTGCGCGTGGAGAAACCGTTCGTCACAAGGATCAGGCAGTCGGCAATGTCCGGGAACGTGATCTTGCTCTCATTTTTCTGGTATTTGCCGGTTTTTTTGATGTAGGCGTCGATCGCGTAGACGAACGCGGTCTTTGCCGCGGCGTCCGGCGCGCCGCCGTGCTCGAGCCACGAGGAGTTGTGGTAATACTCGATAACGTTCGTCCGGTTGGAAAAGCAGAAGGCCGCCGATATGCGCACCTTGTATTCGGGCTTGTCGTCGCGGTCTCTGCCCTTTCTCTCGGTCTCGATGTAATAGGGCTGCGTGAGCGGGCCCTCCCCCGCCAGCTCCGCGACATAGTCCGCAATGCCGTTTTTGTAGCAGAACTCCGTCGTTTCAAACTTCGCGCCGTGCTGCGCGCGGAAGCGGAACGTCACCCCGGCGTTCACAACCGCCTGACGGCGCAGGACGTCGAGAAAGTAGCTCTCCGGAATGCTGATATCGGTAAACACCTCGATGTCCGGTTTCCATCGGGTCGTCGTGCCGGTCTTTTTCCGGTCTGCGCTCTCGACGAGCATTTTGCCCTTAATCTTGCCTTTGGCGAAATGGAGCGTATACTTGTTCCCGTCGCGCCAGACAGTAACGTCCATATACTCGGAGGCGTACTGCGTGGCGCACGCGCCGAGGCCGTTCAGACCGAGCGAGTATTCATAGTCGCCGCCGTCGTCGTTTTTGTACTTGCCGCCGGCGTACAGCTCGCAGTAAACAAGCTCCCAGTTAAAGCGTTTTTCCGCCGGGTTCCAGTCCACGGGGCAGCCGCGGCCGAAATCCTCTACTTCAATGGACTTGTCATCGTAGAGAGTTACCGTTATAATATTGCCGAAGCCCTCGCGCGCCTCGTCGATAGAGTTGGAGAGAATTTCAAATACGGCGTGCTCGCATCCCTCCAGACCGTCGGAGCCGAAAATAACGCCCGGGCGTTTGCGCACCCGATCAGCGCCCTTGAGCTGGGAAATGCTTTCGTTGCCGTATTCCTGCGGTTTTGCTGCTGCCATCTGGTTTCTCCATATATAGTGGTTTTGAGTTCTCCGAAAATGCGCTATATAGTATAGTATACCTCAAAAAAAAAATCAAGCGGAGTCTGTAAAGACAGACTCCGCCCGTCGAGAGAGTTTTCTCTTTCCCGTCTCTTCGGCTTGCAGCGGCTGTTGACCGCTGCCGGTCATAGTATGTGCCGCGCCGGTTTTGTCATTCCATCCATTTTTCGCCAAAAAAGAAAAGGAGAATCGTTCATGTCTGTCCCTTCCACGGTCGTTATCCTTGTTGTCGCCGTCATTTTTCTCGGCCTTTTCATCAAGCTGCTCAAAACGCCGCTCAAGCTGGCGCTCAAGCTGCTGCTGCACGCTGTTGCCGGGTTTGTGATGCTGTTCCTTGTAAATTTCTTTGGCTCGTATATCGGGATCTCGCTCGAAATGAGCTGGCTCAACGCCATTGTTTCCGGCGTGCTCGGCGTGCCGGGCGTGGTGATACTGCTCCTTTTCAAGTATATACTCTGATACGGATATCCAGACGCAAAACTGCGGATGCCTGAATGGTCGGGCGTCATAAAACAGTTTCAGTCCCGGCAGTAATGTCTGCCGGGATTGTTCTTGCGTCTATTGAGACCGTATGATATGATTAAACAGACTGATAAACTGGAATTTGACAAAGGAGTGTGATTGTATGAAAAACTTTAATCTGTCCCAATTTCTTGGCTGTTGTGTCATAGGTATCAGTATTGTTATTGCAGGTTGGCTTATCAGCAAAGAACTACCCAATACAACACAGGTTCCGTCTAATCTGTCTGTGATGACACAGACACAGGACGAACGGTATGGCAACTATCTGTCAAAGTATGAGGTTGCAGCATACCTCGGTATCACAGACGAAGATGTGGATAAATTATTTACCTCTGGCGAACTTGATGGAACATATACTATGGCAGGTGCAAACTATATTTTCAGCCGTGAGAAACTTGATGAATGGGTTGAAAATAGAATTAAGTAAATTCCAATTAGTCGAACTGATAAAGGGCGCACTTCTATACACCGTTCGGTGTAGTGCATATTGTGCGGCGCTGCACCGCACCAAAGCCTCCCTTGTGTAAAGGGAGGTGGCACGGCGTAAGCCGTGACGGAGGGATTGTCATGCAGAGAAAGCATAATAAGCAGTTAGTGCCATTGGCAAAGAAGCTGCGAAGAGAACTGACAAAAGAAGAGCGGCATTTGTGGTATGACTTTCTGCGCTCCTATCCCATCCGTTTTTCCAGGCAGAAAATATTGGGAAGATATATTGCCGACTTTTACAGCGCAGAAGCAAAAATCATCATCGAGCTGGATGGTTCTCAACACTATGAACCGGATGAACTGCAAAAGGACGCAGAACGCACCGCTTTTCTGGAAGCATACGGGCTGACAGTCATTCGAATTCCGAATAATGAAATCAGCAGGAACTTTCGAGGAGTCTGTGCGTATATTGATGTTGCGGTGAGACAATCCCTCAGTCAGCTTCGCTGACAGCTCCCTTTACACAAGGGAGCCTTGGGCGCTGCCGCGCCAGTGCATAACATAAAAACCGACCTATGATCGTAACCATAGGTCGGTTTAACTGTTTTACGGACACCCGACTAACGGGCATCCGCAGTTTTGTTGTGTTTTTTTACTCTCCGGATTCGGTCTCGAGAACGACCTCCTCCGTGCCGGTGACCTTCTTCTCGAACTTTGCCATGAGGAACGGAGAGAAAATACCGATGATGCTCAGGATAATGAGCACCCAGCTCACCGGAGAGGCGAACAGAACGCCGATATCGCCGCCGCTGACGCGCAGCGCGCCGCGCAGCCCTTTTTCGCTGATCGGGCCGAGAATCAATGCCAAGACAACCGCCGCCGTATTCAGATCGAATTTCCGCATCAGATAGCCGAGCACTGCGAAAATGAGCATAACGACAACGTCGCTCATGTTGCGGTGGATGGCGTAAGAGCCGATGAAGCAGAGCACCGTGACGCAGGGGATCAAAATGGCGTCGGACAGACGGGAAATCTGCGCAAAGCCGCGGCAGCCGAGCGTGCCGATGGCAAGCATGAAAAACTGCACAAGTACGAAGCCCGCAAAAAACGTGTACGTCATCGCCGCGTGCTTGGTGAACAGCTCGGGACCCGGTGTGAGTCCCTGAATGATCAGGCCGCCCATCAGCACTGCCGTGACGGATTCACCGGGGATGCCGAGCGTCAGCATCGGGATCAGCGAACCGCCGGTAACGGCGTTGTTGGCCGCCTCCGAACCGCACACGCCCTCGATGGCGCCGTGGCCGAAGTCCTCCTTATGCTTGGAAAACTGCCTGGCATTGTTGTAGCCCATGAAGCAGGCGATGGACGCGCCGGCGCCGGGGAGGATGCCGATGATGTTGCCGATGATCCAGGAACGGACGACCGTCGGCGCAAGCATTTTCTTTTCGTCTCCGGTAAGGCGGATCTTGTCGGAGAATTTGGTGGCCTTTGCTCTTTCCTTGATCTTCTTTTCCGCAAGGATGAATACCTGCGACATGGAGAAGAGACCGATGAGCGCGCAGGTGGTGTTGATGCCCTCGGCGAGGAACGCCTGACCGAACATGAAACGCTTGGTACCGTCGATCGGGTCAAGGCCGATCGTGGAGATGAGAAGACCGAGCGCGCCGGACATGAGGCCCTTGACAATGGACTTGCTCGAAACGCCCGCGATGATCGTCAGGCCGAAGATGCCGAGCCAGAACTTTTCCGCCGACATGAACTTCAGCGCGAGCTGTGCAAGCAGCGGAGAGAAAAAGTACAGCGAGATGCAGCTGAGCAGGCCGCCCCAGAAGGAGCTCCAGCAGGCTGTGGCAAGCGCCTTGCCCGCCCGACCCTGCAGCGTCATCTGGTACCCCTCGATCGCCGTTGCCGCAGACGCCGGGGTGCCGGGCGTGTGGATGAGAATGGCGGAGATCGACCCGCCGAAGATGGCGCCGCAGTAGATGGCGCCGAGGACGATAAGCCCCGTGTCGGCCGGCATGGTGAACGTCAGCGGCAGCATGAGCGCAACGCCCATCGCCGCCGAAAGGCCGGGCAGACAGCCGATGATGATGCCGAGCGTGACGCCGCCCGCCATGGCAAGGAGGTTAATCAGAGTAAGGGCCTTCACAAAGCCCTGACCCATAAGAGCCAATGTTTCAAGCATAGATTCCATTACCTCCTTAGAACAGAATGCCTGCGGGAAGCCGCACGCCGAGGAAGAGAACGAACGCAAGGTAAATGAGAAGGTCGATCGATACGATCGAAAGGATCGTGGCCAGAATGGGCACGCGCAGGAAGAGAAGGCACGCGAGCATGAACACCGTTGTCGAAACGAAGAAGCCGATGTATTTCATCAGGAAGAAATACACGATCACCATCGCAAGCGTTACAAGGAACTGCACCGGCTTAAAGCCGGCAAACACGGTGTCAACGCCGCTCTCCACGCCGTGGCGGCGGGCGTTCAATATCATCTGGACGAGATAGAAGGTCGTAAGGAAGAACAGCAGCGCGATCGTGAACTTCGGATATGTACGGCTTGTGTCGGAGAGCTTCGCGCTGTAGGCATAGAAGAAGCCGCACACGGCGTACATGAATGCCACGACTCCTATATCGGTTTTTTGCATTTTCATAGCAGGAGTCCTCCCGTGAGAAATTTCTGCGGGGATCGGAGCAGGCAAAACTTATAAGAAGCCCGGAGGTCTTGCCTCCGGGCTTTTGGTATCAGCAGGGATTTATTCGTACCAGAAACCGGTAGAGAGGCCTTCGGTGAACGCCTGCTGCTGCTCGATGAGAGCGGCGGTGGTGGCGGCGTCCTTATAGTCGGTCGCAAAGGACGCGGCGGCCGCGAGATACTCGGGGTCTTCCATGGTCGCCTTGAAAGCGGCCTCATAGAACGCGATGACTTCCGCGCTCACGCCGGCCGGAGCAACGACGCAGCGGGAGGAGCCGAGCCACTGATCATAATATCCCTTTTCGCCCAGCGTGGGGACGTCGGGGTATTCAGCGATGCGCTCGGCGGAGAATGCGGCAAGAGGCTTCACGTCGGTACGGCCGGCGATGTCGGCAGCCTTCGCAACACACCAGTCGGCCTCCTTGCCGAGAAGGCTGGTCAGCTCGTCGGCGGTGTTGCCCTGCGGCAGGTCGATGTACTTGAAGCCGGCGGAGTTGGCAAACGCCTGCGCGCCGATGTGGTTGGAGGCCTGCGCGCCGTTGGTGGAGGCAACGGTCTCATTCTCCTTGGCATAGGCAACGAGAGAGTCAATGTCGGGGAAGCGTTCGTCGTCGGCACGGACAATGACGAGAGAGGTCTCGGTCACATGGTTGCAGATGGCGGCAAAGTCGGCCGTCGTGTAAGTGCCGAGCTCCTTGACGATGGAAGAGTTGAAGTTCGGAAGGTTCATGAAGCCAATGGTCATGCCGTCGGGTTCGGCAGCGGCGAGCTGGGACCAGCCGATGGAGCCGGAACCGCCGTCGACGTTCTCGATAACGATCGTCTGACCAATGTACTTCTCGGCGTACTGCGCAAGGATACGCGCGGTAACGTCGGTGCCGTTGCCTGCCTTGTAGGCAACGATCATGGTCACAGGGCCGTCGGGCGCCCAGCCGGCGGATTCTTCCGCCGGAGCTTCGGCCGGAGCTTCCGTTTGGGGCTCGGCAGGCGTCTCGGTCTGTGCGGGAGCCTCGGTCTGGCCGCAGGCGCAAAGCGCGAACACCATGCAAAGGGCAAGGAGCAGGGCAAATGCTTTTTTCATTTTTTCTTTCCTTTCTTCTTTATGGATTCGGTCTCTTTTCCTCCCAAGAGATGCTGCAATTTTACCAGAATATATCCTGTTTTGCAAGATTGATTTAACAAAAAAGCCTAATCTGCGCAAATTATGTTAAACTATTGTAAAATCGCTGTAAAATTTCGTGTTTTACCGTAAAAAACTGTCCGGACGGCATTTTCCGCCGTCCGGACAGTTTTTTTCTTATTGTCTGCTGCAATATGTTTAACACTTTTTTCGAGCCGCTTCACGCCGCGCCGAAGAATCGGAATACGGCGGTCACATAGACCAGAAGCTGTTCGCGGCTGATGAATTTTGTCATGTCGGCAATGTCGGTCGTCCGGATCAGGCGCTCGAAGCTGCCGCCGGTCGCATACGCCACGGCGGACAGCGCAATGCCAAGGATCATCAGCACGGAAACCACGATGGCTACCCGTCTCCACACTTTACTCATCGCCGTTTGCCTCCTTCTTCGGATAAAGGATCGAGCGGTAGATGCTTCGCGTGAGGCGCACCGTGAGAGTGCAGCCCGCCACGGCGATCGAAATGCCCGACCAGACGAGCAGCAGCGCCAGAGCAAACACGGCAAGCGCCGTGCCTGCCGTCAGCAGCAGGTCCGGCATGCGCACGATCGCGCCGTTGAACACATACCCGGCCAGATACACGCCCGCCGCGGCGAGCGCCGCGCCGACGCCGAGAACGGCAACGCCGAGCCCAAGCGAAAGACCAAACAGCAGCGCCCAGACCGCCAGCATCGGGATTGTTACCACGACCGCGGCGAAGGCCCGTCCGCCCGGGACGGGAGAGCGCTCCTCGATCTCTTCATATTCATACTCTTCTTCGGCTTCCGGCTCTTCGGCAGGCTCTTCCGCCTCCTCCGACCCGGCCGCCTCTTCCGAAAAGCTCGGTTCCCCGGGCAGAAACACGTACTCGGGTTCCGTGCCGTCCGGCATTTCCGGCTCTTCCGGCTCCGGCATCTCGGTCTCCGTCTCCATCGGCGCTTCGGCCGCGGCTTCCTCCGCCGGGGCAGATCCCTCCGGTTTTGTCTGCGGCTTTTCCTCATCCGGCGCGGCCGGCCCGTCCGTGTCCTTCGCCGGCAGGACCCACTCCGGTTCTTCCGTGGGCAGAACGGCAGGGATCCCGTCCGCGGACGGAGCCCGGCGCGGCCCCTCATCCGGAAGAACATCTTCGGGATGCTGCGGCGCGAGCGGCAGGGCATCTTCGTCCTCTGCCGGCATTGCGGGCGTTTCCGATCCTTCCGTCTCCGGCGTTTCCTCCGGAACGGACGGCATTACCGGCGCCGCCGTTTTCTTCGGAAACGTCAAGCCGAGATCGGAGAAATCCAGATCGTCAAGATCGATCTCCGGCAGCCAGCTCTCCGGCTCGGTCTCGGCCGGCGCTTCCTCCGAAGCAGGCTCCGTATCCTCCGCAGGCAGGGGTTCCTCCGGCGGCTGACTTGCAGCGGCTTCCGGCAGCGGCTCTTCCGTTTCCGTTTCGGTCTCGCCCGAAAAGATGTGCATACCGGCGTACTCTTCAACGATCTCCGGCTCCTCCGGCGCTTCGGCTCTCTCCGGCTCGACGGCGTCATATCCGTCGGCAAACGGCGTTTCGCCGCTCGCTACCGCTTCGCGGTATTCCCGCTCGATCTGCAAGACCTGACGCACCGGCGAACCGAAGCAGCGGACCACCGCCGCCTCTCCCTCCGGGCCGGCTTCGTCGAACATGCGCTCGTACCGGCTGAGAACGCGGTCGCGCTCGGCGGCGTCCAGAAACGCCAGAAGGCTCCGCAGCTCCGCCATGAAGCTTTTTCGGTTCAAGGTGGGACACCTCCCATTCTTGCTGTTACAATTTGTCATCGTTAGATTATACTATTTAATAAAGGCTTGTCAAGTCTTACCGCGCAACAAACCTTGACAACCGCGCCGCTCTCACCTAATATATAAAAGCTGAATCCGCGGTGGGAGAAGGGCTCTCGCCGTTATAAAAGGAGAAATATCATGGCGAAAGAAAAACTGGTTGAGCAGATCACCGATATGGAGACCGATTTTGCTCAGTGGTACACCGACATCTGCCGCAAGGCCGAGCTGGTGGAGTACGCTTCGGTAAAGGGCTTCACCATTCTGCGTCCCTACGGCTATGCGATCTGGGAAAACATCCAGCAGATCATGGACGGCGAATTCAAAAAGACCGGCCATCAGAATGTGGCGATGCCCGTTCTGATCCCCGAGAGCCTTCTCAGGAAGGAAGGCGAGCTCGTCAACGGCTTTGCCCCCGAGGTGGCATGGGTCACAAAGGGCGGCAGCGAGGAGCTGGAAGAGCCGCTCGCGTTCCGTCCCACGAGCGAGACGATGTTCTGCGACCACTGGTCGCGCGTGCTCCACTCCTACCGTGAGCTGCCGATGCTCTATAACCAGTGGTGCTCCGTCATCCGCTGGGAGAAAACGACCCGTCCGTTCCTGCGCAGCCGCGAGTTCTGGTGGCAGGAGGGTCACACCATCCACGAGACCGCCGAGGAGGCCGAGGCCGAGACCGCGCAGCAGCTCAAGTGCTACGCCGATTTCTTTGAGAACGTCCTCGCCATCCCCGTCGTCCCCGGCCGCAAGACCGAGAAGGAAAAGTTCGCCGGCGCGGAGGCCACCTACACCTGCGAGTGCATGATGAAGGACCACAAGGCGCTGCAGGGCGCAACGTCCCACTACTTCGGCGACAAGTTCTCCCGTGCCTATAACGTCACGTTCACCGGGCGCGACAACAAGGTGCAGTATCCGTTCCAGACGTCCTGGGGCTCCACGACGCGCATGATCGGCGCGGTCATCATGGCGCACGGCGACAACAACGGTCTTGTGCTTCCCCCGAAGATCGCCCCCATTCAGGTCATCGTCCTCCCCATCGCGCAGCATAAGCCCGGCGTGCTCGAAAAGGCGCAGGAGCTTGTGGACCGGCTCGCCAAGCTGGGGCTGCGCGTCAAGGGTGACTTTACCGACAACTCCCCTGGCTGGAAGTTTGCCAACTGGGAGATGAAGGGCGTGCCGCTGCGCATCGAGATCGGCCCGAAGGACATCGAGAACAACCAGTGCGTCGCCGTCCGGCGCGATGACCGCGAGAAGCTGTTCCTCTCGCTCGACGAGCTGGATACAAAGGTCCCCGAGCTGCTCGACGCCGTGCAGAAGTCCCTCTATGAAAAGGCGAAGGCCAACATGGAAGAGCACACCTACCCTGCCTACTCGCTCGAAGAGGCGAAGAAGATCCAGGAGGAAAAGGGCGGCTTCATCAAGACCATGTGGTGCGGCGAGCTTGCGTGCGAGATGAAGATGAAGGAGCAGGCCGGCATGTCCAGCCGCTGCATGCCGCTTCATCAGGAGCATCTGGCCGACACCTGCCCCATCTGCGGCAAGCCGGCGAAGCACATGATCTACTGGGGCGTGGCGTACTGATGCCGCACATCGCCGTGAAGCTCTGGCCGGGCCGGAGCGAGGAAGAAAAACGTGCTTTCGCCCGCGCCGTCGCGGACGATGCCGCCCGGTATCTCCACGCGGACAAGGCGTGGGTCTCCGTCAGCATCGAGGAGATCGAGCCCGAGGCGTGGGACGAGACCGTCGTGCGTCCGGAAATTCTCGAAAAGCCGGACATCCAGTACGTCCGCAGCGAATAATCTTGAAAAAAGTTCCGAAAAGAGTCTCTCTTTCCGGAACTTTTTTTCCAGTGCCGCCGTCTTAGTATTAGAAGCATACAATAAACTTTTGAAGGAGGTACACCCGATGAAAAGGACAACGAAGTTCCTTGCGCTTGCGCTCGCGCTTGTGCTTGCGCTCGGTCTCGCCGGATGCGGAGCGAAAACGGCGAGCATGACCGATTCTTACTACAGCGAAAGAATCAGCAGCGCCCCCATGGAGGAGGCAAGGCCGGACACGCCGATGGAATCGGAGTCGATGCCGTCGCCCGCCAGCGCCCCCGGAGGTTTCGGCAATCTTGCCGCTGAGGACGGCGGCTTCTATGAGGAAGATGTCAGAGACACGGCAGCCGATATCGCCGACATGAGCGAGAAGATCATCTACAGCGCCGACGCGACGCTCGAAACGACCGAGTTTGATTATTCGATCGAGGAGATCCGCGCACTTGTCAAAGAGCTGGGCGGCTTTATGGAGAGCTCGACCATTTCCGGCAACAACTACTATAGCATCTCCCGCGGCAATACGGGCGGGCACTATGCGTCCTTCCTCATCCGTGTGCCGAGCGACAAGTTCTCCGTGCTAACCGGCTCCCTCTCCGAATTCGGCAACGTTCCCTACTGCAACACATACATGCAGAACGTGACGATGGAATATTACGACGCGCAGAGCCGTCTCGAGGCATACAAAACGCAGGAGACGCGCCTTCTCGAAATGCTCGCCGTCGCCGAGTCGGTCGAGGATATGCTCGCCATTCAGCAGCAGCTCACCGATGTGCAGTACGAGATCGATTCCCTCTCCGGCCGGCTTCGCTACTACGACCATCAGGTAAGCTATTCCACCGTGTCGCTCGATGTGACCGAAGTACGCGAGTATACGCCCGAGCCGACAATTACGCTCACCTACTGGCAGCGCATGACCCGCGGCTTTGCCGAGTCGCTCAAAAATGTGGGCGGGTTTTTCCAGGACCTGTTCCTCTGGTTCGTGACAAGCCTGCCGTGGCTTGTGCCTCTCGCGGCGGTCATCGTCCTGATCGCGTGGCTCGTCCGCCGCAGCGTGAAAAACCGTCCGGAACGCGCCGCGAAGCGCGCCGCCCGGCGCGCCGCCAAAGCCGAAAGGAAGGCGCAGAGAGCCGCCGCAAAGAGCGCTCCCCCCGCCGAGGATACGGCGAAAAACGACGAAAAGTAATCCTTCCCCCTGCGCCCCGGCGGAAACCGCCGGGGCGTTTTTTTGCTGACGCGGCAGGGAAAATCCGCCAAAAAATCCGAGGTTTTTTCGTCAATTTCCCTTGACCGGACAGGCGGTTTGTGTTATATTAACTCTACCTGTCGGTCGAGAGGTTTATTTTTTATGCTCTTTCGGCCCATACAGGGAGGCATACGCGCGCGGAAAGCGCTGCGTAAATATTACAAGGAGGTGCCGAAATAATGGCGAAAGCAGGTTCGCGGATCAAGATCACCCTGAGATGCAGCGAGTGCAAGCAGCGGAACTACAACACCATGAAGAACAAGAAAAATTCTCCCGAAAAGCTCGAGATGAATAAGTATTGCCCCTTCTGCCGCAAGCACGCCAAGCACGTCGAAACGAAGTAATGACGGACGTGAGAAAGGATGCATCCAATGGCTAACGAAGAAAAGAAACCCGCCGCCCCTCAGACGAAGGGCGCAGCCGTCAAGCGGACGGACAAAAAGCCCGGCTTTTTCAAGCGCGTTGCCAAGTGGTTCCGCGAAATGAGAAGCGAGCTGAAAAAAGTCGTCTGGCCCACCCCCAAGCAGTTCGGCAAGAACACGCTGGTCGCGCTGGTCTTTATGGCCGCCGCCGCCCTCGTGCTCTGGGGCTTTGACTCTCTGGCCAAGGCCGCTGTCGAAGCGCTGATCACATTGGTGTAAGCCGGATGGCAGAGAACGCAAAATGGTATGTGGTCCACACATACTCCGGTTATGAGAACACGGTAGCCGCTTCCATTATGAAGGCGGCGGAAAACCGCCAGATGCAGGATCTCATCCAGGAGGTCAACATTCCCCTGGAGACGGTCGTTGAGCATACCGACGGCGGTGACAAGGAAGTCGAGCGCAAGGTGTTTCCCGGCTATGTGCTGGTAAAAATGGTGCTAACGGACGAAAGCTGGCACCTCGTGCGCAACAGCCGCGGCTGCACCGGCTTTGTCGGCTCCGACGGAAAGCCCGTTCCTCTGACCGAGCAGGAGATCCTCGATCTCGGTGTGGAGCGCAGAGAGATTTCCGTGGGCTTCGAGCTTGGCGACACCGTCAAGGTCATCGACGGCCCGCTGGAAGGTTTCCTCGGCACGGTGGACGAGATCGACCCCGAGGGGAACAGCGTCCGCCTCATCGTCTCCATGTTCGGCAGGGAGACGCCGATCGATCTGGAACTCGATCAGGTCGAACCGGTAAAAGAAGAATAATTCTGGAGGTGCTTAATAATGGCACAGAAAATAGTTGGCTATGTCAGATTCCAGGTTCCCGCCGGCAAAGCGACTCCGGCTCCCCCCGTGGGCCCGGCTCTCGGTCAGTACGGCGTGAACATTTCCCAGTTCACCAAGGACTTTAACGAGCGTACCAAGGGCGATATGGGTCTTATGATCCCGGTCGTCATCACCGTTTACGCCGACCGCAGCTTCACCTTTATCACCAAAACGCCCCCCGCGGCTCTGCTGATCAAGAAGGCCTGCGGCATCGAGACCGCCTCCGGCGTGCCTCAGCGTGACAAGGTTGCCACCATCAGCAAGGAAGATGTCCGCAAGATCGCCGAGCAGAAAATGCGCGATCTCAACTGCACCGACATCGAGTCCGCCGTCAGTATGATCGCCGGTACCTGCCGCTCCATGGGCGTCGTCGTCGGCGACTGAGCCGGCAAACGTGGGAGGAAGTAACCTTCCGAAAAACCACATTTTAGGAGGATAATGAAGTGTTCAGAGGTAAAAATTATAAAGAGAGCACGAAGCTCATCGATAAAAGCACCCAGTATGAGCCTGCCGAGGCTTTCGAGCTTGTCACCAAGACCGCCAAGGCGAAGTTCGACGAGACCGTCGAGCTGCATGTGAAGCTCGGCGTTGACTCCCGCCACGCTGACCAGCAGGTTCGCGGCGCCATCGTCCTGCCCAACGGCACCGGCAAGAGCGTCAAGGTCCTTGTGTTCTGCAAGCCGGAGCGCGAAGAAGAGTGCAAGGAAGCCGGCGCGGATTACGTCGGCGGTATGGAGCTCGTCCAGAAGATCCAGGGCGAGAACTGGTTCGATTTCGACGTCGTCATCGCCAGCCCGGACATGATGGGCGTTGTCGGCCGTCTCGGTAAGGTTCTCGGCCCCAAGGGTCTCATGCCCTCCCCCAAGGCCGGCACCGTGACTCCCAATCTGCCGCAGGCTATCAAGGAGTCCAAGGCCGGTAAGATCGAGTACCGTCTCGACAAGACCAACATCATCCACTGCCCCATCGGCAAGGCTTCCTTTGGTGCGGAGAAGCTGCTTGAGAACTACACCGCTCTTATCACCGCCATCCTGCGCGCGAAGCCTGCGACCGCAAAGGGCCAGTATATCCGCAGCTGCGTGACCGCCACCACCATGGGCCCCGGCATCAAGATCAACGCCCAGAAGCAGCTCTGATTTCGGACAACGAAATAAAAATCGCCGAATGGAATATTCGGCGATTTTTTATTTACAATTTGTTCAAGATAGTTTCAGTTTCTTTTCAGAAATCCATGGTAGGATGCAGTCAAAAGATGAAAATCAAAACAAGAGGTGTTTTCCATGTACGAGAACAACAATCCCAATTCCGATAGCGAAAGCAGCACTTACCGGTATACGCCGGAGCGCGGCACGCAGAGCATTTACACCGGCGGCTCGCAGAGCGGGTATATCCCCGGCAGCGATTCGGCCGTTCCTCCCGAGCCGCCCAAGCCGCCAAAGAACAGGAAGGGCCTCACCGCCGGAAAAATCATCGCCATCGCGCTCGCGTGCTCGCTGCTCGGCGGCTGTCTCGGCGTCGGCGCAACGATCCTGCTGCGGGACAATAAGACCGACACCTCCGCCACGACCGTGTATGTCGGCGAGCGCCAGACCGAAACAGTGAACTCCGTGCGCACCGACACCTCTGAGAAGCTCTCTCCGCGCGATGTGTACGCACAGAACGTGAACTCTACCGTCGGCATCACGACCTCGATCACAACAAACTATTGGGGCTATCAGACGACGAGCGCCGCTTCCGGATCCGGCTTTATTCTGACCGACGACGGCTATATTCTCACGAACTACCACGTAATCGAAAACTCCAGCAGCATACAGGTAACGACCTACGACAACACCGCCTACAGCGCGGCAATCGTCGGCTACGACGAGAGCAACGACATTGCCGTACTCAAGGTTGACGCCGTCGGCCTCACGCCGGTCGTGCTCGGCAGCTCCGATGATCTCCATGTCGGCGACGAGGTCATGGCGATCGGCAATCCGCTTGGCGAACTGACGTTCTCGCTCACGGTCGGCTATGTGAGCGCGCTTGACCGTGAGGTCACGCTCTCCTCCGGCACGACGATGGATCTTATCCAGACCGACGCTGCCATCAACTCCGGCAACTCCGGCGGCGCGCTCTTCAACAGCTACGGCGAGGTCGTCGGCATCACGAACGCGAAATACAGCTCCTCCTCTTCCTCGGGCAGCGCGTCCATTGACAACATCGGCTTTGCCATTCCGATCAACCATGTGAAAAACATTGTCACGAGCATCATTGAAAAAGGCTACATTGTCAAGCCGTATATCGGCGTTTCCGTCACGAGCGTGAGCAGCGAAATGGTCAGCTACGGTCTCCCGCAGGGCGCGGCAGTCAAGGTCGTCGGCGAAAACAGTCCGGCGGAGAAAAGCGGCTTGAAAGTCAACGACATCATCACCGCCATCAACGGCGACGCGATCACGACGAGCGGCGAGCTTGTCAAGATCGTCTCCGCCTGTCAGCCCGGCGATGAGATTACGCTCACTGTCTACCGGCAGGGGGAGAGCGAACAGTTTACGCTTACGCTTACCGTCGGCGAGCAGCAGAAGAGCGCGCTGGCGGATCCCACTTCCTCCTCCGCGCAGCAGCAGTCCCCCGGCTCCTACGGCCCCTTCCCGTTCGGCTTCGGCTATGGTTACGGCGGATAAGGCTTTAATTGGAAAAAGGCTCTGTTTCAACGGAAACAGAGCCTTTTCTTATTTGCGGAGCACGGATTTTCCCATGTGCTTCCATGTGTCCTTGTGGCCGCCGCAGCGCGCGGCCTTCCGGCAGCCGGATATGTCCCAGCAGAGCGTGCCGAAAAGCGCCGTTACGCCGTAGTCAAACCAGATCGGCGATACCGGAACGCTCGGCCCGCTCAATGCTACGATCTCCGAATTGCGGCAGAGTTCGAGGATGTGCGGCATCGTGCCGTTCGTGAGCGCCATGCCGGTAATGACAACGACGTCCGAGCCGGGGATCAGCCGGTCCTCCTCCCACTCCGGGTAGTCGCCGGGGCGCGGTTCCCTTTCAAATACGCGCAGCTCCCGCATGCCCGCGAGCTTTTCGCCGCCGTGGAAGTGACCGACCGTAGAAACGATCTTTCCGGCGCACTCCGGCTCCAGCGTGCGGAACACGTCGCCCTCGTCGATCTCCGGCGGATAAAGCGTAGCGCCGAGAGCCTCCATGCTCTCGCGCCGGTTAAACCATGCGTTCACCGCCGCGCAGCCGAGCGCCGAGAGCGCCGTATCGTCCGAGCCAAGCTGCGCTGCAAGATCGCGCAGCGGCCTCCCCAGCCAATCGGTGCAGACGGCCGCGTCGCCGTACGGCTTTTTCCCCGGGAGCGGGAGCGAGGCGAGCCCCGCGCCGCCTTCCGTTTCCACATATGCCTGATACCGCCCGCGCACCGCCATTCTGACGCGCAAGTGCGCCGGAACGGAGGATATAAACGCTTCATATAGATCCATACGGATTGAACCTTGCCTTTCTGTTTTCGTCGGAGTATAATCGAACTAAGTATACAGGAATTTACCTCATACCACAAGTCAGGAGGAACCGCCATGCGAAGGATTTTTTCCAAGCTGCTTTATGAAATCGAAGAAGAGCGCAGCGTTATGCTCGTAACTGTCGTCGCCGACCGCGGCAGCGCGCCGCGCGGCGCCGGCGCCGCGATGCTTGTCGGCGAGAAGGGCCGCATCACCGGCACGATCGGCGGCGGCGCCGTGGAATACCAGTCGGAGAAAAAGGCGATGGAGCTTTTGAAAACCGGCGGGAGCGCCGTGCATGAGTTTGTGCTCCGTCCCAACGAGAAAGAGGACATCGGCATGCAGTGCGGCGGCGACGTTACGGTGCTCTTTGAGTATGTGAGTGCCGACGATCTTCGATGGAGCCTGCTCGCGGGCGCCGTGTGCGACCGCATCGAGGCGGGCAGGCACGGCTGGCTCGTTCTCCCGCTCGACGGCAGCGTGCCGAGCCTTTACGGTGAAGAAGGTCTGCTCTGCGGCGAGGGCGTCAGTGAAGAGGAGTGCGCCGCGCTCTGTGCGGCGCACACCGTTGTCACAAGCCGCTATTACGCCGAGCCGTTGCCGCTCTTTAACCGCGTTGTGATCTTCGGCGGCGGACATATCGCGCAGGCACTCACGCCGATGCTCGGCGCGGTCGATTTTCGCTGCGTGGTGCTTGACGACCGCCCCGCCTTTGCCGACATTTCTCTCTTCCCGGGCGCCGAGGCCGCCATGCTGTGCGACTATGATAACATCGGCGAGACCGTAACGCTTACCGCGGAAGACTATGTCGTTGTCATGACGAACGGTCATTCCGGCGATCTTGCGATCGAGGAGCAGGTGCTCCGCTTGCCGCACGCCTATCTCGGCGTCGTCGGCTCGCGCAGCAAAATCGCATTCGTCAACAAAACGCTCATGGACCGCGGCATCCCGGAGGATGCGCTCCGGAAAGTCCATACGCCGATCGGCACGCCCATCCGCGCCGTGACCCCGGCGGAGATCGCCGTGAGCATTCTCGGCGAGCTGATATGCTGCCGCGCCGAGATCCGCGAGGGCGAAATGCCCGCGCACCACGGCTGTCCGATGCACGGATAAGCAGCGGCTATCCCACAAATAAGAGCATATGATCATCCCCCGCAGGCGCTGCCCGCGGGGGATGATCCGTTTCGAGAGTCTTTTTACTTTCCGAACATGGCCGCGGCTTCCTCCGCAGTCAGGTCGTAGTTCCAGAGCAGCTTGTAGATCTCCTGCGCCTTCGCGGTCATGTCGTAGTCATAGACCTCCGGGTACAGCAGATTTCCGAGCCACCACACGCCGAGAATCATGTTCATGGACGGGGGCGCGGACATCCAGCAGTAGGGATCGCACGGCACGGTATAGACCTTGCCGCTCTGCACCGCGCGCAGCTCCTGCCACGCGGCTTCCGTTTCAATGATCTCCAGAGCCGCCGCATCCGTCACAAGGACAACGTCGGGATCAAAGTTATAGAGCTGCTCCATGTTAATCATGTTGCCGCCGCCCTTGCTGGTGACATCCTCGACCGCAACGGCGTTCTTCGCGCCGACGATGCCGAGCACCTGCGCCTGGGAGGAGCCCTCGGCGTTCGTTCCGAGAGGATCCGCGCCGGAGCTGTACAGAACCGAAATCATCTCCTCTTCGCTGATTTTCGCACGGTTTTCGGCCGCCATGGTCATGGTCTCCTCAGCAAGCCCGGCAAGCTTTTCGCCGCGTTCTTCCTTGCCGAGAATGGCGCCGAGCGAGCGGAAGGCGTCCGCCATGTGGGCGAGGTCCGCTTCAATGAAGACGCAGGGCAGACCGGTCTGCTCCTGAAGAGCTGTCAGGTCGTCCGCAATGGAGCTTTTGAAATCGCCGAGGTCGATGATGACCTCCGCGCCGGTGGCGAGCAGCTCTTCCAGATTGAGCGTTGCCTTGCCGCCGTAAAGCTGGCCGGTTACAGGCAGCTCGGCAATGCCGTCGTAGAGATACGGGATCTGGTTTTCATTGAGATCCGTGCCGACGCAAACGAGCTTCTCGGGCGCAAACGCCGCAAGGATCATCGTGGCGACCGTGCCGCCGGGAGCGATCTTCGTGATGTTGGCGGGGAGCTCAACTTCGCGTCCGCTCGAATCGGTGAATATGACCGTTTCGGCCGCGGGCTCTTCCGCCGGCGCTTCCGCTGCCGCCGGCTCTTCTGTCACCGCGGGCGTGGGCGTCGGTTCCGCCGCGCCGCACGCGGCAAGGCTGAACAGCATCAGCAGCGCAAGCAACAGGGCAGGTGTTTTTTTCATGGATGTTCTCCTCTCGTTATATTCTCTTATAAGAATATTTTCATGCGAGATAAATATAACAAATCCTTTTCGTTCTGTCAATTGCTTTTCCCGCGCTGATATAGTATGGTATGCATGATATCGTCGGAAAACATCGGAGGGGTTTTTTATGCGTCGTTTTACTCGCCTTACCGGCGCGCTGGTCGCGCTCGTTTTCGTCTTTTCGCTTCTTTCCGGCTGCGGCGGCGCAGCGCCGGACGCTCTGTTCCGCACCTCAGCGCCCACGGCGGACGCCGTTCCCGCGGCAGACTCCTCGTATGCCGCCGGGACAGAAACCGTCTCTCCGGATGAGCCGGATGAGCCTGCCCCCGTCTCTCTCAGCGAAGACGGAGAGTATACCTCCGCAGAGGATGTTGCGCTCTATCTGTATCTCTACGGCTGTCTGCCGGAGAACTTCATCACCAAAACGGACGCCCGCGCTCTCGGCTGGAGCGGCGGCGGGCTGGACGGCTATGCCGACGGCAAATGCATCGGCGGAGACCGGTTTGGGAACTATGAAGGACTGTTGCCGGACGCGCCGGGACGCGAATACCGCGAGTGTGACATCGACACGCTGCACGCCGCCTCCCGCGGGGCGAAGCGCATCGTATACTCCAACGACGGGCTCATCTATTATACCGAGGATCACTACGAGAGCTTTGTATTGCTTTATGGCGAAGAATGACGCTTTTTCGGGGCATTCTTTCTGTGTTTTATCTATTTATTTTCCGGTTGTGTGTGCTATAATACAATTTGATTTTTAAATATCTTCTGTGTAATGTGAGGAAAAACGCATGGATCAACCCATTGTGCAGGGACTGCTCGCCTTTCTCGGCGGCGCTGCCGTTTCCGGTCTTAATGCTCTGCTGTCCGCCCGGCTGCTGAAGAGAAAGCCCACGGCTTACGCTTCGTTCTCCGCCGTCCGGCAGCTGTTCAACGTCGCCTGCCTTGTTCTGGTTTTCTTTGGTTCGCGTGCTCTCGGCTGGGATGTTACGGCCCCGCTCATCGGCGCGGCGCTCGGCCTGAGCACGCTTTCCATTCTTTTTGCCGTGCTTTTGGCGCGGCGCAACGATAAAATGTCCAGATCCGCCGCGGCGGACAGGAAGGGAGAAGATCTCAATGGGTGAATCCCGTGTTGTGATCCCGATTTTCGGCATTCTGGATGTGACCGGCGAAGTGATCGGCATGTGGGTCGTGCTCGCCGCCGTCGCCGTGATCTCGCTGCTCGCCACACGGCATATGCGCGAACGGCCCGGCAGGTTCCAGAACGTGATCGAGACAGGCGTTGAATATCTCGACAATTACTTTTCCGGTATTCTCGGCCGGAAGGAGTCGCGGAGGCACTTTCTGTTTCTTGGCTCGCTCTTCATCTTTATCATTTTCGGCAATTACTCCGGGCTGATCCCCGGCGTCGGACTGACGGACTACTGGAAAGCGCCAACCTCTTCGCTCTCGGTAACACTCGGTCTCGGTATCGTGACGTTTTTCTATTTGCAGGGCGCGAGCATCCACGCGCGCGGGTTTACGGGTTATCTCAAGCGCTTCGTTTCCCCTATCGCGATCATGCTGCCGCTGCTCATTCTGGATGAGTTTATCAAACCTGCGTCACTGGCGCTGCGTCTGTTCGGCAACATCTTCGGCGAAGAAACCGTTACCGAGCAGCTCTATGAACTGCTGCCCATCGGCGCGCCGGTCGTAATGATGGTGCTCTCGCTGCTTTTCTGCGCGCTGCAGGCCATTGTGTTCACAACGCTCGTTTCCATCTATCTGCAGGAGGCCGCCGAATAACGGCGCCGTCTCTTTAATAACTGAAGAATTTTTATAAGGAGATACACTACCATGACTGATTCCGCCATTATTGCTCTTGCCGCTGCCCTTTCCATCGCCGTCAGCACCATCTTCCCCGCTCTGAGTCAGGGCAAGGCCGCTGCCGCCGCCATGGAGAGCATTGCCCGTCAGCCCGACGCCGCCGGCGACGTTCGCTCTTCGCTCATCATCTCGATGGCCATGATGGAAGCTCTGACCATTTACGGCCTCCTGATTGCCTTTATGCTTGTCGCCAAGGTCTGAGAGGCGCAGTACCATGACGATCGAACCATCTCTCATCGTATGGACGGTTCTGTGCTTTCTCGCGCTGGTGCTCATTTTGAAAAAACTGCTCTTTCAGCCGATGCTGACCTTTATGGACGCACGCAATGCGAAGATCGAGGCCGCGCGCAAGGCAAAGGAGCAGGCACACGCAGAGTATGAAGCGGAAATGCGCCGTCTGGCGGAGGAACGCGCCGCGCAAGCGGCGCAGCTGCGCCAGTCCGGCGCCGCGGCGCTCGAGAGCGCGCACGAGGAGCTTCTTCACCGGACGGCGGAAAAGCGCGCCGAGGCCGCGCAGCGGCTCGAGGAAAACCGCGCCGCGCTCGCCGAGGAATCCGTCCGCATCTCCCGCGAGCTGGAGCCGCTGCTCTCCGATCTGGCGCTCGATCTCGTAAACCATCTGCAGCATTGGCAGAATGACCGCCACTCCGCCGTGGACGCGGAAACGGTCGCGGCGCCCTATGCCGATGTGGAGCACCTCACCGCCGGTGATCCTGCGAAAGCTGCTACGAACAGGACGAAATGATTATGCGTTTTGTATATGCCGTTATCAATCTTCTGATCCTTGCGGGGCTCATTTATCTTTTCGGACGGAAATCCATTGTGAAGATCTTTCGCTCCCGCCGGGAGCGGATCGCGCGCGAACTGGACGAGGCGGAAGCGCCGTTCACCCCCGAGCTGCTGCCAGAGATCTCCGCGCCGGACGATACGGCGCTGCAGTCTGAGCTGGCCGCGGCGGAGGACGCCGAAAAGGCCGCCCTTGCCGAGATCGAGGCGCAGTATGAGGCGGACGCCGCCGATCAGCGCCGCGAAATGCTCTTCACAACCCGCGCGCAGATCATTGGGCAGGTTCTCTCTCTCGCCGAGCAGCATATGCGCTCGGAAGAGTATCAGGCGTCCAAGCACGCCCGTCAGTACGAGGCGGTGGAGCAGATTCTCGCGCAGATTCATCTGACGCCCGGCGACGTTTCCTACCTCTCTCGCAAAGGTGTGCTGTATGTGACGCTCACCTCCTCCGCCGCACTTTCCGACGACGTTGTTGAAAAGGTGCGTGCGCGCTCGGAAGCGCTCGTTGCCGCCGTCGGGGGGAAGATCTCCTTCTGGGTCCGACAGAACGAAGAGCTGATCGGCGGGCTGCAGCTCCGCATCGGCGACACGATCTACGACTACACCATATCCAACAAGCTCTACCGTCTCGGCAAGGCGCTCAACGACCGCCCTCTCACAGAGACGGATGCCGGATCCATCCGCGCCGGCATGCTTGACGCCGTGCGTCATATGAAGCTTGGCATCGATGTGTTTCAGGTCGGCCGTGTGCTCAGCGTGTCCGACGGCATCTGCTGGATGGACGGTCTCGCCGACATCATGTACGGCGAGGTGGTCGAGTTTGTCAACGGCGAGCGCGGCATGGTCATGGATATGCAGGCCGACCGCGTCGGCTGCATCATCTTCGGCCGCTACGACCATGTGGACAGCTACAGCCGTGTGCGCCGTCTGAACAAGATGGCAAGCGTTCCTGTCGGCGAAGCGATGCTCGGCCGCGTTGTGGATGCTCTCGGCAAGCCCATTGACGGCCGGGGCCGCATCTGGAGCACCGAGACCCGCCCCATCGAATTTCAGGCGCCTGCCATTCCCGACCGGCAGTCGGTCTCCGTGCCGCTTCACACCGGCATCAAGGCGATCGACGCGCTCGTACCCATCGGCCGCGGCCAGCGCGAGCTTATCATCGGCGACCGCCAGACCGGCAAAACCTCCATCGCCATTGACGCGATCCTCGCTCAGAAGGGGCAGGACGTCCTCTGCATTTATGTCGCCATCGGGCAAAAGCGCGCCGCCGTCGCGGAGATCGCCGCGCGGCTGGAAGCCGCCGGCGCGATGGAGTATACAACGATCGTGTGCGCCACGGCGTCCGACTCCGCTTCGCTCCAGTATATCGCGCCGTTTGCCGGCGCGGCGATGAGCGAGTATTTCATGTACAAGGGCCGCGACGTGCTGATCGTGTACGACGATCTCTCCAAGCACGCCGTCGCGTACCGCGAGCTCTCTCTGCTGCTGCACCGCCCGTCCGGACGCGAAGCGTACCCCGGCGATATCTTCTATCTGCATTCCCGCCTGCTCGAGCGCGCCGCCCGGATCAACGCCGAGGCCGGCGGCGGCAGCGTTACGGCGCTTCCCGTTATCGAAACACAGGCGGGCGATATCTCCGCCTACATCCCGACGAACGTCATTTCCATCACCGACGGTCAGATCTTCCTTGAAGCCGACCTCTTCAACGAAGGCCAGCGTCCGGCGGTCAACGTCGGTCTCTCGGTCTCGCGTGTCGGAGGCGCGGCACAGACGAAGCTCATGAAGCAGGTCGCCTCCTCGCTGCGCACCGGGCTTGCCCAATACCGCGAGCTTGCCTCCTTCACACAGTTCGGCTCCGATCTGGATGAGGCGACGCGCAGGACCCTTGCCGCCGGCGCCAAGATGATGGCCGCGCTCCGGCAGGACCGCTTCTCTCCCCTGCCCGACTGGCAGCAGGCGCTGCTCATCTTCGCCGTAGCCGGCGGCTACGCCGATAAGGTGGAAGAAGATGATCTCAACGACTTTTCGTCTCAGCTTTTCTCGTGGTTCATCGCGAGAGAACCGGCTCTCACCGAAACGCTCAAAACCGGCAGGAAGCTCGACGACGATACCAGAGCCGCGCTTATCGCCGCGCTCCGTGCGTTTGCGGAGGCGCTCTGATGGCAGGACTGCAGCAGCTCAGAAAGCGGCTGAAGAGCATCCGCGCCACCAGCCAGCTTGCCGAGGCGATGCGCACCGCCGCCACGATCAAGTATTCCCGTGTGAGCAGGGTCCGCGAAGAGTTCGCCTCCTATGCCGACGGCAGCACCGATATGCTCGCGCTGCTCGGCCGGTTCGGGATCTGCCGCGAAACGGATAAGATCTCGCAAAAAAACTGTCTTGTCCTTTTTGGCAGCAACCGCGGGCTTTGCGGAGGATTCAACGCTGAGCTTTTTCGCTTCATGGATCGGGCGCTCGCTCTCGAGACCGAAACGCCGCACATCATTTCGTGCAGCCGCAAGGCGAGCGCCTATCTGCGCGAACGCTCGTTCGACTATGAGGAGTTCATCCTCTCCGACGTGCCGGATTACGAAGAGACGCACGCGCTCTGCGAGCGTCTGGAAAAGCTCTATTCCACGGGCGCAGTAAACCGCGTGCGCCTCATTTACCAGCGCTACCGCAACATGCTCATCCAGGAGCCGACCGACCGCCAGATCCTGCCCGGCCCGGACGAGTGCAGAACCGCGAATCCAAACGGCATTTTGTATCTGCCGAGTCCCGCCGTCATCGGCGCGCGGCTCGCGCTCACCTGCTTGAACAACGAAGTATTCGCCGCAGCGCTCGACAACGCTTCCGGCGCGCAGGCCGCCACGCTTATGGCGATGCGTTCTGCCTGCGACAGTGCGGCGGAATCCGCCGCCAAGCTGGAAACCACCATCAATCGCCGGAGACAGGCAGACGTCACCGCCAGCGTCATTGAGATCGCCTCCGGCAATCTGCAGCAAGGAGAATAGCTTATGTCTGCCGGAAATATTGGTACCATATCCCGTGTCAGCGGCCCCGTTGTGGACGTGCAGTTCCCGGAACACAGCACCGTCCCGGATATTTTCCACGCCGTCGAGGTCACCATCAACGGCAGCGTTCATGTGCTGGAATGCCTGCAGCAGCTCGGAAAAGGCGAGGTGCGCTGCATCTCCATGTCCCCTACGGACGGCATGTCCCGCGGCATGGAAGCCGTAGATACCGGCGCGCCGATCTCCGTTCCGGCCAGCGAGGGGATGCTCGGCCGCATGATCAACGTTACCGGCGAGCCGATCGACCGCGCCGGCCCGATCCCCGCCGCCGACCGATGGCCGATCCATCACCGCGCGCCGGACTTCATCGACGTTGTCCCCGCCGGGGAGGTGCTGGAAACCGGCATCAAGGTCATTGACCTGATGACGCCTTACGCCAAGGGCGGCAAGATCGGTCTTTTCGGCGGTGCAGGCGTCGGCAAGACCGTCCTCATCGAGGAACTGATCCGTAATATCGCTTTTGAACACAACGGCTACTCCGTATTCGCCGGCGTCGGCGAGCGTTCCCGCGAGGGCAACGACCTGTGGAACGAAATGAAAGAGTCCGGCGTTATCGACAAGACCGCGCTCGTGTTCGGGCAGATGAACGAGACGGCGGGAGCACGTCTGCGCGTGCCGCTCGCCGGGCTCACCATCGCCGAATACTTCCGCGAGCATTCCCACAAGGATGTGCTGCTCTTCATCGATAACGTATTCCGCTTCACGCAGGCGGGCAGCGAGGTCTCCGCGCTGCTTGGGCGTATGCCCTCCGCCGTCGGCTATCAGCCGACGCTGGCCTCCGAAATGGGCATGCTGCAGGAGCGCATTGTGTCCACGAAAAACGGCTCCATCACCTCGGTACAGGCGATCTACGTTCCCGCGGACGATCTGACCGACCCCGCCCCGGCGACCGCATTCTCGCATCTGGACGCCACGACCGTCCTTTCGCGCAGCATCGTGGAACTCGGTATCTACCCCGCCGTCGCGCCGCTGGAATCTTCCTCGCGCATGCTGACGCCCGACATTGTCGGCAAGCGGCATTATCAGACCGCCAGGGAAGTGCAGCGCATATTGCAGCGCTACAACGAGCTGCAGGACATCATCGCCATTCTCGGCATGGATGAGCTCTCCCCCGAGGACCGGAAAACCGTTTCCCGCGCGCGCCGCGTGCAGCGTTTTATGTCCCAGCCGTTCCATGTGGCGGAGAGCTTCACCGGAATGCCCGGCAAATTCGTGCACATCGAGGATACGATCAAGGGCTTTGAAGCCATTCTCGGCGGCGACTGCGACAGCATTCCGGAGCAGAACTTCCTCATGGCCGGTTCCATCGAGGATGTGTACGCCAAGGGGCGCTGAAAGGTTGGGATAGCAGCATGACCGACAAATCCAACGATTCCGCCGCGCCGATCGAGTTTATTGTTCTGACGCCGCACGGCAAGGCCGTTGATATCCGCTGTGACAGTGTGCATCTCATGCTTTGCGACGATGAGACCGGACACGGCGGCGGACAGGTCGGCTTCCGCCGCGGCCATCTTCCGGCGGTCCTTGCGCTGGGCGACGGCCCGGCGGACGCGCTGCTGCACGGTGAGACTGTGTTTCATGCCGTGCTGCACGGCGGTTTTGCCTCCGTGCGTGACAATGTGATCCGCGTTATCACCGACGGCTCCGTGGATGCCGGCGCGAAAACCGATACGGAAAACGGGAACTGATGCAGCGCATCAGTCCCCGTTTTTTATTTGCATATACCGCTTCTCGCGGCTGTGGCAGGAAAAGAGCAATATCTGCCGGTGCTGCGTAAGCTCTGCAAGATAGTCAAGCGCATACCCCATGCGCACATCGTCAAAGTTGATGAGTGCGTCATCGAGCACGATCGGGCAAGGCTCTTCCCCGCCAAGGAGCATATCGCACAGCGTAAGCCGCAGCGCCAGATACAGCTGATCGGCCGTTCCCCGGCTGAGGAACGCGCTCTCATGGAGCACCGGCTCCCCGGCGCAGCGGACAAGGGCGTTCAGCTCGCGGTCGAGCGTAAGCTCGGTATAGGCTCCGCCGGTCAGCCGGGAGAGCGCCGCGGCGGCGCTTCTTGCCAGCGCCGGGGAAAACTCCGAGCGCATCTCTTCATCGGTGAGCGCCAGTTCGTCGAGCGCGACGGTCAGCGCTTCCAGCTCGGATTCCACACGATCATGCTCCGCTTCCAGCGCATGGAGACGGCTCTTCCATACCAGCGGATCGCCGAGCGTATCGAGCCGCCCGCGCAGCCGGGCGGTTTCCTCACGGAGAAGCTGCTCTTTTTTGTCGTTTTCCGCCATCTGGCGGAGAGGCGCGGCGTCACCGCCGAGTATCTCCGCGAGTTCCTGATGGAGCCGCAGCTCCTTTTCGGCAAGGCTGCGGGCATACCCGCGCTCTTCTTCCGCCGCATGAGCGAGAGCCTCAGCCTCTTCCCACTGCGAGACATACGCCGCGAAGCATTCCGGAATATCCTGCGATGTTTCGGCCCCGTACCGGTGCAGTATCTCACGGAGCGCCCGGCCGGCGTCGGCGCGCTTGCGCGCGCGGGAAATCGACAGGATTCCAAGCGCCGCAAGCGCAAAAAGCGTTGCAGCCGCTCCCAGCCAGAAAACACGGCGATAGAATCCCGCAGCGGCAAAGGCGCCGGCGGCGAGCAGGAGAAGTATCCATGTCCAAAGCCCGAATCCGGGCGCGTTGGCCGCCCGCTCCGCTTTTTCCGCCCGGCGCATGTCGGCGCGGGCGCGCTCGGCCGCCGTATCGTCCGGTTCCGCGCCGCGGAGGATCCCGGCGCGGAGCGCCTCTTTTGCTGCGGCGGACGTCTTTTCGCGGCGCGCGGTCTCATTTTCCGCCTGTTCCCGTTCGGCCCGGCAGATCTTTAAACGCCGTTCCGTGTCCTCGCGCCGCTTTTCCTGCGCACCGGCAAGGTTTTTCCGGGCGCTCATCCCGTGGAGGCGGGCATTCTCCGCCATTTCCTCCGCCCGGGCAAGCTCTGCCGCGGTCTTTTCCATCGCGGCAAGATTTTCCTTCGCCGCCGCCATTTCCGCTTCCAGCTCCGGAAGACGTCCGCTGCTGCGGTAACGGCACTTTCGCTGCAAGGCGCGCAGCCGCGCTTCCGCCTCCGAAAACGAGCCGTTCTCCTCGCCCGCGGTGACGAGCGAGGCGATCTTTTTTTCGAGCTCCGCCCCCTGCCGGACGCCAATGCCGGCCGGCCCGATGAACGCCGTGCGCTCGAATACCGGCAGTGAAGCGCCGGTAAGCGTTTCTCCGGCGTTCTCCCCGGTAAGGCCGGGAACCGGCTGACCGGAGCGCGAATATACGGCGGAGAATACGCGCATGGGCGCCGAGGGAGCGCGTGTCGAGCGTGAGAGGGTGATTTCCTTCCCGCGGAACGAAAGATCCATCGTCCCCGCCATCGGGGCTCCGTTCCACGGGGCATACAGCACCTTGTCCGGCTTTTTCCCGGCGCGGCCACGCTGGGCGGTGTCGATGCCGTAGAGCATGGCGCGCAAAAACGCGCACCACGTTGTTTTTCCGTATTCGTTTGGCGCTTCGATGATGTTCAGCCCCGGCGAGAACTCAAGCGTGCGGTTTTGCAGCACGCCGAAGCTCGCCGTCATTTTCCGCACGATCACAGCCGCACCTCCCAACCCTCGAGCGCCGCAATGCCGCAGCGCACGGCGCGCAGGAGCGTTTTCTTTTCCTCTTCCGTCCGCGCGGTCTCGATGCGCCGCTGCATGCGGCGCAGAAACCGCCCGGCGAGGCTGTCCTCCCCGGCGCGCCGCCAGAGATCGCGCGGCGGAACGGTCTCATCCGTTACCGTGAGTGCGAAGAAATCCCGCTCGAGCGACTGCCGGAGATACGCAAGATCCGGCGCGGCGGCAGTCTCGCCGGTCAGGATGATCTTGTAAATGTCGTCCGCCGTACCTTTTGGCAGCGCGGCGCGGATCGCGGCGAGCGCATCCGCCCCCGGCTCCACGCGCAGCTTCTCATACCGGCGTGCGGCCGTCGGGATGAAACCGGCTTTCACGGTATCGCCGTCCACATCGATCTGCAAAACGCCCTTTTCGCCGCACTCATCAAAGCCGCGCCCCTCCGGGCAGCCCGGCCAGGCGTAAAAACAGCTTCCGGCGCGGCGCAGGCCGCTACCCAGATGAATGTGGCCGAGCGCGGCATAACGCACGCCGCTTTGCGCAAGCTCTTCCTCCGTCACCGGGCAGTATGGCGAGTCGGCGCGGCCAAGCTCGGCATGGAGTACAAGAAGCTGTGTCACGCCGCTCTCCGCCGGCGCATGAAAGCCGCGCAGAACGGCCTCGCACGAGGGCGACGTATATCCCGCGCCCCAGACGCGCACACCAAGCGCCGGCAGGAAAACGCTCTCCAGCCGGGGTGTACGGAAGATATGGACGTTATCCGGGAAGGGCAGGCGCGCATACGGCGAGCGCCGGGAGTACCAGTCGTGGTTTCCCGGCGCGATGAATACGGGCACGCGCACCTTTTGGAGCGAGGCAAGCAGCGCCTCTCCCGTTTCGGCATAGGCGCTGTCGCTGTCGAGCAGGTCTCCGGCAAGAAGAAGGAGATCGGCATTTCGTTTGTTTACTTCCGCCGTAATGCGCTCCAAAAGCGCTCTCTGCTCGCTGCGGCGGACGGACGCCTTTTCCGCGCCGAGCGATTCAAAAGGAGAGTCCAGATGCAGATCGGCGGCATGGATGATGCGGATCATGGCGTTATGCGGATCGCTTCGACCGCGGTGCATGCGCCGGTTTCGGTATCGACGGTAAAGAGCGCGCCCTCGAGCTTTCCGGGACCCTTTGCCTGCTCGTACCGGCGCGGAGGATCGCCGAGGAATTTGCGAATGGACTGCTCCGGCGCGATTCCGAGCACCGATTCGCTCGGCCCCGTCATGCCGAGATCGGAAATGTATCCCGTGCCGCGCGGCAGTACGCGCGCGTCCGAGGTCTGGACATGGGTATGCGTTCCCCATACGGCGGAAACGCGCCCGTCCAGAAACCAGCCCATCGCGAGCTTTTCGCTCGTCGCTTCGGCGTGCATATCGACGAGGACCATGCGCGTCTGATTTTCCGCGAGCAGCGCGTCCACCGTCGGGAACGGGTTATCGGTATTCGCATCGAGAGAAAACCGGCCGAGCAGATTGATGACACGGATGGGGCCGAACGGCGTTGCATACGTCGCGTCGCCCCGGCCGGGGCACTGGGGAGCATAGTTTGCCGGGCGCAGGATGCGCGCTTTCTCGTCGAGATACGGCTGCAGCTCCCAGCGCGTCCATGTGTGGTTGCCAAGCGTCACAACATCCGCTCCGGCGGTAAGTATGGCGTCCGCCTGTGTGGGCGTGATGCCGACAACGTTGGCGTTTTCACCGTTTACAACCGTGAAGGAAACGCCCTTGAGCTTCTGGAGCGGCTTTAAATGCTCCTTGAGAAAGGCAAGGCCGGTCGGTCCGACGACATCGCCGATGGCTAAAATATTGATCGTCATGCATTCCGCTCCCCGGCCTTTTCCGTTTCGCCGTTCAGGTCATCCCCCACGGAGTTAAAGATATGAAAGACGCCGCTCGAGTTGAGGTCCATAATGATGGCGGCGGTGATCGGCAGACCAAAAAGACCGATAAGACCGCCGAAGAGCTTGGATCCGGCGTACATACATGTGAGCGTTACGATCGGGCGCAGACCGACGTGCTTGCCGACGATCTTCGGCTCTATGATCTGGCGCACGACGACGACAACAACATAGATGATGAAAATGCCGAGACCGCGCATCGTGTTGCCGGTGAGAAGCGTGATGATCGACCACGGAAGAAGGATCATGCCGCTGCCGACGATGGGCAGCGCATCAAAAATGCCGATGAGGATACCGAAAAGCAGCGGGTTCCCCACGCCGACGATCAGAAGGCCGACGGTGATCTCCGCCACGGTGATGCAGAAGATGATGGCATAGGACTTGATGAACTGCCAGATCATCTCAAGGAACGAGTTCTTGACATTCACCGCAACGCGCAGCGGTTTTTCGGGCAGGTTTTTCCGAATGAAGAGCCTGATGCGGTCAAAGTCCACGGAAATAAAGACCGTGGCGATTAGGCAGATGATGCTGTTGAGCAATATGCTCGGCAGGCGGCTCGCAATGCCGGTGATGCCGCTGACGATCTTGCCGGAGAGGTTGGTGACCGCGCTGCCGAGATTGGAGATCATGCCGGGCAGGGCCTGCTCAATAGCGTCCATGATGGACACATCGAACCGTTCGCCTACCTCCAGCACCCAGTTATAGAGCTTTGTGATGCCGGGGAGGACGCTCTGTTCATAAAACGTCGGCGCGAACGACACGAAATCCACGATCGTATCGGTCAGGCGGACGACGATGAGCGTCAGAAGGCCGCCGACGACGATGAACAGCACGAGCACGCTGATGATGCCGGCCACGTTGCGGTTCATATGGAATTTCCGCTTCACGAGGACCTTGTTCCCGTCCTTGCCGCGGACATAGCGCGTTTCCCGGCTCAGCGCGCGGGAGATCGGACGCACGATCGCCGCGAAAATGAACGCGAGGAAGATCGGCATCATTATGTTGATGAGGTACTTGAACACCAGGAAGATGATCGCAACGATCACCGTCCAGTAGGCAATATTGATGAGAAATCTCACGCGGGGATTTTGCTCCCGTTTTTCTTCCATAAAAACCTCTCCTTTACAGGCTGCCGTGTGTCTCGTTTGACGGCGTCAGTCGGCGTGCAGGAACGGCAGCGCAAGGCGCTGCTCCTCTCCGTCGAGCGTATATTCGATGCGCGGCACGCCGTCCATGTGCACACGCACGTTTTCCGCGGCCAGCAGACGGCGCAGCTCGCGGTAGCTCTCGCGCTTTTCCTCATCGTAGGCGTTCATATCGTCCGAGGTGAAGAATACGCTCCCAAGCAGCGCGTCGGCGCGCGCGAGCATCGTTTTCTGTCCTCCGGAGAGCTTGAGATTGTCGCTGCGGAGGAAGAACACATCCGGATCATTCCCAAAGGCTCGTCCGTTCAAACCGCGGCGGAAGAGCGTGTTTTCAAGCGACTGCTTTGTGGAGATGCGCTCGCGGTGCGCCATTTTCATGATAAAGGAACCGTCCCAGTCAAGCCCCACGTCGCACCCGATGCGGCAGTAGTCGACAAGCCCGAACGCGGGCATGAGCGGCACGCCGCAGCCGATGATGGGATGCTCGCCGCAGAGCTCGCGCAGGAATCTCACCGCGCGGCGCATGCGTTTCGCACGGCTCTCCGTCGGGAGATTGACCGGCGCGGCCGCATAGAGAAAATCGAGCTTCACAAGATCAAAGCCCCAGTCGGTGAACACGCGGCGGAACACGTCGCGCAGGTATTGCGCGGCCTGCGGATGGTCAAAGTCGATCGCGTAAAAGCCGCCCCAGTTCATGCCGCAGTACCACGGCTTGCCGTCTACGCGCAGCAGCCAGTCCTTGTGCCGCCGGAATATCTCCGAATTTTTCTGGCAGACAAACGGCGAGAGCCAGAGTCCGGCGCGAAAGCCCTTTTCGTGGATCCTGTCCGCCGTGCCGCGCAGCCCCTTCGGAAACTTCTTCGCATCTGCCGTCAGCCAGTCGCCCACGGCGGGTTCCCAGCCGTCGTCGATCTGGAATACGTCCCCCTCGGAGAGCACCCCGGCGCAGCCGGAGAGATCGGAGAGGATGCATTTCTCGTCGATATTCTGATAGCGGTTGTACCAGCTTGAATACCCGGCGATGCGCTCTACGGGCTTTTTCGGCAGACCCATGGCGGCAAACCAGCCATTGTAAACCGTCTCCTCCGCGCCTTCGGCATAAAAAAGATCAAAGACGTGAAATGTGCCGTTGCAGCGCACGCCGCAGCAGTCGCGCGAGAGCGTGAGCTTTCCGGCGTTGGCGTCATAGCGGATCATGGTGTAGCCGCCCGATTCATCGAGCGAGCCGAGCAGCCGGAAATGCTCGCCGCGCCGCCAGTAGGCATAGGATTCGCCGTGCGTCACGCCCGGCGTTTCCGGGTAATCAGTGAAATAGTAATCGCCGTAGCGCTCCAGTCCCAGCGGCCTGAAGCGCGCCAGCGGGCTGGCAAAGGAGGGCGTGCGGTCCTTCACACCGCACTCCGGCGAGTACGTCCAGCTCTGAAAGCCGTTGATGAAAATGCGCTCGTCCGGCTCCGTATCCCAGAGCATCGCGCCGGTCACGCTTTTGAGCGTATCGTCCGGCAGATCGCAGACGATACGGTTCTCTCCCGGCTGCATCAATGCGCTGCCGGTAACGGTCCCGCCGTTTTCCAGTTCCACGCGCCATAGAAGTTCCATATTCTTCACTCCTGTCCGACGTTTTGTGCTTGGATCGAAAAGCGCACCTCTTCCTCCGGCAAGCCGTCGGCGGAAATGCGGAGCAGCGCTTCGCCGCTCTCTCCAACGGTGCGCACATATGTGCCGGTCATGCCGCCCTCGGCGGTCACGGTATCCGGTCCGATGAGCGCCGCCGCGCCCGTAAGCGAGAAGCGCACCGGAAGCTGCGCATACGGAGCCGGGGTACCGTATTCATCGAGAATGCGGACGCGCACCGCGGCGGCGTCCCAGGTATCCCCTTCGCAAAGCGCCGTTTTGCTCACGCGCACCTCCATGTGCAGCGCCCCGCCCGAGGCGCGCGTCACGCTTGCGACGGTCTCTCCGCCGGTGCGGGCGTCAAAGCGCCAGCGCGTCGCCGCGCCGCCCCAGTTGCCGACGTATTTTCCGAAGAGCGCCACGCCGTCGTCCATCGTGAGCTTGTAGCGCGCCATGGCCCACGCCATGCGCGCCTTGTCCGCGACAGGCATCCCGGCCAGACCGTTCTTTCCGGCGGAAACAAGGCATTTTCGCAGCAGCTCCGCCTTGTCGTGCGGGAAATGCTCCTGCGTTTCGAGCAGCTCGCCGATTGTATCGTCGATCGCCACCGGGCCATGCGGCAGACCGTCCCAGCCCTTTGTGCGGAACGCGGCGACGAATGTATCGTTTTTATAAAGCGCGACCTCCTCGGCGTTTGTGAATGCCCAGATCTCGCCGAGATTGCCTGCGGGATAGTCGCCGATGTCCATCGGCGAGCCGATCTCAAGCACCGGCGTTTTGTCTCCCTGCGAAGCATAGAGCGCCGCGGCAAGTTTTGGGTTGCGGAAGGCGTCCATCACGCCGTGATAGCACACACGGTCGCCCGAGCCGAAGTCCTTGTGCGTCGGATAATCGAACATCGCCCAGCCGAAGCAGCCGGAGATCTCCCCGTCGGACGCGGCGGCATTCTGCACGCGCGCATGGCGCAGTGCGTGCTCCTGCCGCTTTTCCCATGGATCAAAGGACTTTGTCGGGAACATGTGACCGTTGCACTCGGAGATAAGGTAGGGTTTGTCCATATCCGGCGTCACGGCGCTGCGCTTTTTTGCGCCCGGCGCCGTTCCGTTATGCGAGAAGTCGTTGTAGGCGTACACATCCTCCAAAAGATGGCTCTTCTCGAGATACCGCACGCCGGACGTCTGGCGCGAGGGATCGAGCGAATGCGCGAGAGCATTTGTTTCGCGGTAGAATTCATCGTCGTCCAGACTCTCGTTGATACGCACGCCCCAGAGGATGACGGACGGATGGTTGCGGTACTGCGTCACCATCTCGCGCACATTCTCAACGGACCGGCGCTTCCACGCCGCGTCGCCGATATGCTGCCAGCCGGGAATTTCGGTGAAAACAAGAAGGCCCAGCTCGTCGCACGCATCGATAAAGTGCCGGCTCTGCGGATAGTGCGACGTGCGCACCGCCGTGCAGCAAAGCTCTTCCTTCAATATCCGCGCGTCCTCGCGCTGGAGCGCTTCCGGCGCGGCGTAGCCCATATAGGGATAGCTCTGGTGGCGGTTCAGGCCGCGGAGAAATACGCGCTCGCCGTTAAGGTAAAACCCGCTGCGGCGAAATTCCGCCGTACGAAAGCCGAAGCGAACCGTCTTTTCGTCGGTCACAGCGCCGCTCCCGTCCAGCAGTTCGGCGCGGATCGAATACAGATTCGGTGCATCCGGCGTCCAAGGACGGGCGTTTGAATAGTTTACATAATATTTATTGCCGTCACCGTCCGCCACGGCGCAGATCGCACCCTTATCGTCGAGCAGCGTAACGCGCCGCCAGGCGCCGCTGCCGGAGACGGCAAGGGTGATCTCGGCACGGCCGAGCGAAGGCGTTATGACAAAAACGTCCTCGATCACATCCGCGCCGCGGACGTCAAGCCATACCTCGCGGTACAGCCCGCCGTAAGCGAGATAGTCCAGCACGAAGCCGAACGGCGGCACGGCGGGGTTCTCGGTCGTATCCAGCCGCACGGCAAGGCGGTTTTCCATACCGTAGCGCACGAAGGAGGTGATCTCCACACGGAAAGCCGTGTAGCCGCAGGCGTGGGAGGCGATTTTTACGCCGTTCAGGTACACCTCGGCCAGATGTGCCGCGCCGTCGAATTGCAGAAAGAGGCGTTTGCCGCGGTATTCGAGCGGCACGGAAAGCGGCCGCCGGTAGCCGCATATGCCGGCGTAGTCCTCCGGCTTTGCGTAGTGCAGCGGCACCTCCCCCGCTGTGTGCGGGAGCGATACACGCGCATAGCGCCCCTCCCCGTAAGAGAAGCCGGCGCTCCACTCGCGGGTGAATTCCCAGTCGCTGCAAAGGCTGATCATGGCGTCCCTCCGGAATAGAATCACTGTCTTCATTTTACATGGAATGCAGCGTTATTTCAACCGAAAGAAAATATTTAACAAAATCCTAAAACTCGTGCGCCGCCTGCGCGGAAAAAGAAACCGTCCGGAGACGCTGTCTGTCGTCTCCGGACGGTTCGGATTGATTTTTTCAGAACGCCACATGGCGGAAGAGCGCCACGCAGCAGAGGATCACCGCGAGAGGAACATATATATACCGCCCGACGGCGTACCAGACAGCGCCGCGCTCATGCCCGGCTCCGGTGTTGACGGCGGAGAGAAGCTCCTCCTTTTTCATCACGTAGAACCACGAAACCGCGCCGAGCGTCGCGCCGATGGGGATGATGTAAATGGAAACGAGATCCATCCAGGGGCCCCATTTGGAGATCGTCTCCATGCCGACGCCAAAGCCGAGACAGATGACGCCGAGCAGCACGAGCACCGCCTTGCGGCTGAGCTTTGGAAATTTGTGCAGCAGCGATTCCGTAACTGCTTCAAACATGTTCTGGAGCGAACTGACGCCCGCAAAGATCATGGCGACATAGAGGATGATCGCAAAGAGGCGGCCAAGCGGAATGTCCTGCAATATGGTCGGAAGCGTTACGAAAAGGAGACCCGGGCCCGCGCCGACGTCCAGCCCGTAGGAAAAGCACGCGGGAATAATAACGAGCGCCGCGACCACGGCGGCGATCGTATCAAAGAGCGCCGTGTGCTGCGCCACGCCGACGACGTCCTCGTCCTTGGAGAGATACGCGCCGTAAACGATCATGCCGCTGCCCGTGACGGACAGGGAGAAAAACGCCTGTCCCATTGCCCAGATCCAGATCATGGGATCACGGAGAATTTCCCAGCGCGGCGTGAACATGAAGCGGTACCCCTCCGCCGCGCCCGGCAGAAACGCCACGCGCACCGCGAGGACAACGAAGATGAGAAAGAACACCGGCATCATGATCCGGTTTGTCTTTTCGATGCTGTGCGCGCCGAGGAAGAGCGTCAAAAGCGTTCCGGCGACAACGATAAAATGGTACAGGATCACGGAGAAGGGCCGCGAAGAAAAGTCCGAAAACCACGCCGCGGCATCCGCTGTCATAAGCGTTCCGAGGACAGAGTCCACAAGCGCCTTGAGAACGTAGGTCACAATGACGGCGTACCCGATGGCAATGCAGAGCGAGCCTGCAAGCGGCAGCCAGCCGAGCACCGCGCCCGTCTTCCCGGCGTTTCTGCCGCGGGTAGCCCAGGCGTTTTCGTAAGCGCCGAGCGTGCCGGTGGCGGCGCGGCGGCCCATCGCAAACTCCGCCGGAAGGCCGACATAGCTGAAGATCAGCACGAACAGAATATAGATAAGCAGAAACGCGCCTCCGCCGTTGCTGCCCATTTTGTTCGGAAACCCCCAGACATTCGCCATGCCGACGGCCGAGCCGACCGAGGCAAGGATAAATCCCCAGCGGGTCGAAAAGCGCTTTACACTCTTTTTCTTCATCGTTCCCTCTTGACCGGAAAACCCGTTCGTTTTCCTATGTTACAAAGTTTTTTTATTTTAAAGCATTGCTGTAAAAAAGTCAAGAAAATACGGGAAAATACGCCGGCCGGCCGCTGTCGAAAACCGCGGGAAAAATCCTCTTTACTTTTCCTCTCGGGCTTGCTATAATAGTCAGGCTGATAAATGCGCCAGTAGCTCAGCTGGATAGAGTGTTGGCCTCCGGAGCCAAAGGTCGTGGGTTCGAATCCCGTCTGGCGTACCAAAATCAGGCTCCCCTGTCCCATGGGCAGGGGAGCCTGATTTTGCTATGCAAAAGCATGGCAAAAACCAGGATGCGCCATTTTCCCGCCCCTTTGGGGCAGCCGGAAAGGATGCGCATAAACTTCATGCGCTCGGACTTTTGCCCATGATCGCGGTGCGCAATACGGCCACATGAAGTTTTATGCCCTGATTTTTTCATAAATCCCGCAAATCTTTTTTCTTTTATTGCTTTAAAGCGGCGGGCGTGGTAATATATTCATATTACACGATTCTATCTGGAGAGTTGGAGAGAAAATGAAGAGAGAAAACTTCAATTCGCGCATCGGGTTCATTCTTGTGAGCGCCGGATGCGCCATCGGCATCGGAAACGTCTGGAAGTTCCCATATCTTGCCGGACAAAACGGCGGCGGGTATTTTGTCCTCTTTTATCTGCTGTTCCTCATCGTTATGGGCATTCCCGTGATGACGATGGAGCTGGCCGTCGGCCGCGCGAGCCGGAAGAGCGCCGTTCTCGGCTACAAAGCTCTTGAGCCCGCCGGGAGCAAATGGCACTGGCACGGCTGGGCGTGCGTTATCGGCTGCCTGCTGCTGATGATGTATTACACCACCGTATCCGGCTGGATGCTCGCTTACTTCTTCAAGTTTGTCTCCGGCGCTTTTACCACCGTCACGGCGGAAACTTCCGACAGTGTGTTTACCAACATGCTCGCCAATCCCGTGGAGATGGGCATTTTCATGGCGATCACCGTGGCGGGCGGTCTGCTCGTCTGCTCCGGCGGCGTGCAGAAGGGTCTTGAAAAGGTCACGAAGGTCATGATGGTCTGCCTGCTCGTGCTTATCGTTGTGCTCGCCATCCACAGTCTGACGCTCCCCGGCGCGGCAAAGGGCATTGACTTTTATCTGCGCCCGAATATGGACACCATCCGCTCCGTCGGCATTTTCAACGTGATCACCAACGCCATGAACCAGGCGTTCTTTACGCTCAGTCTCGGCATTGCCGCCATGGAGATTTTCGGCAGCTACATGCACGATGACCGCACGCTCACCGGCGAGTCTGTGCGCATCTGCGCGCTGGACACGTTTGTGGCAATCATGGCCGGCCTCATCATTTTCCCCGCCTGCTTCAGCTACAATGTTGAGCCGGGTCAGGGTCCCGCGCTCATTTTTATGACGCTGCCCAAAATCTTCCTCGACATGCCCGGCGGCCGCGTCTGGGGCACGCTCTTCTTCCTTTTCATGACGTTTGCGAGCTTCTCCACCGTAACGGCGGTATTTGAAAACCTGATCGCGAGCGCGTGCGACAACTGGGGCTGGAGCCGCAAAAAGTCCGTCGGCATCGTCGGCGCGGTGCTCTTTGTCGCAAGCATTCCGTGCGTTCTCGGCTACAACGTTTGGAGCGGCTTCCACCCGATGCCCGGCAAGGATATTCTCGACTTTGAGGACTTTCTTGTCAGCTCTCTGCTGCTGCCGATCGGCTCGCTTGTCTATTTGCTGTTCTGCGTGAGCCGGCATGGCTGGGGCTTTGACAAATATCTCGCCGAATGTAACAAGGGCAAAGGCATCAAAATGTCCCCGAAATTCAAAATATATCTCCGGTACGTTCTCCCGATCCTGATCCTTGTCATTCTGGCTGCCGGACTCGTGCCTCTTTTCCGGTGAGGAGATAATCGTATGGCATCAGGTTATTATAAGCCCTGCCCGGAGCTGAACCGCTGCGACGAGCTGATCGAAAAATACTGGAATACCGAGCAGTACGACAAGTGCTTCGCCGGCCATCTGGAGCTTGCGGAAAAGGGATATCCTCTCGCCGAATGTCAGGTTGGGTACTTCTACTACCGCGGGCTCGGCGTGGAAAAGGATCTCGCCAAGGCGCTTTACTGGACGCAGCGCGCCGCCGAACACGGTGACCGCGACGGGCAGTACAATCTCGCCACGCTCTATGAAAACGGCGAAGGCGTTGCGAAGAACATGGACGAGGCCAAGCGCTGGTATCTTCTCGCTGCGCAGCAGAAGCACCGTGAGGCGGCGGCAAAATGCCGGAAGCTAAAAATTATGTAAATTATATTATGTAAATCTATCTATGCAGAATACAGCGCCCTGTGTTTCGACAGGGCGCTGTATTAGTTTACATAATATCAAATTCCGAGATATGCCTTCTGCTCTTCGGAAAGTGTATCGATGGTAATGCCGAGCGTGGAGAGCTTTTTGCGCGCGATGGCGTCGTCGATCTCGTGCGGGACGCGGATGACGCCGGGACGAAGCTCCGCGCGGTGGTCAGCGAGATATTTGGCGCTCATTGCCTGCACCGCAAAGCTCATATCCATGATCTCCGCCGGATGACCGTCGCCGGAGGCGAGATTCACAAGCCGTCCCTCCGCCAAAACGAAGAGCGTTTTTCCGTTCGGGAGGACATAGCCCTCGATGTTGCGGCGCGCCTCGCAGTGCTCCACAGCCATTTCGCGCAGCGCCGCCACATTGACCTCCACGTCGAAATGACCGGCATTGGAGAGGATCGCCCCGTCCTTCATCATCGGGAAGTGCCGCGCGGAGATCACATCGTCGCAGCCCGTGACGGTAACGAAAATGTCGCCGCGCTTGGCCGCCTCGTCCATGGAAAGGACGGTGAAGCCGTCCATGTGCGCTTCGATCGCGCGCACGGGATCGACCTCCGTGACGATGACCCGCGCGCCGAGACCGTGCGCGCGCATCGCCACGCCCTTGCCGCACCAGCCGTAGCCGCAGACCACGACCTCCTTGCCCGCGACGATGAGGTTCGTCGTGCGCATGATGCCGTCCCAGACGCTCTGGCCGGTACCGTAGCGGTTATCGAAAAGGTGCTTGCAGTCCGCGTCGTTGACGAGCATCATCGGAAAACGCAGCTCCCCGGCGCGGTCCATCGCCAGCAGACGCAATATACCGGTCGTCGTCTCCTCGCAGCCGCCGATGACCTGAGAGATAAGCTCCGGATACTTCGTGTGCATCCGGTGAACAAGATCGCCGCCGTCATCGATGATGATGTTGGGCGCCGTTTCGAGCACAGCATCGATCGCGCTCTGGTACTGCTCCGCGGTCGCGCCGTGGACGGCGCATACATGCATCCCGCCCGCAGCGAGCGCGGCGGCGACGTCGTCCTGCGTGGAGAGAGGATTGCTGCCCGTGACGTGCATTTCCGCGCCGCCCATTTCCATGACGCGGCAGAGCCACGCGGTTTTTGCCTCCAGATGCACCGAAAGCGCCACGCGCAGCCCGGCGAGAGGCTTCGTCTCGCGGAAGTCCTCCGCGATGGCTGCGAGCACCGGCATATGTCCCGCCGCCCAGCGGATCTTCTTTTCTCCCTCCGGCGCAAGGGAGATATCGGCAATATGGTTTTCGTACATGGCTGTACTCCTTTTATGTATTATGCGTTTATCTTATCATCCCACCGCGTATCGCGCAACCGGAAAAACAGAGAGAAGCAGCGCGGCGGCCCCGATAATCGGAGCCGCCGCGTTTTTTGCCGTCTTCTTTAATGGCGGCGAGACGGAAGGCGTTGCTCCCTCCGTCTTGCTTCGCTCGACAGCTCTCTCGGAGAGAAAGTCGAGTTGGTTTGCGGTAAACTATCCTGCCTGTCCTGTGTAAAGAGGGCCTTTGTCAGGCGTCAAGACGGATCCACATGGCGGGGCGAAGCAAAGTGACGACTCTTCCGGGTTTATATCCGGTATCAATAATGACATAGCCACTCTTATCAACATATGCTCTGTCCCATATCTTTCGCCCCGGAGATCGCAGAGTCCATTCAGCAAAATTCCCCCATCTGCTTATGAGATCAGACTGCCGTTCCGAAAAACGCAGCCGCCTCGCCGCCGCGCCGGAAAAGTACTCTTCCGCTTCGTCGGCGCTGAGCAGAAACACCCGGTCGATCGTATCGTTTCCCCCTTTTCTCCCGAACGCATTATCCGGCGTGGATATGGTCACCGGCACGATCATCTGCCGTTCTTCTTTAGTAAATGCTTCTTGGAGAAAAACCCTGTTCAGTCTTTCACGTTCTCCGCAATTCTCCCACATACTAGTTGCGTAAATATTATTCGATTGATATGGGTATATTAAATTATATGTATGGTAATAGTATCTTAACATGGCTCCGTGGTAATAATCATGATATGAGTAGTAATCTCCACCGGAAAAACCATACTTGCTTATGATAAGCGCCCGGCCGTCTTCCTTCGCCAGCACAAGCCACTCCGTTTCGCCCTCATAGTTTCCAAAATGAATCGTATCACCGACCTCCACCGTACCCGGGTATGTCCGCAGTACGGACTCTTCGGTCTCCTTTTCGGCGGCCCACTGCGCATACGCTTTTGTATCCACCCACAGTGCCGGACGGACGCCGACGCTGGGGTTTGCTACGCTCTGTCCCTCCCCGTCGATCTCGCCGTTCACGACGAGCGCTGCTCTGGTCTGCGATGCACCGGGAGAGCGGAGCCACCAGCCATAGCTTCCGTCGTTGGGCCGGTTATTCACTTTGCTGTAACACGCTGTATAGCTGGAAAACAAAGCCTTTTTTTCGGCGTCTGACGGGAGATAGCGCTCCGCTTCCTCCGCGCTGAGAAGAAAGATGCGATCCTCCGTATCCGCGCCGCCCGATGTGCCGTATTCGCCGTTATCGGGCGTCGAGAGCATTGCGGACAGGATCAGCGCCTGCTCTTCCTCGTTGAACGCATCATAAATAAAGCCGTTATTCAGCCATTCACGCTGGAACGACGTTTCCCACGTAGTGCTGATGTCTTTGATACTATACGGACCAATATCGAGTATCTCCTCGCTGATAAGAAGCGCGCGCCCGTCCTCCACAGTCAGCACGAGCCACTTCGTCGCGCCGCGGTAGCTGCCGAAGTCGATCGTATCCCCGACTTCCAGCGTCGGGAGCGGCGCCGCGGGTGCTTCGGTCGGCCGCGGTTCTTCGGTCGGCTGCGGCGTTCCCTCCGCCGCAGCGGTTGGCTCGGCAGTGGGCGCAGGCTTCCCGGGAGCGAAAAGCACGCCCGATGCAAAAAGAGCGATGAGCAGTGCGCAGACGCACACGACCGGCACGGCGACCTTCAAGGCGCGCTTTGCCGCCGCTTTTTTCTTTGCTTTGGCAAGGCGAAGCTCCTCTGCCTTGCGTCTGCACGCAAGCTGCCGTGCGTCCGCGTCCTTCCAGCCGGAAAGCTGCGCATAAAGCTCGGCGGCGCGCTCATAACCGGAGACCGTTCCGTTTTCAAAATCTTTGGCGTACCGATAGCATCCGTCTTTCCGTGCCTCTTCGGCTTTCTGCCGGCAGAGAGCCGTCTTTTCCGGCGCGTCCTTATAACCGCCGAGCGCTTCAAAAGCGTCCGCCGCGTCCTTAAAAGAATATTCGCCGCGCGCATCGGCCATCTGCCGGAGCGCTTTGCAGTAAAGCTCCTCCCGGCGTGCCTGTTCGATGCGGTTTTGGATGTGCGTTATGTATCCATTCAGTTCTTCCCAGAGTGCCGCATCGCCGAAGCGGACGGCTTTCTGGTAATTTTTACTGCCGTCGAACGGCGCGACGCAGTTTTTCAATTCCCCTCTCTGGCGCACATTCAGCTCCGCCATGAGCTTGCCGAGATACGCCTCGGCGCATTCGGGGTCCTGATTGAGTATCTGCTCGCAGAACTCATCTGCGCGGGCAAAATCTCCGTCCTCAAGGAACATAAACGCGCGCTTTAGCAGCGGCGTAATGCTGGCGCTTGCCGCAGAAGCAGGCGCGGCGGGGGCAGTCGCCGGGCCGGGCACTTCCGGAGCGGCGATCTTCTTGATGCCGCGAATGAGGTCCTGCATAAAGCCGAGCTTGGACATGTCCTGCGCCTGCAAATGGGAGAACTCTTCCGGCAGGTCATAGGGGTCCATGTCTTTATAGGCCGGGATAAGGAGTTTCTTTCCACCGCTGGTTTTGACGAGCGACAAGTACCGGCTCCATTCGTTTTTCACCCACACCGCGTTGAAGTATTCCGGTCTCGTGCCGAGAACAACCATAACTTTGGCGCTGTTGAGCGCCGCAAAAATGTACGGCTCGTACTCTTGCCCAAGCTTGTCCTCCAGCGTGATGCGCGCGAAAAAGACCTTAAAGCCCTCCTGTGTGAGCTGGTGGTAAAGGTCGTTCGCCAGAACGCTGTCCGGCGTTCTTCTGCCGCCTGCGTCGGTTTCCTTGTAGCAGATGAATACGTCGAACGGCGCTTCCCGCTGCGAGATGGCGAGGATGCCCCTTTGAATCTCGTTGATCGTCCGGGCTTCCGTCTCGTACAGATCACGCTGCGCGTCGTCGCCATACGCGAGGGCGGCCTTATAGTCGGGATCGTCAAAGATCGAGGTAAGCTGTGTGCGGTTGACCGTCGGGACGCGCTTGCGCGTCGCAGGATCCTCCACATACTCGATGCCGTACCGGCACAGGACAAGCGACCAATGCGCTTCCGCGTCGGTGTTGTCCTCGTTCAGGACTTGCTCGTATAAGTCCATGGCCTTGTCGAACTCGTTACTGCGGCGGAAGTGGTTCGCGCGGTCGTAGAGATTGGCACGGCGCTCGTCACCGAGCCGCGGGAGCGTCTGCTTTGTGCCGCAGCTGTCGCACACGCCGACGGTCGCCCCCGGCTCGAACTCCACCGTCCCGCCGCACATTTTGCATTTAAGTACTGCCATATTTCTTTCCTCATTTTCTGCTTCTAGCCTCCCTTGTGTATAAGGAGGTGGGTTTTGCCGAAGGAAAAAGACGGAGGGATTGCCGTTTTCCGTGGATTACAATCCCTCAGTTTCGCTTCGTTCGACGGCTCCCTCGGAGCGGGAGCCGAGTTGGTTTGCGGTAAACTTCTGCACAAGGGGGTCTTCTGCTTATTTCATTGCCTTGCATTTAGCGTTTCTCTCGGCAAGCAGACCGGAAAGTGTCTCCGCCGGTTCCGTTCCGTCTTCCCCGGCGGCAATGGCCGTGGAAAAGGCGTCAAACGCTTCGGCAATGCGCCGTTCTTCATCGGTCAGGGCCACGGCACTCACAGGGTCGGAATACCGGAGCGCTTCATAGACCTGTCGGCACGCGGCGCGGGCGGCATCGGTGCGGGCCTTTGCCGTAAGACTCTCTGCCTTTGCCGTCATGGCGCGGATAAAGGACGTACGCCGTTCGATATCCGCGCCGGTCTCCTCCACGATCTCCGCCGCAGCGCTCGCCTTGATAACGGCGACGGCGGTGAAAGCAAGGATCGCCACGCACACGACAGCGCCGAACCAATTCGGCAGATTGGGGATCGCCATACACGCCGTGCCGGCGAGGATGGACACGATCAGCGCGGTATAGCTGATCGTCAGCAGCGGCAGCCGAAGGAACAGCCGCTGCGCGCCGCCCCTGTGCAGGGCGATCCACGCACAGATGAGCTGCCCGGCAAAGGAGAGCATGATCATTGCGTATCCCGAGACCGTAGCGCCAAGGATCTTTTTATATCCGTTGATCTCCGAGGGAAGGCAGAAAACGATCGCGTTGAAGGCCGCGACCAGGATCACCCACGCAGCCAGATAGTATCGGAAATGCTTTTTCATCGTTTCATTTCCTCCTTACAGAATGCTTTTCAAAAGCTCGGCCTTCATGGACGCATATTCCTCGTCCGAGAGAAGCCCCGCTTCCTTCATCACGGTGAGTTTATCGACTTTTGCCTTAAAGGCCGCCATATCGTCCGCCGGGGCAGAGGCATTGGGCACGCCCGGCTCCGCCGCGGCGCTCATCGCGTCGTTCACCGCGCTGCCGACGACTCCCCCGACCGCGCCGCCGACGCCCGCCATCGTACCGAGTCCGACGCCCATATTGGTAAACTGCCCGACGGCCTCGTTTCGCGCCACCTGCTCGGCCACATCAAACCCGCGCTCCTGCGCATAGGTATACCCCTCCTGCGCGCGCTTCGTCGCCTGCGCCTGCGAGTCGATGACTACCTTCTGCGCCTGCGTCTGCGCATAGATGATGTCGGTCTGCTGGCGGAGCTTCGCTTCGGCGATGTCCGCGTACTGCCGGAAGTGCAGCTCCTTGAATTTCTCATACTGCCGATCCCCGTCCGGCTTGACGATGTTCGTTACGAAAAACCGTTCGAGCGCCACGCCATACCCGGCAAAGTCTGGGATGAGCTTTCTGTGCAGTTCGTCCGAAAACTCCGAGAGATGCTCGTCGATCTCAAAGATGTTGATGGCGCGTTCCTTCATCGTCTGCGCGATGTAGGTCTTGACCTTCGTCATGAGAAACGCGCGGAAAAGCGCCGTGATATGCTGCTGCGTTAGGCCGTTTTCCGTGCCGACGAGCTTTAAAAGGAGCTTCCGGCTGTCCTCGGCGCGCAAGGACATTTCCCCGCTCGCGCCGATGGAGATTGGGAAGCCGTAGGCAGGGTCTATGTACTGCACCTTGCTGTCCGTACCCCATTTGATCGCCATCTGCTCGGTTTTGTTGATGAAATAGACCTCGCAGTGGAACGGCGTCTTATCTCCCGCCGCGCGGCTGAGCGCCGCACCGATCTTCGGGATGTTCTGCGTTTCGAGCGTGTACCGTCCCGGCCCGAACAGGTCGAGCGCCTGTCCGTTGAGGAAAAAGATTGCCTCCTGCGATTCGTGCACAACGAGCTGCGTTAAGCTGTTGAAGTCTTCACTTGGGTGTTTCCAGATGAAGGTGCTGTTGTCGCCTTCGTACTTGATGATCTCCGCGATCTGTCCCATGGAGCATATCCCTCCCGTTTTTGTTTGGAAAAGTGTACTTTTCCGGACAGCGGCATAAAGCCTATAATTATTCACATTGTACCGCAGAAAAGCAAAAATCTCAACGGTTTTTCGGAATGTTTCTCCGTGTTTTTGGCTGTTCGGAAAAGAACCCTTTTCCGAACAGCGGAATACCTTATATTTATTTATATAATAATGTCCCAAAGAACAAAATCGGAGCCGGTCATAATCGACCGGCTCCGATTTTCATAAATGTGCAAGATGCAGAGCAAACCATGCAACCACCCCGGCGATGGCGCCCGCCGCGGCGTAGAGCGGCGCGCGCAGTCGGGCGAAGAGTCTGCCGCCCGTGCTTTTGCCGCCGCCGAGATAGCCTTCCGCCGCAGCGCGCGCCTGACGCAGCACGTCCTTTTCGCTTATGCCGGACTGCCCGGCAAAATCCTCGCGGATGATGAATATGGCCTGCTCAAACACCTTTGGGTCCGGCGATTTTACGACGATGACTCTTTTGGAGATTCCTTTGACCACGGGGAACTCTTCCTCCTCCCGGCAGCGGTTCTTCTCCAAGCATAACCGGTTTTTGCCGTCCTTATTCGGTTTCCGGCGCACTTTTCCGAACCGCAGCCACCCGCGCCGCAGACGTTCCCTTCCGCTCATTTGCGTTCCTCCAGCCGAATGGCGAGAACGGTCATGTCGTCCTTGTAGCCGTAGCGTTCTCCTGCCTCATGCACGACGCTGCGGGCAAGCGCGCGCATATCCGTTCCGTCGTCATCGAGCAGCAGCCGGCGCAGCCACGCATCATCCTCCCGCGTCACGACGCCGTCGCTCGCGATGACCGCGAGCGCCCCGGGCCGGATATGCAGCCGCACAACGTCCGGCGGCTCGCCTTCCCCCGCAAGTATGCCTGCCGCCATTGTCACGCCCTTGACACGGCGGACGGTGCGTCCGCTGCGGATGTACGAGGGTGCGGCGCCGTATTTATAGAATCCCGCCTGACCGGTAAAGAGGTCGATACACATGAGATCGACGGCCGCATAGCCCCAGCTCTCGCCGCCTTTCAGAAGCATGACGGAGTTTAATATCTTCATCGCCGTAGCGGGCTCCACACCGGAGCGGAGAAACCGCTCGAGAATGCGTACTGCCGATATGGACTCTTTCGCCGCCTGCTCGCCGCTGCCCATGCCGTCCGAGAGAAGCACGCACAGCACGCCCTGCTCGGTTTTGAAATACGTCCCCCGGTCGCCGGAGACCGGCTCTCCCTCTTTCTTTACCGCCGCCACGCCAACCGACACGGCGAGGGGTTCGGCTTCGAGCAGCACAAGGCGCGTATCGTCCCGATTGAACGACGCCGGGCGGCACATGCGGACGCCCAGCGCGTCGGAGACCTCCTGCATATAGTCCGCTTCGTGAAAGAGGATCGGGAGCCTTGCGCTCTCGATCACGGCGCGGAGCCGTCCCGTCGGGTCACGAAAGACGGATACCGCCGCGTCGATATCGAGCGAGTTGAGGTACCGGACGAGCCGCCGCTCGGCGATCGTGTCTGAACCGTTCGCACAGCGCAGATCCTCGCTGATTGCGTCGAGCACCCCGGCGAGATACCGGTACTGTCCGTACGCCGCCATGCGGTTTTCCCGCAGCCGGGAGCGAAGCTGGCGTCGGTAGATAAGCGCGCGAAGCTCCGAGTTGACCGCCGCGGTGAACGGCGCGGCGCTTTTGCAGCGCTCCCGGAAGCGTGCCGGAAGATCCGCCAGCTCCAGATGTCCCCGGCGGCGCATAGCCGCGGTGGCGTCGTTCAGGAGCGTAAGCGTGTCCATATAGTTTTCCTGCCAGCATTTTTCCTTCCGCGGGCAGTGAGCGCAGATCTCCTCCGCCGCACGGTCGTACACGGTGGCGATGTCGGCGTCGTTTTCCTTGCTCTCCACGCTGCGGCGCACCGTTTCGTACAGCTCGCGGAAGGCGTCCGCCAGGGCGCGCATCTGTCCGGCGGTATACCGGCGCATGCCTCGCTCGCCCTCGCCGAGAGCCGGGCGCTGCACCATGGAGACGATGAACGTCATCGTCTTTGCCGGGAGCACGAAGAAAATCACCGAGGCGCAGAACGCCTCATACAGCGCCGGGAGGCATGGGTTCGTGTCCCAATGCCAGAATACGGCGAGCGTGTTGGCTGCAAGGAAAGTCAAAAGAAACACGAGCCGTCCCTGCCGCTTGAGAACGCCAGACATCAGCCCCGCGAAGCCGTAGCAGATCGTGAAGATCGGCGTTGCGGGGGACGCGAGATCCATTGACAGCCCCGTGATGACGCCGATGAGAGCGCCCTCCGCCGCGCCTGCGCCGAACGAGGAAATCATCACGCACAGCACCGCCGCCGCGCGGCCAAGGCAGAGAACGTCCATGATCGTGACGCGCGCAAGCGCCATCAGCACGCAGCAGAGAATCAGCACGCCCCCGGCCTCCCGCCGCAGCTCCTCCCGTTCCAGCCGCAGCCGTTCGGCGGTGAGCGCCATGTGGAAGAGATAGGCCGAAAGCCCCGTGAGCACGACTTCCGTGGCAAGATCGACCGCTACGGAGAGCTGCAGGAGCTTATCAAAGGCATTAAGAGCGCCGGTAGCGCCCATCACAGCGGCGGCAACCGCAGGCATGAACCACGCCCGGTGCGCGATCGCCGTCTCCCGCAGAAGAAATGCCGTCGTAAAAACGAGCACGAGCGCCGCCATATACCGAAGCGCCCACGCGAGCGAGCCGGAGACGAGATACCCTGCCGCCGCGCCGAGGACGCACGCGAGCCCGCCGAGCGCGCCGCCCGAGCGCGCCGCCATTGCCACGCCGAACGGCGCGCACGAACCAAATACGCGCACGCATCCCGTCACGAAGCCCAGCGCAAAATGCGTGCCGAGCGAGGCGGCTTTGATCGCCGCGGGTCGGTTGATCCGCAGCGTCTCCCCTTTCCACGGATTGCGCAGCAGGACGGTCTTATCTCCCAATGACATAGATCTACCCCCAACAGAATATAAGACAAGCATAGCCCGCCCGGGTAGTAAAGGCGGTCGTTCGGCGCTGTCATATTGGGGTTTTTCCGCCTTGGAAATGACCGGAAATAACCGGTGAAAAGAAAAGGAAAAGACCCGCCGTGAGGCGGGTCTTACTGTGTTGGAAAATGCTTAGCTGCCGGATTTGTCGAGCTGGCGCTGGCGGGCAAAATTCTGCATGCCGTCGGTCATGGAGTCGAGACGGCTGAGCATGCGGCCCGCGCCGTAGGCCGTGCAGGAGAGCGCGTCGTCCGCAACGTGTGCTTCGATGCCGGTGCGCTCGGTGACGAGACGGTCGATGCCGTACAGGAGGCTGCCGCCGCCGGACATGACGATGCCGTTTTCGGAGATATCCGCCACCAGCTCCGGCGGCGTGCGCTCAAGCACCATGTGGACGGTCTCGAGAATGGTCTCCGTCGGCTCGGCGAGCGCCTCGACCATTTCATCGGAGTTGAGCGTGATGGTGCGCGGGAGGCCGGTCATCAGGCAGCGGCCCTTGACCTCCTCATAGCTGACCTCGGGGCGCTCCTTGACGCAGCCGATGCTCTTTTTGAGCTCCTCCGCCGTGCGCAGACCGATGAGCAGGTTGTGCTTGCGCCGGACGTATTTGACGATGGCTTCGTCAAACGCCGCGCCCGCCGTTTTGATGGATTCGGACTCCACCACGCCGTTGAGCGATACGACTGCCGCTTCCGTTGTGCCGCCGCCGATATCGATGATCATATGGCCGTCCGGACGGTTCACATCCAGCCCCGCGCCGACCGCCGTAGCGACCGCCGAGGGGACAAGATATACCTTGCGTCCGCCCGCCTCGATGACGGCGTTCACGATCGCGCGCTCCTCCACGCCGGTGATGCTGCCCGGTACGCATACGAGCACGCGCGAGCGGAACAGGCTGAAGCTCGTCACGCGGCGGATGAATTCGCGCAGCATTTCGCAGGTCATGTCATAATCGGAGATAACGCCCGCGGAAATGGGGTGCACGGAGACGATGTTCGCCGGCGTGCGGCCGAGCATTCTCCGCGCGTCCTCGCCGACCTTGAGCACGCGGCCGGTCTGACGGTCCATCGCCACGACCGTCGGCTCGCGCAGACGGATGCCGCTCCCGGCGACATAGAGGATGGTGGTATCGGTGCCGAGATCGATGGCAATATCTTTTTCGATGATGGAGGACAGAATAGGCATAGTCAAATTCCCTTCAAATCAAAAGCGATTTTTCTGTTATTCTTCCCGATGGCAGGCAAGAGCCGCGCCGCAAACGCTCACAGCCCCGGCGGTCAGCAGCATGCGCGCACATTCGGAGAGCGTGGAACCGGTGGTGATGATATCGTCGATAAGCAGTATTCTCTTGCCGCGTACCGCGTCCGCGCTTCGGACAACGTAGCAGCCGGAGATGTTTGCCCGGCGCTCCTCCGGGGTGCGAAGCCGGGACTGCGGCGAAACGTCCCTCGCCTTCCGCAGCAGGGGCACAGCCTTTGTTCCGAGCGCTTCCGCCGCCGCTTCCGCGAGAAGCCGCGCCTGATCGTACCCGCGGCGGCGATAACGCTTTGCGCTCAGCGGCACCCACGAGATGAGATCGAACCCGTCAATGCCGCGGCGGAGCAGATCCTCGCCGATCATCCGGCCGAAAACCTTTCCGCGCGACGGGGCGTTTCGAAACTTATAGGCGAGCATGCCCTGCCGCACCGGCTCCTCGTAGTAAAAGGGCGCGGTGTAGGCGCGGACGAAGTCGCATTTGCGCTCGGTATCCGCCGCGCGCGGCAGCGCTTTGCGGCAGGCGCTGCACACACCGTCCCCGCTTTCCTCCAAAATCGCGCCGCAGAAGGCGCAGCGCGGCGGAAAGAAAAAGTCGAGAACGCAGTCTTTCAGGCTCATATCAGACCTCTCCGGCCAGACGGGCGCGCAGCCCGCTGTACCGGCGCGTTTTGCGGCCGTTTTCGATCATGGCCTGCACGATCGCCGTTTCGCCGACTATGACAAGAAGCTCTCTCGCGCGCGTGACGGCGGTATAGAGAAGATCGCGGCTCAAAAGCCGGGCCGGGGCGCGGCCGACCGCCAGAACAACGGCGCGGTATTCGCTGCCCTGCGCCTTGTGCACCGTAACGGCGAAAGCATGATCCAGCTCGCCGAGCTGTTCAAAGGCATACCACGCGAGCTTTTCGTCAAAGTCGATCCAGATAAGCTCGTTTTCGGTATCGATGCGCAAAACCGTTCCGAGATCGCCGTTGAAGATGCCCGTTCCGACCTCGGGGGCCGAGCCGGGCGCCATTTCTCCGGCCATGATCGCTTCGGCGTCTCCGCCTTTACACCATACTATATCATAGTTGTTCCGGATTTGCATCACCCGATCGCCCTCCCGGAACACAGTTTCGCCAAATTTTTTTTCTTTTTTTCCCGGCGCGGGCGGATTAAGCGCCTGCTGTAAGCGCTCATTGAGCGAGAAGGTGCCGGATTCGCCCTTGCGCGTCGGCGTCAGAACCTGAATATCGCCGGACGGAACGCCCATGCCGCGCGGCAGCCGCTCGCTGCAAAGCTCGGCCACCGTCGCGGCCAGACGCTCGCCCGAGGGACGCTGCAAAAAGAAGAAATCCCCCTTATTTTCGCGCAGCTCCGGCGTTTCGCCGCGGTTGATGCTGTGGGCGTTGCGGATAATGCGGCTCTCCCCGCTCTGGCGGAATATCTCCGTCAGACGCACCGCCGCGACCGCATGCGAGCGGAGCACGTCGAGGAAGAAGCTCCCCGGCCCGACGCTCGGCAGCTGGTCGGCGTCGCCCACAAGCACGAGACGGCAGCCCTTCGGCAGCGCCTTCAAAAGCGCCTGTATCAATGTTATGTCAACCATAGAGCACTCGTCCAGAATGACCGCGCCGCAGCGGAGCGGATCGCTCTCGTTTTTTCGGAACGTAAGCTCGTCCCCCTCGGCGGCCCACGCAGCGCCGAGCAGGCGGTGGATGGTATAGGCCTCCCGGCCGGTCAGCTCGGTCATGCGCTTGGCGGCGCGGCCGGTCGGCGCGGCGAGAAGGCAGTCGATCTTCATATCGTCATAGAGGCGGAGGATCGCGCGGATGATGGTGGTTTTGCCGGTGCCGGGGCCGCCGGTGACGGCAAGCAGCCGCCGCTCGCAGGCCAGACGGATGGCCTCCTTCTGCTGCGCGGCGTAGCGCATGCCGGTCTCGCGTTCCAGCTCGGCGATACGCTCGTCCACGTTCTTCTTTGCCGGGACGGCGTCCTGCGCCATGGCGCGGAGTGCAGCGGCGGTGTAGGTCTCGGCCTCATACAGCCGCCGGAGATACGCCGCGTTCACGCCCGCCACAACCTCCTGCACGATCTCACCCTCGTCGGCGAGAACGTCAAGACATTCCTCCGCGGCCTCGGTCTCCACGCCGATGAGCTGCGCCGTTGCCGCGACGAGCTTTTCGCGCGGGAGAAAGCTGTGGCCGTTATTGAGATTATGTACCATTTCAAAAATGAGCGCCGCGGCAATGCGCGGAGGACTGTCCTCCTCAAAGCCGAGCGAGAGCGCGAGCGCGTCGGCCTCGTCAAACTGTCCGCCGATCCGGTCGGATGCGATAATATAGGGGTTGGACTTCACAAGCTCGAGCGCACCGTCGCCGTAGAGCTTATAGAGCCGCATGGCGTATTCGGGCTTGAGGCCGTTCGCGGCGAGGAACTCCATCAGGAGACGCATGCCGGTCTGGCGGCGGAACGTTTCGGACATGTCCCGCGCGCGGCGCGCGCTGATACCCTTGATTTCGGCGAGCTTCTCGGGGCTGTCGGACAAGATCTCCAGCGTATGCGAGCCGAAGCGGTTCACGAGCACCGCCGCCGTCGCCGGGCCGATGCCGCGCACCGCGCCGGAGGCGAGATATTCATAGATGTGCTTCTCCCCCACCGGCAGCGAGCGCATCGCCGAGGACGCCTTGAACTGTTCGCCGTGGCTCGGGTGGCGCTCCCACACGCCCTCGACCGTCAGCCCCTCGCCGGGCGCGGCGAACGGCAGGCAGCCCACGACCGTCACCGGCTCGTCGCCGCCGACGTCGAGACGGAGAACGGTGTAGCCGTTCTCCTCGTTCTGGAAGATCACGCTTTTTACCGTTCCGGTGAGCTGTAAGGAGCTGCGGAGTTCGTTTGCTTCGTCCATAGTGTCACATTCCCCTGTCCCAGCGTCAGGCGCCGGGCAATTTCTCTCGTTTCCTCGTCCATGCCGTCGTCGAGCAGCACGATCTTTCCGAAAAGCACGCCGTCGGCGATCAGCCACAAAAGGCCGTCCACCGTCGCTTCCAGTTCCGGCGACGCGCCGGAGACGCGCAGGACAAGCTCAAGGCTCTGTCCCTTCCCTCGGCGCACCGGCGTGAGCATCACGCCGCGCAGCTTCCAGCAGAGAAGGAGCACCGCCGCCGCGATCAGAAACGCCAATATCCATTTTCCCATACCGCCATCCCTCCGGTATTATCCTATGAGGGACGGCGGGAAAGGTTCACTTTCTGTAACGTTCCAAAGCCGGTTTCAGAAATTCTCCCGTGAAGCTTCCGGCGCACGCGGCGCATTCCTCCGGTGTGCCGGCAAAGACGAGCTCGCCGCCGCCGTCGCCGCCCTCGGGGCCGAGGTCGATGATGTGGTCGGCGCACTGGATCACGTCCAGATTGTGCTCAATGACGATCACGGTGTTGCCCGCGTCTACGAGCCGCTGCAGCACCTCCACGAGCTTGTGGACGTCCGCCATATGCAATCCGGTCGTCGGCTCGTCGAGGATGTATACGGTGCGGCCGGTATCCCGGCGGGAAAGCTCCGTGGCGAGCTTGACGCGCTGCGCCTCGCCGCCGGAGAGCGTCGGCGAGGACTGACCGAGACGCACATACCCGAGACCGACGTCCATAAGCGTGCGGAGCTTCGGTACGAGCTTCGGCTGATTTTCAAAGAACGTGAGCGCTTCCTCAACGGTCATATCGAGCACTTCGGCAATGTTCTTTCCCTTATAGCGCACTTCCAGCGTTTCGCGGTTGTAGCGCTTGCCCTTGCACACCTCGCACGGGACGAACACGTCCGGCAGGAAGTGCATCTCAATCTTCAAAAGACCGTCGCCGGAGCAGGCTTCGCACCGTCCGCCGCGGACGTTGAACGAAAACCGGCCCGGGCCGTAGCCGCGCAGCGCCGCGTCCTTCGTCGAGGCGAAAACGTCGCGGATGTCGTTGAAGAGGCCGGTATACGTCGCCGGGTTGCTTCGCGGCGTGCGGCCGATGGGCGTCTGGTCGATGGCGATGACCTTATCGACGTATTCGAGACCGTCCACACCCGCGCACTTTCCGGGACGCGCCTTCGTGCGCATCTTTTCCGAGGCGAGCGTCTTATACAGCACCTCGTTCACGAGCGAGGACTTGCCCGAGCCGGACACGCCGGTCACACAAATAAACTCGCCGAGCGGGAAGCGAACGTCGATATTCCTGAGGTTGTTTTCCGCTGCGCCGCGCACGGTGAGGGCCTGACCGTTTCCCTTCCGGCGCGTACCGGGCAGCGGGATGCGCTTGCGGCCGCTCAGATAGTCGCCGGTGATGCTGCGCGGTTCAGCGCAGATATCCTCCACGCTGCCCTGCGCCACGACCTCGCCGCCGTGCAAGCCCGCGCCGGGGCCGATGTCCACAATATAGTCCGCCGCGCGTATGGTGTCCTCGTCGTGCTCGACAACGATCAGCGTGTTGCCCATATCGCGCAGGTTTTTCATCGTTTTGAGCAGCTTTGCATTGTCGCGCTGGTGCAGCCCGATGCTCGGCTCATCGAGAATATAGAGCACGCCCATAAGCGAGGAGCCGATCTGCGTGGCCAGCCGGATACGCTGCGCCTCGCCGCCGGAGAGCGTTGCCGCGGCGCGCGAGAGCGTGAGATACTGCAGGCCGACGCTCTGCAAAAAGCCGAGACGACTGCGGATCTCTTTGAGAATACGTCCGGCGATCATCGACTGCATATCGGTCAGCTGCGGCTCGAGCGTATCGAGAAAACGCAGGCATTCCGTTACGGGAAGGTCGCAGAATTCGGAGATGTTCATCCCGCCGACGGTGACGGCGAGAACTTCCTTCCGGAGACGGCGTCCGCCGCAGTCCGGACAGGGCGTTTCCGCCATGCACTGCTCGATCTCCGCGCGCATGGCCGGGCTCTGCGTTTCGCGGTAGCGGCGTTCGAGATTGTTCGCCACGCCCTCAAACGGCTGGTAGAGCGTCCCTTTGCCGCGCTGCTGGTCGTAATGGAGCGTCAGCTTCTCGCCGCCCGTGCCGTAGAGGATCACTTTGCGCGCCTCCTCCGGCAGATCGCGGATGGGAGCATCGAGACTGAAACGGTACTTTTTTGACAGCGCTTCAAAATACATGCGCGAGATCGTGTCGCCGCGGACATTGTTCCAGCCGGACGCCACGATGCCGCCGCCGAGAATGGAGAGCGACGGGTTCGGCATAATAAGCTCGGGGTCAACGCGCAGCCGCGTGCCGAGGCCGGTGCAGGTCGGGCAGGCGCCGTAGGGGTTGTTGAACGAAAAAGCGCGCGGCGATAGCTCTTCGATGGAGACGCCGCAGTCCTCGCAGGCATAGTTCTGCGAGAAGGACAGCTCGCGCCCCTCCGCCGGGAGATCGACCGTGACAAGCCCGCCCGTGAGAGAGGACGCCGTTTCGATCGAGTCCGTCAGACGGCGGCGGATATCCGGCTTCATCACAAGGCGGTCTACCATGATCTCGATGCGGTGTTTTTTATTTTTGTCCAGGTCGATCGTCTCGGACAGGTCGTAGAGATCGCCGTCCACGCGGACGCGGACATAGCCGCTCCGGCGCGCGTCCTCAAAGACCTTGGCGTGCTCGCCCTTCTTGCCGCGGATGACCGGGGCGAGGATCTGGAGCTTTGTCCCTTCGGGCAGCGCCGTTACCTGGTCGATGATCTGATCGATGGTCTGCTGACGGATCTCCCTGCCGCACTTCGGGCAGTGCGGCGTGCCGATGCGCGCCCAGAGCAGGCGGAGGTAATCGTAGATTTCCGTCACGGTGCCAACGGTCGAGCGCGGGTTCCGGCTCGTCGTTTTCTGATCGATGGAGATGGCGGGCGAAAGACCGTCGATATAGTCCACATCCGGCTTTTCCATCTGGCCGAGGAACATGCGGGCATAGGAAGAAAGGCTCTCAACGTAGCGGCGCTGGCCTTCGGCATAGATCGTGTCGAAAACGAGCGTGGATTTGCCCGAGCCGGAAATGCCGGTAAAGACCACAAGTTTGTCGCGCGGGATCTCCAGCGTGACGTCCTTTAAATTGTTCTGGCGTGCGCCCTTGATATAAATGGTGTCTCTCACAGTGTGCCTCTTTTGGAAAAAGAAATTATCAAGCATTTTATTATACTTTATTTTGTAATTGCTTTCAAGAGGGATCGCATTCGGAAAAAAACGAAAAAAATCCGGAAAAAGTGCTTGACAAATTTGCGTATTTTTCGTATACTGACAAAGCCTTGAGGCCGAGTAGTTCAGTCGGTTAGAACGCTAGCCTGTCACGCTAGAGGTCGAGGGTTCAAGTCCCTTCTCGGTCGCCACCATGCCCCCTTCATCGGGGGCATGACTTATGCTGTTATAGCTCAGTCGGTAGAGCGCATCCTTGGTAAGGATGAGGTCCCCAGTTCGAATCTGGGTAACAGCTCCAGAACCTCTGGAATCTTCGGATTTCAGAGGTTTTTGTTTTTTTGAAAACGACCGGCAGCTTCGCTGCCGGTCGAGACCTTTACGCGCGAAATCAGGGGATCATAAAACAGAAATACAAAGTATGCCCGCGAGCATAACGGCAATAGCGAGCGTAACGGCTACGATCAGACCTTTGCTCAAAGCCCAGCGCTGCCCATCGGAATCGTTGAACATGTCGGTTCCAAACATGATGGCAGACTGTCCGCTTCCGCACGGCAAGAGGCACGCCGAGAGAGTGCCGATTCCGATGACCGCCACAAAGACAGAAACATTGACGCCGTTTTGATACATAACGGTCGCCATAGGTGCAAGAGCCGTCAGCAAAATGATCGCGGTGGACGCATTGGAGAAGAACTGCGTTATGAAGCACCCCAGCAGAGACACGATAATTATCACCGGGATTGGCCCCATCTTTCCAAGAGTTCCCGAAAAAATGTCAAGAAGCCAGGTCGTCACGCCGCTCCCTTCAGCAGAAATTCCTCCGCCGACGACAAGGACGGAACCGACCGCAAAAATAACGTTCCAATTAACACCTTTGGCAAATGCAACGGCCGGATTCATAATGGGCTTTCCGCCTATTCGGATCAGTGAAAGAACTGCAATCACAAGCGCCATAAACAGCGCCTGGCCCATATCATTTAGGAAGCCGTGCACAAATGAGCCCTTAGGAAGAAGCATAACGATAAAGGGATGGAAAAACGAGATAACGATCGCAATAAGAATAACGATCTGATTGGGCTTGATTCGTTTGAATTCCTCAGTTTGCAAAGTTGTTACATCAAGTGCTTTGATTTTTGCGAGATCGAATTTGAAAACGAAACGCGCAACAAAGACAAGCAGCACAAATGATATGACCGCGATCGTTATGCTGGTCGTGAGATAGGTAGCGCCGCTCACGCTCGTCCCGATGGAAGCTAACGTGGAATTGAATATTCCGCTGTACAGCTCCGCATATGGTTTAAACGGGTACATGATTTCCGTGATCCCGGATAGGCCTACGACACTTATAAGCAGAAAACGAATCCAGTCATCCTGTTTTTTCATGCCGGTAACGGCAGCAACGTTTTCCAAAACGGTGATGGTAATCATCAGCGCCCCGAAAGAGCCGATGCAGGATCCAATCACAATAATGGCAAACAAAAAGCAGGCGGTAAAGAGGTAGGGCCGGCCATTGATGAATCTTCTGGAAAGAATCCATCTTACAAGAAATTCGCCGGTCCCGCTCTCCTCAAAAACATAAACCAAAACAAAAATGAACAGTGCCTGTACAGTGAAACTTGAGCCTATGCTTCCCGTAATAACCGTTGCAGCGGTATAATAACCAGGAAGCGCGCATGCTGCTATGGACATTACGCTTGCCATGGACATAGGGATTCCAAAGGCGCACATAACGATCCATCCTATCAGAATTCCCAAATACTGGACGCCCATACGAGTAACGGACCCCCAAGTCGGGCAGACATAACCAAAGCCGAACATGAAAAAAACGCCGAGAATCGAAACGATTATATGTTTGCGGTTTACGCGTGTCACGGAATATTCCTCCTCATTGTCTATTTAGTGTAACCATCAAAAAAGCCGGGCCACATCAGAGGTAGTTGTCTATGCCAAGAATCCTCTCATATTCTTTAATGGAAACCATTTTATCCAGATAATCCGCCGTATTGCCGGTCGTGCGGTAATGTCGGTAGAAAGCCTTCAGCGCATGGCAAACGGCGAACATAGCGGACAGCGGACTGGTAACCATTTTGACCCCCATACTCTCCAGTTCCTTTGCGGAATACAGATTTCCGTCATCCAGTTCGAGATGATCATAGAGAATCGGTGCATTGTCCACAGCTACGGCGACCTTTAAAAGCTCTTCTTTTGTTCGTACCATCTCCGGATAAATGAAGTCCGCCCCAGCTGCAGCAAACATTTTGCATCTGCGAATGACTTCATCAATTCCCATGCCGGGATTGGAATCGGTTCTGGCGCATATAATGAAATTAGGATCTTTGCGCGCCTCTACCGCCGCCTTGACCTTCTCCGCCATTTCTTCCGCAGGGATGATTTTCACGCCCGCCATCGCACCGCATTTTTTGGGTATTCCCTGATCTTCGATATGTATTCCGCTGGCACCAAGCGCTTCAAATTCGGACACGGCATATTTTACGTTATTCAGATTCCCGTATCCGTTATCACAATCGGCAAGCAGCGGAACCGACACTGCGTTTGAAATTAAATGTGCCCGCATCAACATATCGCTCATAGTTGCAATACCTATATCCGGTATGCCGTACAAGCTTGCCATAGCGCCGTTACCGGTCATATAAACCGCGTCAAAGCCGCTTTGCTCCGCAATACGCGCGCTGACAGCATCATACACTCCGGCGCACATAATGATTCCGGGACGGTTAATAAGTGCGCGAAAAGCCGCGTTTTTCTGATTCATAAAATGAACCTCCGTTTTTGATAATTAACGAAATTGCAATTTCGATTTTCACTATAGAAGCAAAAGAAAGCGATAGCAACGTTTTCCTCACCCCATCTTATTGATTTGATAAGCAGTGCCCGGCAGAATTCAAACTTTTGAATTCTGCCGGGCACTGTCCACAAAAAATCAGCTGGGTTTTTGCTGTTTTGTATAATGTGTTAATATCGATTGTATCTCGTGACCGAACTGACGTTCCCTATTTGATCCGACAGAGCTTTCCGATTTTTGGCTGTCGTAACAGCCTGAAGAATACCCAATATTGTCAGATCACAGATAAACGCCAACGGAATATACTGTATATTATCCGGCACACGCGCATTAAACGAAAGATGGATGTCAGAAATCTCCCCAAGCGGCGAATCAGGAAAACCAATAATCCCAATCGTAGTTGCTTTATTTTTCTTCGCGATCCGCATGGCATCCACAACAATCTTTGCCGATCCGGAAAGGCACATTCCTATCGCCACATCATCCCGCGTCAAATGATTTGCCGAGGGAAGCGCGAGTCCCGGATCCGTAAAAACATAGCAAGGGATCCCCATCTGCCAAAAGACAAACTGTGCATAATACGCCGACGTAATATTTCCACCCTGCGCATATAAATGTACTTTTGATGCAGTGCATATTTTCTGCGCTGCAAGCTCTATTTCGCCCGGATTTAAAAGCTCTACTACATCTTTTATTGCCCTTATATAGAAGTATTTCACTTTATCCATGGTGTCCTTGACTGAATCAGCCGGATCGAAAGGCTCCTGCGTTTTTTCCGATTCGAAAAAAGCGTCGTCATGCTTGAGCGAATACTTGAGATTGGCATAGCCGGAAAAACCGATGGACTGACAAAACCGGGTAATCGTCGCCACATCGACATTCAGTTTTCTCGCCAACTGTGTTATGGACATGGCACTGACGGCGTCTTGATTGGATTGAATAAACGAGAAAATTTTTTTATATGATTTGGGCATAGACTCTGTTAAACTGGATATATTGCAAAACTTGCTTTTTGGTTCCATTTCTCTCCTCCTAAAACCGATGTTCTCCCAATATCACGGCCAGTTTTTATTATTATAGCACACCCCGATATCCATGGAAAGCGGGAGGACTCCTCCCGTTTTACGATACTTGACAGGCTCCAGCGCAGAGGCTAAAATTATTAAATTACTTCAAATTAAAACAGACTTCAGGAGGGAACCCTATGCCCCTCACAGAGAAAAACCCGCTCAGCTCCAACGCCATAAAGCTCATTGCCATCGCCGCGATGACCGTCGACCACATCGCGTGGGCGGTGTTTCCGGGGTATCCGAAGGAGTTTTCCCCCCTGCTCATGCATCTCATCGGGCGCATCACCTGCCCGATCATGTGCTACTGCATCGCCGAGGGGTATCACTACACGCGGAACATCCGCAAGTATACCGCGCGGCTCTTCATTTTCGCGCTGATCTCGCATTTCTGCTACATATATTCCTCGCACGATTTCATCGACTGGCGCTCCTTTATTCCGTTTTATTACGGCGGCGCGCTAAACCAGACGAGCGTTATGTGGTCGCTCGCGTGGGGTCTTGTGATGCTGCGCGTCGCGGAAAGCAAAAAGATCACGTCCGGCGCGGTGCGGGTTCTGCTCATTCTGCTCATCTGCCTTGTGAGCTTCCCGAGCGACTGGAGCTGCATCGCCTCGCTCTGCGTCATGGCGTTCGGCACGAACCGCGGCGAGCTCAAAAAGCAGGGCTTCTGGCTTCTTTTCTATGTCGCGCTCTATGCGGTCGTATATTTCTTTGCCATCGACCGCGTGTACGGCATTTTGCAGATGGGCGTTGCGCTCTCGCTGCCGGTTTTGCGGCTCTATAACGGGCAGCGCGGCAAAAGCCCCGCCGTGAACCGGTTTATGAAATGGTTCTTTTATCTTTATTACCCCGCGCATCTGCTCCTTATCGGTCTGCTGATCCACGCCTGACTGGGAAACTAAAACTATAAAGAGTTTGGGAGGTAGTTACGATGGATGTAAACGCGCTTTACCTGCTGTGGCTGGAAAAGGCCGCCGGACGCCCGGCGCTCCGCGATGAGCTGGAGGCCATCCGCGGCGACGATGCCGCCATCGAGGACCGGTTTTACCGCGAGCTGGAATTCGGCACCGGCGGGCTGCGCGGCGTGCTCGGCGCGGGCACGAACCGCATGAATGTTTTTACCATCGGAAAAGCCACGCAGGGCTATGCCAATTATCTCAAAAATCACGCCGCACGTCTCTCCGTTGCCATCGCCTACGACAGCCGCACCAACTCCCGGCTCTTTGCCGAGACTGCGGCGGGTGTTTTTGCCGCGAACGGCATTCGCGTGTACATCTATCCCCGGCTGATGCCGACACCCTCGCTTTCGTTCGCGGTGCGCGATCTTCGCTCTTGCGGCGGCGTTGTCGTCACGGCAAGTCACAATCCAGCCAAATACAACGGCTACAAGGTCTACGGTGCGGACGGCTGCCAGATCACGACGGAGGCCGCCGCAGCCATTCAGCAGGAGATCGACCGTATTGATCCCTTCGCGGATGTCCATACTCTCGATTTTGCCGAAGGGCTCGCCTCCGGCATCATCGCCTATATTGGCGAGGACACCGTGGAGCGGTATCTTGCCGCGGTATCGACAGCATCGCTTTTGCCGGAGAGCTTTTCGCGCAGCGCCTCCATCGTATACACGCCGCTCAACGGCACAGGCATTTCCTGCGTGCCACGCTGCCTTCGCGCGCACGGTTTTACGAACATCACTATCCCGCCGGAGCAGGCGGAGCCGGACGGAAATTTTCCAACGTGCCCCTACCCCAACCCGGAGATCCGCGAAGCGCTCTCCGTCGGACTGCGTCTGGCGGAGGAAACGGGCAGCGAGCTGCTGCTCGCCACGGACCCGGACTGCGACCGCGTCGGCGCGGCGGTGAAGACCGCCGAAGGCTGCCGGCTCATCACCGGCAACGAAATGGGCGTGCTGCTGCTCGACTTTGTCTGCCGGATGCGCCGGGCGAACGGCACGATGCCGGAACGCCCCGTGGCGGTAAAAACGATCGTCACAACGCCCATGGCGGAGAAGGTCGCCGCGCATTACGGCGTGGAGCTGCGGAACGTGCTGACCGGGTTCAAATTCATCGGCGAGCAGATCGGGCTTCTCGAAAAGGCCGGGGAAGCCGGCCGGTACATTTTCGGCTTTGAGGAGAGCTACGGCTATCTGAGCGGCAGCTTTGTACGTGACAAGGACGCGGTGAACGCCTCGCTTCTCATCTGCGAGATGTTCGTCTGGTATAAATCGCAGGGCAAAACGCTCGCGGACGCGCTGGAAGCGCTGTACGCGCAATACGGCTTTTTTGAGACGAAGCTCCTATCCTTTACGTTTGAGGGCTCGGCAGGCTTCGCGCATATGACGGAGCTGCTCGACTCTCTCCGTCTCTCGCCCCCGGCGGAGCTGGCGGGCGAAGCCGTGCGGCAGGTCATCGACTACGACCGGGACGAAACAGGGCTTCCGCGCTCCAATGTGCTGCGCTTTGTTCTCGACGGCGGCGAAGTTGTTGTGCGTCCCTCCGGCACGGAGCCGAAGCTCAAGATCTATCTCACCGCCGCCCGGGAAAGCCGGGAGAAGAGCCGCGCCATGCTTGCCTTGCTCGAAAAGCGGCTTACCGATAGGGCAAAATAAAAGGAGTGCCTATGGCAACATCCAAAGAGTATATAGAATTTGTCTGCGAACAGCTTGAGGGCATTGAGAACGTCACCTGCCGGAAAATGTTCGGCGAATACATGGTCTATGTAAACGGGAAGCCCCTTCTGCTCGTGTGCGACAACACCGTCATGGTGAAAAAAGCGCCGGAGCTCGCGGCGCTTATGCAAGACGCGCCCGACGCCGTCCCCTACGAGGGCGCCAAGCCCCACTACCTTCTCGACATCGAAAATCGGGAGCTTGTCTGCGAGGCGATAGCGATCCTTGAGCCGGTCACGCCGCTGCCGAAAAAGCGCACGAAAAAGAAAGCCGAATAATTCCGAAATCGCCCCGCGGCCGTGAACGCACCGCCGCGGGGCGATTTCGTTTAACAAGGATTTTACAAAAAAACCGTAGCGCATTTAACATTCGTTTTGTTACGCTCATTTTGTAAATCTTTGATCATGAAAAGGAAAAATTATGGACATTTTTGACACGCTCACGATGCTCGGCGGTCTGGCGCTGTTTCTCTTCGGCATGAGCCTGATGGGGCAGGCGCTTGAACGGCGCGCCGGAGGAAAACTCCGCTCCCTGCTCGACAAAATGACCGGAAAGCCCATCGCCGGTTTTCTCACCGGTCTCGGCGTGACCGCCGTGATCCAAAGCTCTTCCGCCACGACCGTTATGGTCGTCGGCTTTGTAAACTCCGGGCTGATGTCGCTGCGCCAGTCGATCAGCGTGATCATGGGCGCGAACGTCGGCACCACCGTAACGGCGTGGCTTTTGAGTCTCGGCGACATTGACGGCACAAGCGTTCTCGTCCGGCTGCTCAAGCCGAGCTCCTTTACGCCAATTCTCGCCGTGATCGGCATTGCCCTTTATCTTTTCTGCAAAAGCAGCCGAAAAAAGGATTCCGGCGTCATTCTCCTCGGCTTCGCCACGCTGATGTTCGGCATGGAGACGATGAGCGGCGCGGTATCGGGCCTGCGCAACGACCCCGTGTTCGTAAATCTTTTCCTTGCGTTCAAAAACCCGCTTCTCGGCGTGATAGCCGGCGCGGTGCTCACGGGCATCATTCAGTCGAGCTCGGCTTCGGTCGGTATTCTGCAGGCACTCTCCGCCACCGGCGCGGTGAGCTACGCTGCGGCGATCCCCATCATCATGGGCCAGAACATCGGCACGACCGTGACGGCGCTCCTCTCCTCCATCGGCACGAACAAAAACGCGCGCCGCGCCGCCGCGGTGCATTTGATGTTCAACGTCATCGGCGTCGTCATTCTGCTCTCGGTATTCACGCTGGTACGCAACTTGCTCGCCCCGCCGCTGCTCGACGAGGCCGCGACCCGCTCCGGCATCGCCATTGCCCATTCGGCCTTCAACCTTCTCTGCACCGCCTTGCTCCTGCCCGCCGGAGGTCTGCTCGAAAAGCTTGCCATTCGGCTCGTGCCGGACAGCGGTAAGAAGGAACAGTGCGTGGAGCTGGACGAGCGTCTGCTCGCGACGCCGTCCCTTGCTCTGGAGCGCAGCCGCGCCGTAGCCGCGGACATGGCCGAGCATGCCGTGCGCGCGCTCAAGGATTCTCTCACCGCGATCGGCAGCTACTCCCCCGCGCTCGCCGAGCAGATCCGGCAGGACGAGGAGCTGTGCGACCATTACGAGGATATTCTCAGCACCTATCTCGTTAAGCTCAGCGCCGAGCAGATGGGCGTCGCGGAAAGCGAGGAGGCTGCCGCGCTTTTGAAATCCATCGGCGATTTTGAACGCATCTCCGACCACGCCGTCAACACGCTCGAATCCGCCGAGGAGCTGCGCGACAAAAATCTTGCGTTTTCTCCGAACGCCGTCGCCGAGTTTTCGGTGCTTGCCGGAGCGGTCAGTGAAATACTCGATCTTTCGCTCCGATGCTTTGAGAATAACGACTGCTCTGTTGCCGCCGAGGTCGAGCCGCTCGAACAGGTCATCGACATGCTCAAGGAAACAATGCGCACGCGCCACATCCGGCGCTTGCAGCAGGGCGGATGCAGCATCGAGCTTGGCTTTATCCTCTCCGATCTTCTCACCGGTCTCGAGCGCACGTCCGACCACTGCTCCAACATCGCCGGGTGCGTCATCGACACGGCGCAGCACAATCTCAATCTCCATGAGTCGCTGCGCGCCACGCGCCTCGAGAGCGCCGACTTCCTCCGCGAGTTTAACCGCTATGCGCGCAAATACGCGCTTCCTGCGCCTGCGGCGGTCACTGACTGAGTCACTTTCCCTTCCTCCGGCAGCGTCGCTTCGTCTTTATGACAGCGGCGCTGTCTTTTTGCGGAAGAGCCGCCCGTTTTATGTTGCTTTTTCCGGATTCCAATGGTATACTCACGGCATCTTTTCCCCGAAAGGAGTGGTTGCTATGGTTATCACGAGTGCCAGTCTGCCCGCCAAACGAAGAATTCTTACCGTATGCGTCAAGCTGTTTTTGGAAAAGGGCTACAAGAAAACGACGGTTGCCGAGATCGTGCGGAAGGCCGATGTCTCCAACAGTACGTTCCAGAACATTTTCCGCGCCAAGGACGGCGTGCTTACCGAACTCGTGGAGTTCATGTTCGGCAACCAGTTCAGCATGGCCAGACGTATTGCCGACGTGAACCTCCCGCCGGTTTTCATATACGCCGTGGAGACCGCCATACAGCTCACGCTCACCGAGCTCAACGAGAATCTGCGCGAGATCTACACCCAGGCATACACCCAGAACGAGGCGTCGGAATACATTTTCCGCCGGACGGCGAAGGAGCTGCACGCCATTTTCGGCATCTACCACCCGGAAATGACCGAGCGGGATTTTTATATTATGGAGCTTGGTTCGGCCGGGATCATGCGCGGGTACATGGTGCACCCCTGCTCTGAGGATTTCCCGCTCGAAGAAAAGCTCGACGCCTTTCTCCGGCTGAGTCTGAGCGGCTTCGGCGTCCCGGCAGAGGAGATCGAGCACGTCGTGCAGATCATCCGCTCGCTCGACATGCGCGCTATCGCGCAGGACGTTATGCAGGAGCTGTTCCACGCGCTTGAAATGCACTACGCCTTCTCTCTGAATCCCTCGGAAGCCTGAATCTTTATTTTCCGGCAGGACGCCGGCGGCCGGGGACGGTTCCGGGACCATTCTCCGGGAAAGCCCCGCGGCGACGGGCGCCGACGATGATCCCACGGCAAAGCAGATCGATAAGGTTTATCAACGGATATGCATCAAATGCCCCGAAGAAGCATCTTCGGGGCATTTGGTTTACATAATTTTTCAGCCTTTGAGACCGCCGGCCTGCAGGCCGGAGACAAAGTATTTCTGGCAGAGGATGAATACGATAAGCACCGGCACGAGGCTCGCCACGGACATGGCGAACACATAGCCCCACTGCGTAAACTGGTGCTGGCCGAAAAAGCCGGAGATGGCGATCGGCAGCGTGCGTATGGCGTTATCGTTGATAACGGTCATCGCCCATGTGAATTCCTCCCACGCGGTGAGGAAGTTGAAGATGCTCACCGACGCGATGGCAGGACTGGCCAGCGGCAGTATGATGCGGAAGAACACCGTGAATACGCTCCCGCCGTCGGCATACGCCGCCTCGTCAAACTCCCGCGGGATGCCCTCGATGTAGCTTTTGATCATGAACGTGGAAAACGGAATGACCCACGCGACATAGAACGGGATCAGTCCCGCGAGGCTGTTTGTAATACCGAAAAACGACGCGAGCTGGAACTGCGGGATGATGAGCGTCGTACCCGGGATGATCATCATGCCGATGACAAGCGCGAACAGCAGCTTCTTTCCCGGAAACTCAAAGCGTGCCAGACAGTACGCTAACGCCGTGGCGATGACCGCCGCAAGGACGATCGTGATGACGGCCACAATGACGCTGTTGAGAAAATTCAGGTAAAACTTCTCCTGCGCGAAAATGTACCGGTAGTTTTCCAGCGTGATCTCGCCGAGCTTGGGGAAGAAGTGCGGCGGGAACTCGTAGAGCGCGCCGTTCGGCCGGAGCGAGGTGGACAGCATATAGATCATCGGCATGACCGACACCGCGCCGCCGAGAAGAAGGAGGATATACCGGAGCGCCAGACTCCAGCGTCTTTTTCTGCTTTTCATCTTCTCCCCTCCCTCAGCAGTTCTGGCGCTTCATGGCACGGAATTGCAGAAAAGCCAGCGCCATCAACGTGACGGCCACGATGAAGCTCAGCGCCGCGGCGTAGCCGAACTCGCCGGTGCTGAACGCCTTATAGTACATCCATGTGAGCACCGTGTCCGTCTGATGCATGGGCTTGCCGTCGGTGATCATTTTAATGGACGTGAACACGTTGAAGCCGCCGATCGTGAGCATGACGAGCGCGAAGAGGATCGTCGGGCGGATGCTGGGGAGAGTGATGTACCAGAACTTTTTCCAGCCGGAGCAGCCGTCCACGTCCGCCGCCTCGTAAAGCTCGGCCGGTACGGATTGAAGCGCGGCGAGAAACACCACGAGGTTCCAGCCCACGCCCTTCCAGATGCCGAGCAGCATGGCGACCGTCAGCCCGCCCCAGCGGGTGTTCAGCCACGGGACATAGTCCTTCGTAAGGTGCAGCACATTGCAGAGGAAATAGTTGAGCATGCCCTCGGTATTGAAGATATACCGAAACACAAGCGACACAATGACCCACGAGGTGATGACCGGGATATAGTAAATGACCCGGAACGTCACCCGAAAGCGCGGGATGGAGTGGATGAGCACCGCCGCGAGAAGCCCGAGCGCCATCTGCCCCGGCACAGTGACAAGCGTATAGAGGAGCGTATTTTCAAAGGCTACAAAAAACGTCTCATCGCTCAGCACCGCTTTATAATTCTCCAGTCCGGCGAAGCTCTTTTGAAACATTGACCCGAGATCCCAGCGCAGAAAGCTCATAACAAAGAGCTTCACGATCGGATAGACCGTAAAGAGCGCAAAAACGACGATCCCCGGCACGAGCAGCGCCGCGAACTGCGCCTTATTTCTGCCGGAACGCAGCATCATGGTCATCCCTCCCCTGCGGAAAATCAAAGATACGCAGCCACCCCGCCGCCTTGGGCGGCGGGGCAGAATGGTATTGCCAGAAAAGACAGATTATGCTACTCTTAGGCAAGAAGGCCGTCGATCGTGACCGCCAGCGCGTCAAGCGTTTCCTTCACGGGCGCGCCCTCGACGAGGATTTTCGTCATGGCGATCGTGAGCTCGTTGTCGATCTCCGACCAGGAAGCGACCGCCGGGCGGGCCTTCGCCGTGGTGATGGCTTCGAGGAACGGGGCGAAGGAAGCGTTCTTCACGGTCTCGCTCTCGAGCGCCGTCTTGTTCACGGGGATCTGGCCGCACTTGGCCATCTCTTCTTCGGCAAACGGGCTCGTCATAAACTGCATGAACTTCCACGCGGCGTCCTTGTTGGCGCCGTTGAACATCGCGATATCCTCGCCGCCGAGCACGGAGATCGATCCGGCCTCCCCGGCGGGCAGCTGGCAGTTGCCGTAGACCATGTCGGGATAGGCGCCCGCAAGCTCCGCGGTCTTCCACGGGCCTTCGAGAAGGAAGATGTACCGGCCCGTGCCGAACCCGTCGGTCATCGGGATGTCGCCGCTGTTGTAGCCGGAGAGCTCGCCGCTCTTCGCCATGTCCGCGAGCATCTGCACGGCGGCGATCGTCTTTTCGCTGTTGATATAGCCGCTGGCCTTGGTGTTGTCCTCATTTGTGATCTCGCCTCCGTTCGACCAGATGTACGGCAGAACGTTCCATCCGGCGAGCGCAGGCTCATTGAGGCCCCACACCGTCTGTCCGGCGCCGTTCTTCCCGGAGACCGCCGCGACGGCCTTTACAAATTCATCCATCGTTGCCGGCACGGCGACGCCGGCCTCTTCGAGAGCCTTTTCGTTATAGAAGAGGATCTTCGTGTTGGTGTTGAGCGCCATTGCGTAGTAATGTCCGGCAACAAAGCCGGTGCTCATGGCGCTGTCCAGCAGATCGGCGGTGACGGAATCAAAATCGGCCATTTCCTCATCCAGCGCGGTGAGAATGCCCATTTTCTGGAACTCGGGCACCCACGCGATGTCCAGACGCGCCACATCCGGCAGCGTGTTGGACTGTGCGCTGATGAGGATCTTATCATGCAGGTCCGCCCACTCGTGCGAGACGGCGTTGACCTTGATCCCGGGATTCTCTTCCTCAAACCTGGGGATGAGAACATTCATAAGAGTTTCGTTCTCCGCCGACTGGGCGCTGTAGTGATGCCAGAAGTTGATCGTAACGGGTTCGGCTTCTGCGTTGTCTGCCGCCGGCTTTTCGGTGGTTTCCGCCGGCGGAACGGAGCTGGTGCTCGGCGCTTCGTTCGATCCGCACGCAGTGAATGCCGCTAACATCATTGCTGCGAGAAGGAGAAGCGCCAGCATTTTCATGGTAGACTTCTTCATTTTCGTCCCTTCGCTTTCTTCTTAAATATTTCCGCGGAGCACGGCGCAAGATCGACAGCGATCTCACCGTTTTCCGAGGATACAGGTTTCCTGCCGCCGATGCGGGGCGTCCACGTCCCCCCGGCGGCAATTTTTGTTTTCACCGGCTCGTTTCCGGCGTTGAGAACGACAAGGCTTTCGTCCTCGCCGTATTTCCGGCGAAAAGCGTAAACGTTGGATGCATCGTCGCAAAGGCATGTGCGGAAGTCCCCGCGGAGGAGGGACGGCGACTCCCGCCGTATGCCGATCAGTTTTCTGTAATAGGCAAAAAGCTCTTTATCCTGCTTCCCCTCGTCCCACTCCATCGCGAGACGGCAGTCCGGGTCGTTGCCGCCGGAGAGTCCGACCTCATCGCCGTAGAATACCGCCGGGCAGCCGGGAAACGCCATCTGCAGCGCAATGGCCAGCGCATGCCGCCGCTTGTCGCGGCAGAGCCAGCGGAAGCGCTCGGTGTCGTGGCTGTCGAGCGGGTTATAGAGCCGCAGCACCGTTTCCCATGGATAGAGCGAGAGCATGCGGTTGAGCCGGTGGTCGAGCTCCGCGGGTAGGATCTTATCCTTTGCGAGCCAGTCTGCGGCGGCGTCCCGGAAGAGGTAGTTCATCGCGCTGTCGAGCCGGTCGGGGGCGAGCAGCCGGTGCGCGTCCGCCCATGTTTCGCCGAGCAGGAGCGTGCCGGGCGCTTCCTTTTTGATCGCATCGGAGAAGTGCTCCCAAAACTGCGTGGGCGCTTCGTCCGCTACATCCAGCCGCCAACCGTCAATGTGGAAATTGCGTATCCAATACTTGCCGACCGTGATGAAGTAGTCCCGCGCCGATGCGTCCGCCAGATGGATCTTCGGCATCCATTTGTAGTGGCCGACGCAGTCGTAATTTTCCAGCCGCTCGTTCACCGGGAAGCTCTGCGGGAAAAACCAGGAGGCATACCCCGAGCTTTCGCCATGCTTCACAACATCCTGAAACGGCGGCCAGTAATACCCGCAGTGGTTGAATACGCCGTCGAGCAGCACCCGCAGACCCAGTTTATGCGCGGTGCGGACGAGTTCCGCGAGATCTTCCTTTGTGCCGAAGGCGGGGTCGATGTCGAAATAGTCCACGGTGTCGTACTTGTGATTGGAGGGCGCTTTGAATATCGGCGTGAGATAGAGGCATGTTGCGCCGAGATCGCGGATGTAATCGAGCTTTTCGATGATGCCGCGAAGGTCGCCGCCCATAAAGTTCCCGCGCGTCGGCGGTGCGCCCCAGCGCTCCGTTCCGAGCGGGTCGTTTGACGCATCGCCGTTTCGGAAGCGCTCGGGGAAAATCTGGTAATACACCTGCTCCGATGCCCAGTCGGGCGCGCGGGGCGCGTCCGTCGGGTTCGGCCAGAGAAACTCGAAGAAATTCTCCCCGTCATCCGGCTCCGAAAAGCCGTTCTTGCCGAGCCGGACGGTCTTGCCGCCGCTCGTAAAGAGCAGGGCGTAGCGCGTGTATGCCGATATGCCGTCCGTTTGAATGATCGCCCGGTAGTGGTCGAGATACGCATCGCGCAGTTCCCGCTTTACAGCGACGGCGCGGCGGCTCGATCGTTCCGTTTCATACCGCGGCCACCAGACGAGCGTGACGGAATCGACGTCTCCCCTCGCCGTACTCAGCGATACGGCCAGCTCCGTTCTGCCGCGGGGGTATATATGGTCCTCGGTGTTTCGAAACCGGATCGCCGCAAGATCCAACGGCAACGCCTCCCCTCATTATTATTTCATGGTGGAGCCGCGCTCGATCACCTTTGTCGTGATCTGCGACCGGCTCGCGCCGAAGTCGGGCTTTTCCATCTGCCGGAACAGTGTTTCGGCGGCGATCCGCCCAAGCTCGAACGTATCGACGTCCACCGCGGAGATCGGAAGCTCCGCCATTTCCGTGACCTCGGTATTGTCAAAGCACAAAATACCGAGATCCTCCGGAACGCGCCGTCCAAGCTCCCGCGCGCCGCGCAGCGCGGCAAGCGCCATTTTATCGTCGCAGCAGATCACGGCGTCGGGCGCGGCGGCGCTCGTAAAGAGGGTTTTGAGATAGAGCTTTGTTTCATCGAACGCCGCGGCGGGGCTGACCCGATAGACCGGATCGGAAGGCAGTCCGGAGCGGCTGAGCTCCGCGCGGTATCCGTCAAGACGGTCGCGCGTGAAAAGCTCCTTGTCCCCGCGGGTGAGAAACCCGACGCGCCGGTAGCCCTTGCCGAGAAGATACCGCACAACGTTCGCGCCCGCCTGCTCGTTGGCAATGTCCACCCAGCTCAGCCGCCCGCCCGCATGCTTCACACGGCCCAGCACGACAAACGGAAAGGACATATCCTCCACGATCTTAACGATCGAGCTTCGGAGCAGCGACACGGGAAGGACAAGCCCGTCGATCTTCTTGCTCAAAATCAGCTTTTCCAGCGAGCCGACGCCGCCGCGCCCGTCGTTCGCGCTCGTGATGATGAAGTTATAGCCCCTGCGGTGCGCCGCTGTTTCGATGCCAAAAACGGTGTTGTTGAAAAAGCGGTTGGCGTAGGAGCGCGTGTCGGAAGCATTGACGGCGATGGCGATGGCGCGGGCGCTTCCGCTTGCAAAGCTGCGGGCGATGTCGTTCGGAACGTATTTCAGTTCTTCCATGGCGCGGTAGATGCGCCCGGTTGTTTCCTCGGAGATCGGCGCAGATTTGTTGATGACGCGCGACACCGTAGACGCCGACACGCCGGCCAGCTTGGCCACATCCCGTATGGTGACGGACATCGTTCGCTCTCCTTCCCGCATTTATGCAACCGTTTGCACAACAGGCCGCAGAATATCCTTCTCTTATCGGAATGCTGCCGTATTTCAGCGCAGGCGTGAGAAAAATGTCATGCAACCGTGTGCATTTTCATGCTATCACAGGGGAAAAAGAGCGTCAACGCCGTTGCATGAATGTTGCACGGCGCCCAAAAAGGTTCGGCAGTTCCGCTAATTTTGCCGCTGCTTTTTATGGCAATCCGCCATTGCGCGGACACCTCCGCAACGCCGGCGGTCTTCCCGGGCGGGATGGCGGCGTCGGTGTTCTTCGGCTTGGACGGCGTGCTGTATTCCATGCCGGTCTCGGATATTTTGACCTTTATGATTTCGGCCGTCATCATTGGGAAAACCTATCGGGAATTGCATACGGAAGGAGTGCAGAAAGCATGAAAAACAGAGTCATTACCATCAGCCGCGAGTCTGGCGGCGGCGTGCCGGGAATTGATAAATGCGTGGAGCTTATCGCTGAACGGTTCTAAGCGGATCCATATCGATTTGTTCCTGTTCTTATCGCTCTCCTTCGTCTGTATGGGAAAACGGATATTTCTTCTGCATTCCGCTTGTCCTTCTCCTTCCGGGAAGTGCAAAAACCTTCATGGAATAAAGAATTGATCGTTTTGGAATCTGCTGGTTTTTTTGTTTCTAAAGCTGGAAAAGGCTTCTGCGATATGATAAAATTTAATGTTATTTTGTTGAAGCTATGTGAAAGATAAAAACAATCGGGTTACCCTCGAGCAACTCAGTTGATTGTCCGTTTTTTTGGACACCGTAAGGTGTAGACTGCAAATAGCATTATTGGAGGAGGTGCGCTCTGATGCTTGAAAAAACATACTACAGCAACGGAAAAAACAAGTTTGAGGACTATATTTTTTCATCCCAGGAATGGTCTGCACCTGCAATGGTGGCACCCGGGGAAATAAGGAAAAGGATATCTTCCTTTAAACTCGAAGGGCGGAAGATCAGGAAGCTGCGCATGATCGGCTTAAGTTATATGCTGACGCGCGACTGGATAGAGAGTCATGCGTATGATTGTCTGGAGCCGTATGAGGAAGAAGAACGGAAGAAACGCTCAGACTATCGCAATATTGATCCAGCCACTCCATTCGGCTGCGTTGCTCAAATCGACGAGCCATTCCTCATCGGATTTGAGGATGGCGATGTATTTGAGATTGACACCCCGCAGCAGCCCGAGTTCCGAATGAGCATGAACTGCATTCCTTGGGAGATCAAAGCGGGAACAAATCTGCCAAACGTTGATGCAAATGTACTGTTTGCGCCTTGCCTCGGAAGATATATAGTCAATGTTGAGGTCAGGACAGAGTATACCGACAAAGACCCCATGTTTCACGATTTCTTTGATGAAGAACACAGCAAACGGGAATTGGTATCGAACATTGTCCTGTGGCTTGACGATGGCAGCGGAATCAGTATCGGCGGTTTTATTGACTTTTGCGAGGTTGCATACATCAATGAGAACCGGGAGCTTCATACCATTTCCTTCGGAGAACTGAAACGTGGACTGTTTAACTGGGAAGACCTGCACACGGATGAAGCGACAGGATTTGAAGCGGAGAGCGGCTCACTCTACTTTGGTGAACTGGGCCGCAACCATGTCGAAGCGCCTTTTATCACACTGGTTCCTGGAGAGAACAAAACAGCGCTGCGCATCTCATATGACGAGGACTTCCTTCTGCTTGATTGGAGCATCACTTGCCTCAACAGGGAGTTCTTCGATGAATACGGAGAATATGAATTACCCTTCCAACAGTGGAGTGAGGTTCTCAATTTTGCAGAAAAAATAATCAGCTTCACCAATTTCGATGACCTGTTCGATTATTTGGTTGGACTCGGTATTGTATGCACAAGCTGGCGTGGTGGTGAAAAGAATCTCTTCCTCGATCGGCTAAATACCGGAGGAGTAAATTTCTGGAACAACCGAAAGAAGTACCAGATGCAGCTCAAGGACATACGGGCTTGGTCAGAGCTTGTCCTTTCGGAAAATGAAACCATGATGGTCTATGGTTATTAAGGCGGTGCCATGATGAAAGATTGTGAGATAATGGAGATACTGGGCAACGCCTTTGCAAACGGAGAGGTCGATGCCCTGAGTGGTTTGCTTTCCGATGACTGCGAGTATATCTCGGATTACTCGGGAAAAAGGGTGACATCAGCGGAAAGCATTATCAAACGCATGAAGGATCTATACGAATGCGTCACGGATGAAGGCAGATATACCTATAGGATAGTTGACCATGCCGGACTGCTCCGGGAAGATGGTCTTGTTCAGATGCCCAAAATACCCGACACATATCTGGACGAGAAAGCACTTCTCCTGTATCAGTACAGCAAGGAATATCCCTGCGCCGTTGTCTCTGTGGCGAGAGACCGTGAAAACGGAATAATCCAAAGGATCCTGCTGTCCCGCGATTCCAAGATTTATAATGTGTCTTTTTTTGAGGAAGACTGCGGAGAGGATTCGCCGCTGGATCTTCCTTCTACCGTCGCGCCGTTGACAGCACACGATAGGCATGTGAGAGAGCTGCGGAGCGAATTCTCTGGCCAGCACCTTTATGATGTGCCGGAGGAGATCAAAGGGGAACTCTATATTTGGAAGAAAGCCGATGAGTATATCAAGTCCTGGCTTGACGGCAAAGGGTACAAGGTTCTGGAATCCCAGCCGTTCGACGACTGTATCGGCTATCGGTGCAGCAGGAAAAACAACGCCTATACTGTTTTTATGTATGCCTATGGGCAGAAAAAGACAGCGCAGCTTGATGGTGACTATTGCAGAAAGCTTCTTGATTATGAGTTTTCCGAAAACAGCACGGTACTCGTGGTTTGCATGAATGTTAAGCGGGTACGGACCGGTCCGGAAACCACTTATAAAATCGGGAATTATTACGGCAGCCAGGAATATGATCTGGAGCTTTGGCGCGTTAATTCCGTCGCAGGCAAGAACATTCTCGAGTATTACCCTCGCAAAGAGATGATGGATGCAACATACAAGCTGATGTACGCATTCAACCATGATTGCCTCGACGTGTATGACACCATTATCTGTGAGAAAGCCCCTGCTTTCCACGGAATTGGATCCGACGGGATCTTCATGAATTCTGCCTTCTATACGAGCCTGCGCAGACTTCACGAGCAGTATGGGGATATGAAGATAGGATATGTGCGTTATAACGATGTCATCTACAGTTCTACGCCTTACATTGACGGCTATGGCTTCTTTAGCTTCCGTGTCGATAACAATACTGACCGCATTTTGGAAGCTACTGCTTACCCGTTCGAGGGCGGCGAAAAGAAAGTTGCAGAATACATAAAAACTGATCAGCGGGAATCTGACGATATGTATGACCGCATCCCTCAGTTGAAGTCTGTCTCTGTACTGCCCCCTGTCCCTACGGAGCGGTTTGCGCTGAAGCTGCTTTTTGAGAATGGTGAATGCAGGAAGTATGTGCTGCCGATTCCGTCTGCGGATGAGGACAAAGAGGTCCTGCAGTACAAGCAGCGCGTCTTTACGGATCGTGTATGGCAGTCTGCAACTGTTAAAGAAAGTCTGCCCGCAGAAATATCCGGATATGCGGACAGAGAATCTGTTGTTGAATTTAAAAATGGATTCTTCCTTTCTTACCTGCTCTGTTATCTGGAAAGCACCACATATGTGGAACCGGAAAAATGCGATGAAGCAGTATTTGAAGATGAGCATTACCGGCTCAGCCGCGTTTGGAAATGGGGTGTCAATTCAGCATACCGGGATAAAGAGACAGGCCTTCTCAAAATCCTTATCTCTGGGTATGCGTTCAATTATTATGGTGTTTCCACATTTGCAACCATAGACGGGGAGCGGTTGACCAGTATAGATTTTGATTACATCGACAGCTTCCGTGATGGCCTCGCCCGGGTTGTGAAAGCAGGGTACGGATACGGCTTTGTGGATGAACGGATGAATTTCGTCATTCCGATGATTTATGAGAATGCGGAAGATTTCGTAGACGGTAAGGCAAAAGTAAAACGAGACGGCGAATGGTATTACATCGATAAAACGGGAAAAGAAACGCTCATAAAGCCTAAAACTGCCGGAACGCAGTATCAGGAAGTTGGACGGTATTTTGAGGGTCTGTGTAAGGTATCGACCCTGAAGCTGCGTTTTACAGACCTTGCTTATCATTCTGACTACGAAGAAATCGCTGGCATCTGGGGATTCGTCAACGAAGCCGGAGAGGAAATAATCGCACCTCAGTACATATATGCAGAAGACTTTTCCGACGGCATTGCTATCGTCTGCAAGGGGAAATGGACGATTGATCCTAAATGGGATAATAAATATAACAAAGGACTCTACTGGACCGATGAAGAGTTGTGGGGCGCGATCGATAAAAATGGCAGCACAGCAATCCCATTTGTGTTTGATGAGATAAAGCACTTCTGGAATGTCGGGGGTGTTTTCATGGCCCACTTCGGCGGCTGGGAGAACGGACACTGGGGTGTAATAGACGCTCATGGCAATTGGCTTGCAGACCCGGTTTTCGAAGATATCGACTATGAGTACCAAGACGGCCTATTCGCCTTTTATCAGGAGGATAAGTGGAAGGGCGATGATGTTCCTCTTGGGATCTATGATATCAATCAGCATAAAGTAATTTTTGAACCACAGTTTTACGATGTCAGCTTCCACGAAGATGGGTGGATCAAAGTCGAAGTATATGATGAAACCCTCGGCCGGCGAGTTGAAAAACTGATAGACCTGGATGGCAGAGAAAAGTTCCATTCCATTTACACCTCTATCTACACATGGAAAAAGCCCTATGAGGTAATGATCCGAGATGAAAACGGCGACCGCAACGGCCTGATCGATGAAGACGGCAATGTTATTCTTCCGTGTGAGTACGATGTCGTATGGAACGGGCTTGATTACGAGCATAAGCGGATGGTTTTCTCGGAAAACGATAAACAGGGAGTGCGTGATTTCTCCGGGAACATCATTCTGCCGCCAATCTATCGCCAGGTTCGCAATATCGACAGGCCGTTCTACACCATTCAGGTCGGAACTGAGGAGGACCATACAGAAGGGCTTGTTACCGATACCGGCAGGGAGATTCTCCCCAGCATATACAAGGAGCTGTGCTGGTGTGGGGATAACTGTTTGCTGTGTAAAGGGAAAAACGGTATTGAATTGATGGTTTTGACCGAAAAAGGGAAAGCATAAACTTGCAGGAACACAAATGAAACGACATGAGCGTCTTCAACGGAGACGCTCATGTCATTCCTTCTGCAGCAGCCGCAAAAGTTGAATATGGAGTTTGCCAGAACGGGATCTGTTTTCTTCGATGTATACGGCAGTAGCCAGCGGCAGAAGGCGCGGAGCGGAACGGCAACGGTGCGGTATCGTCGGCCGCTGTGCCGACTTCATTTTGCAGGATAAGGCGGATTGCTTGAAAGTTTTTATCCATGCCGATATGCAATACCGCGCAGAACGCATCGTTAAGATATATGGCGAGCGGGAACAGTCCCCGGAGGATCGCCTGCGGGACAAGGATAAGCGCCAGGCAACCTATCACCGCTTCTATACCAACATGAAATGGGGCCGCGCCCAAAATTACCATCTGACGCTGGACAGCGGCGTGCCGGGAATTGATAAATGCGTCGAGCTTATCGCTGAACGGTTCTAAGCGGATCCATATCGGTTTGTTCCTGTTCTTATCGCTCTCCTTCGTCTGTACGGTAAAACGGATATTTCTTCGGCATTCCGCTTGTCCTTCTCCTTCCGGGAAGTGCAAAAACCTTCATGGAATAAACGACGGGTGTAAATCGGCGCGCCGATGTGATATAATGGATAATCAACCGAAACGAAACGGAGAGAGACATGACAAAAATTTTATTCGTTTGCCACGGCAATATCTGCCGCAGCCCGATGGCGGAATATGTGATGAAAGCGCTTGTCGCAGAAGCGGGGCTTTCGGACAAGTTTTTCATTGCCTCCGCAGCGACGAGCCGCGAGGAGCTGGGGAACGGCGTCTATCCCCCGGCACGGCGGAAGCTCGCCGAGCACGGCATCCCCTGCGCCGGTCACGCCGCGCGGCAGATCACGCCGAAGGATTATGTAAACTTCGATCTTCTCATCGGCATGGATGAAGAGAACCTCCGAAACATGCGCCGCATGTTTTCCGGCGACCCGGAAGGAAAGATCTCTCTCCTGCTCGACCACACCGGACGCGGCGGGAATGTCGCCGATCCGTGGTATACGGGCGATTTTGACGCGACATGGCGCGACGTGAACGATGGCTGCCGCGCGCTGCTGCAAGAACTCCGGGAAATTATTATGTAAATTAAATTATGTCAATTTACGTTTTGCGGACGGATCGGCCGGTAAAATGTAAAAAGGTGTATTTTCGGTTATTTTCATTCCCGGATAAAGCGCGTATAATGGTAATCGAACAGAGCGTGAAGAGCGCCGCAGCGGACGGAGAGGCTTTAGCCGCTCTGCCCATGCTCCCCGTCGGGACGGAGCGCTGCGTGGAAGTTGTTTGGAACCGAAAGGAGTATGATGCAGATGATAAAATTCGGCACCGGCGGATGGCGCGCCATTATCGCCGACGGGTTTACAAAGGAGAACATCCGTCTGCTCACCGCGGGGCTTTGCGCCCTCATGGAAAAAGAGGGTCATGCCGGCGCGGAGATATGCGTCGGGTACGACCGGCGCTTTCTCTCCAAGGAATCGGCGCACTGGGCGTGCGAAGTCCTCGCGGGCTATGGCTTTCGCCCGTATGTCATCAATCGCTCGAGCCCGACGCCGCTCATCATGTTCACCGTCAAGCGCCGGAACATGCCCTACGGCCTGGCTGTGACCGCAAGCCACAACCCCGCCATTTATAACGGCATTAAGGTTTTCACGGAGGGCGGGCGAGATGCCGACGCGGAGGTAACGCGCCGCATTGAAGCCGAGATCGAAAAGCTCTCCCCCGCCGATGTGAAGAGCATCGACTATGACGACGCCCTCGTCAGGGGAAAGATCGTCGAGGATTACCCGATGAACGAATATCTCGACAGCATTCTCTCTGCCGTGAACGTGGAGGCGATCAAAAAGGCCTCGCTGCGCATCGGCTTTGATCCGATGTACGGCGTGAGCTGGTCGAGCTTGAGCATGCTGCTCACAACGTGCCGGTGCGATCTTGAGGTCATCCACGACCGCCACGACACGCTCTTCGGCGGTAAACTGCCCGCGCCGAACGTCGATACGCTCAAGCCTCTCGCCGCGCTTGTGCTCGACCGGCACTGCGATCTTGGCATCGCGACTGACGGCGACGCCGACCGTCTCGGCGTCATCGATAATGAGGGACAGTTCATTCACCCAAACAAGCTGCTTGTACTTCTCTACTACTATCTTGTGAAGTATCGCGGCTGGGAAGGGCCGTGCGTGCGCAACAACTCCACCTCCTGCCTGCTCGACCGTGTCGCCGCCGGGCTGGGACAAAAGTGCTACGAGGTCCCCGTCGGCTTCAAGTGGGTTTCCGCGAAGATGAGCGAGACCGGCGCAATCATCGGCGGCGAGTCGTCCGGCGGCATGGCCGTGCGCGGCCATATCTCCGGCAAGGACGGGATTTACGCCGCGGCGCTGCTCGTGGAAATGCTCGCCGTTACAGGCAAATCCGTCTCCGAGCTCTTCGCCGAGATCACCGGGCAGTACGGCAACCCCCGCTGGGCCGAGGCGGACTTCCGTATGACGCCGGAGCGCAAGGCCGAACTGCAGAAGCTCCTCTTCATCGAAAAAAAGACGCCGGCGTTCGGTGCGGCTATCGACCATGTCAGTCTCGCGGACGGCTGCAAGGTGTATTTTGCGGACGGCAGTTGGGTCATCTGCCGCTTCTCCGGCACGGAGCCGCTGCTCCGCATGGCCGCGGAAGCCGACGAGCAGGCGGCTGCGGACGGATACATCAAAGCCTTCCGCGATATGCTCGATCTCTAAAAATCACACCGTGCATTTCCGCACGTACGCAAACGGGTCAGCGCCTGACGCGGCAATGGCACGCGCTATCGCCGGGCCGGCCGACAAGGTCCGCTTGTCCTCTGCCCTGCCGCTGTCGGTCTTCCGATTCGTTTGAGCAGAACATATGTATATATGTTATATGTTAAAGTCTGCGCAGAGACACACCTCTCGCGCAGACTTTAATTTTATGTTAATATAATTATGTTTACTACATTATGTTAATCAAAGGATAAATCCTCCGTCCACGGTGAGTACCTGACCGGTGACAAAGCTCGCATCGTCGCTCGCGAGATAGGAAACCGCGGCGGCGATGTCCTCCGGCCGGCCGAGACGGCGCAGCGGCGTTTCCTCGGCGAGCTGCGGCAGCACCTCGCTCGGCAGCGCATCGAGCATGTCGGTTTTTATCACGCCCGGCGCAACGCAGTTGACGCGGATGTGCGTTGGTGCGAGCTCGGCGGCGAGCGAGCGCGTGAGCGCGATGAGCGCGGCTTTTGTGGCGGAGTACGTCACCTCGCAGCTCGCGCCGCGCAGCCCCCACATGGACGAGATATTTACGATGCAGCCCGCGTGCTCGCGGAGCATCGGCGGGAGTACGGATTGGATGGTGTGGAACGCGCCGTCGATATTCACGCCGAAGTAACGCCGCCACATCTCCTCCGTCACGTCCTGAAAGAGCGCCTGCCCCGCGACGCCGGCGTTGTTGACGAGAAGGCTCACGCTGCCGAACGCATCCTCCACGCGGTGTACCATATCCTCCACCTGCGCGCGGTCGGCAACGTCCGCCCGAAACGCAGCGGCGCGAAGTCCCTCGGCGACAAGCTCCGCCACGAGCGAGTCGGCGCAGTCCTGCCGGACGTGATAGTTTACGGCAACGGTATAGCCCTCGTGGGCAAGACGGCGCGCCGTCGCGCGGCCAATGCCGCGGCTCGCGCCGGTAACAAGTGCGATCTTTTCCATTTCGTTTCCTCCCGGTGGTATGCGTTTATTGTACCGCAGACGCAAACGGAATACAAGTCACCGCTCGCTTTCCGCCTCGTATTCTCCGGTCTCCGTCTCGCCGAACTCCCGCGCCGTTTCGGCAACGACGGCCTCATACCCTGTGAGCGCGGCGAACGAGGAAAACTGCGCCGCCCGGTCGCGCCGCGGCATGGGCGGATGCACGTCGGAAACGTGGTGCGGCAGGGTGATGATATCGTCGTAGTCGCGGCATTCCTCGCGCTTCATGCCCGGTGTCCTCCGATCTGTTTGTTGCGCTCTCTCGTCGTCGCGCCATCTTCGAGATTCATGCCCTTCAAAATGGCGTTATTGCCGTAGCGCTGCTGGATGGAAAGAATGGCCTCCTGCCGCCGCCGTTCGCGCTCGCGCGCCTTTTGATCCGCACCGGGCGCGTTCGCTTTCTCCTCCGCGGCGGAAAAGAGATCCATCTGCTCGCCGCCCGCGGCGGCGCGGGGGACTTTGTCCTCCGGCAGAACGCGGTTTGCCGCGACCGTTACGCGGCGCACGAGAAGGTTTTTGTCCGTAATGCGGTCATAGAGCGCCATGACCGCGTCCGTGATCTCGCGCGTTGAGGACGAATACTCCGTAAGATTGGCCGTGCCGTGGCCGTGCTTCGGCACACGGCGGCCGTAGCGGTCGGTGTGCGTTTCCCCCGTATACTCCGCGGCGCGGGCAGGGTCGGCCAGATTTTCGACGTCGTATCCGATCGTGAGCGTGAGCTGATCGGTACACAGGCGCTTTTTCACAAGATCGAGCACGAGAAGATCCGTCATTTCCCGAACGATGAGCTTTGCCTTGCGCCAGTCGTACGGCTCCTGAAGCACCTGGCCGGAGCTGATGCTGTTGGAGTCCGGCCGATAGGCGTGGATGTCCGCAATCGTACACGGCTCCCAGCCCCAGGCGTGGTCAATGAGCAGCTCCGCCTGAACACCGAACGTTTTATACAGCAGCTCTTCGTTATAGAAATCCCCGCTTTTCCCGAGCGAGCAGCGGGCGATATCGCCCATCGTATGCAGCCCCAGCGCTTCCAGCCGCCGCACCGTGCCCGCGCCGACGCGCCAGAAATCCGTGAGAGGCCGGTGGCCCCAGAGCTTGCGGCGGTAGCTCATTTCGTCAAGCTCCGCAATGCGCACGCCGTCACAGTCCGGCGGAATGTGCTTGGCTTCAATGTCCATCGCAATCTTGCAGAGATAGAGATTCGTCCCAATGCCCGCCGTGGCGGTGATGCCGGTCGTGTGCAGCACCTCGCGCAGGATCTTCCGGCAGAGATCGTGCGCCGACATGCGGTACGTTGGCAGATAATCGGTCACATCCATAAACACCTCGTCAATGGAGTAGACGTGGATATCCTCGGGTGCTACGTAGTGCAGATAAATGTTGTAGATTCCGGCGCTGTAGCGCATGTAGTGCGCCATGTGCGGCGGCGCTACGACATAATCCAGCTCCAGCGCGGGGTTTGCCGCAAGCTCCGGCGCGCTGCACGATTTCCCGGTGAACGCATGGCCCGGCGCGGCGGCGCGGCGCGCGGCGTTGATCTTCCGCACCGCCTCCACAACCTCAAAGAGGCGGGCACGGCCCGGAATGCCGTAGGCCTTGAGCGCCGGGGACACTGCGAGACAGATCGTCTTTTCCGTGCGGGTCAGGTCCGCCACAACAAGATTCGCCGTCATCGGGTCAAGACCGCGCTCCATGCACTCCACCGAGGCATAGAACGACTTGAGATCGATGGCAAGATATGTCCGCTCTCCCATGGCGCACCTCCTTCGCGGTTGGCTTTTCTCTATTATATTAGCTTATTGAGCGAATTTCAAGAGAAAGGTTTTGCGGCAGCATTGTGCATTTATGCAAAACTCCCCGACGCCAGAGGCGTCGGGGAGAAAAGATGTAATCGGATTATCCCTTCGGCAGAAAATCCAGCCGGACGATCTGCATTTCGGCATAGGAAAAGCCGCCTTGCGGCAGCCTTTTCCCTATAGAGCATTGCGCTGTGATCATAGCGTATACCCGTAAAAAGGCGACAGCTTTTGCCGGAAAACTCAAAGAAGTCCGAGCAGAAGCTCCGCGACGAACGCCACGCCGCAGCACGAAGCCGCCACAGTGATGAGTCCCCCGCCGCGCCAGGCAATGATGATCCCGGCCACGAGCGCCGCGGCGCCGGCGATGGGCTGCTCCGTCGCCTGCACAATGGCGGGAAATGTCATCACGGCGAGGGTCACATACGGCACATAGTAAAGGAACGAGCGGAGAAACCGGCTGCGGATGGGCTTCCGGATGAGCGTGAGCGGCAGGACACGGACAAGGTACGTCACGAGCGCCGCCGTCAGAATGGAGAGGAGCGTTTTTGTCATGCCGCCGCCTCCTCTTCCGCCGGGCGCGGGAACAAAATGGCCGCAAGCGCCGAGATGATGACCGTGAGGATGATCGTCCGGTTGCCGGAGGAAAGAGAGCGCAGCACCGGCAAAAACGCCAACGCCGCGCTCGCGGCAAATGCCGAGAGGACGCAGCCGAGCACTACGCGGTTTTCCTTCGCCGGGGGGACGATGATGGCGAGAAACATGCCGTAGAGCGCCACGCTCAGCGCGCTCACAATGCGCGCCGGAAGCAGATTGCCCATGAAAATGCCAAGCGCCGTACCCGCCGCCCACATCGGGATGGAGGCGGTCATTGCGCCGTAGAAATACCGCGGTTCGACGCAGCCCGGCCGGGCGATCGTGATGCCGAAGAGCTCGTCGGTCACGTCAAAACCGATGAAAAAGCGGTGGTAAAACGGCATATCGGGGCTCATGCGCTGGCTGAGCGCGCAGCTCATGAGAAGATAGCGGGCGTTGATGATAAGCGTTGCGAGCGCGATCTCCACACAGGCAGCCCCGCTGCCGATGAGCGTGAAGAGCGCGTACTCGCCCGCCGAGGCATTGCAGAGAAGGCTCGAGAGCAGTCCCTGCGCTACGGTGAGCCCGGCGTTGCGCGCGGCAATGCCGAGAGAAAACGAGACGGCAAAATAGCCGAGACCAATGGGAAAGCCGTCGCGCAGGCCTTCAAAATAGACGCTGCGGCGGCTGCTGGAATGCGTTTGATTCATGGCGGCTTCTTTCTTATCGTAATAGGGGGGTACGTTGAGAACTTGTACCACATTTCCCCCGCTCTGGCAAGAGCTTTTCGGAAAGAAACGAAGAAAACCCCGTCTTTCTTTCTCCCGTCTTTGATCTGCCGGTACCGGCAGATCAAAGACGGGCAAAGAGATCGATATACAGCGCCACGGTCATGCCGGGCATCGCGGCAAGGACGCCTTCCGCCTGCGGGAGCGCGCGGAAAAGCAGCGGGAGCATTGAGCAAAAAAAACACCACAATGTATTGTACTGCGATATATTCGTCAAGTCCTTTCTTCACCTTGACAAAGTGTGTATAATGATTTCGTAGAGAAAAACAGGAGTGAGGTCGTTGAACAAGCCCCAGCAAAAGAGCGAGCGCACGCTCGGCGTTATATGCATTTTATGCTCGGCATTCTGTTTCTCGCTGATGTCGGTTTTAGTCCGGCTCGCCGGAGACGTTCCCGTCATGCAGAAGATCTTCTTCCGCAATCTGGTGGCGGCGCTTGCCGCCTTTGCCATTCTCGCGCGCGAGAGAAAAGGCTTTCGCATCCGCAAGGGCTGTCTCGGCGGACATCTGGCGCGCAGCGTCACCGGTATGATCGGTATGGTGGCAAACTTTTGGGCCATTGACCATATCGGCATTGCCGACGCCAATATGCTCAACAAGCTCTCGCCGTTCTTTGCCATTATCCTTTCCATATTCATCCTGCGCGAGTTCCCGAAGAAGGCGGACATTTTCAGCGTTCTGGCGGCATTCGTCGGCGCGGTGTTCGTCGTCCGTCCCACGGCGGGCATTGCCAGCCTTCCGGCGCTTGTCGGCGTGCTGGGCGGTCTCGGCGCCGGCGCGGCGTATACGTTCGTGCGCCATCTCAGTCAGAAGGGCGAGCGCGGGCCGGAGATCGTGATGTTCTTCTCCGCGTTCACCTGCGTCTGCTCCGTCCCGTTCTTCGCTTTCCGCTTCCAGCCGATGAGCGCCCGGCAATGGATCTTCCTGCTGCTTGCCGGCTGCGCTGCGGCCGGAGGACAGCTTTCCGTCACCGCCGCCTACCGTCACGCCCCGGCGAAGGAAATTTCGGTGTTCGACTACTCGCAGATCATCTATGCCGCGCTCTGGGGCTTCTTCCTCTTTGGCGAGCTTCCGGACGCGCTGAGCATCCTTGGCTACGTTATCATCATCGGCGCGGCGGTATTCCGCTGCATCTTCAATCTGCACGCCGACAAAAAGGCCGCCGCGGAAAAGAGCTGATTTTCCGGAGAGCGTACTGCACAGATACGCTCTCCTGTTTTACGAAATATTTTTATCGTTTTTCGATAATTTTATATTGACATTCGGATTTCGGTATGGTATTCTCCGACCATGGAGGCGATAACATGAAACAAAAACTTACCTCACCGGGCGTCGCCCGGTTCACCAAAGCCCTTCTGGACGTTCTCTTTTACGCCGGGATCGCCGTGACGGTGTCTCTGCCGTGGACAATGCGCTGGGCCGCGCGCTTTTATCCCTCGTTCGCAGCGCGGCTCGCGCTGCACACGGCGCTCTTCCTGCTCGCCGGGATGTGCGCCGTGCTGATCCTTTTCGAGCTGCGGCGGATGCTCAAAACCGTCGTCTCCGACGATTGCTTCGTGCGGCAGAACGTTTCGAGCCTGTGCCGCATGGCGTACTACGCTTTTGCGATCGCGGCGCTCATGGCGGTGCGGCTCGTTGTGTTCTTTACGCCGGGAATGCTCGCCATCGTGTGCGTGTTTTTGCTGGCCGGGCTTTTTTCGCTCGTGCTCGCTCAGGTATTCGACCGCGCCGTAAGCTATAAGCAGGACAACGATCTCACGATCTGAGGTGACGGTATGATCGTAGTGAATCTCGATGTAATGATGGCCAAACGGAAGATCGGGCTTGGTGAGCTGGCCGAAAAGGTTGACATAACCATGGCAAATCTCTCTGTTTTGAAAAACAACAAGGCGCGCGCCGTGCGTTTTTCCACGCTGGACGCACTTTGCCGGGCGCTGGACTGCCAGCCGGGCGACATTCTTGCCTGGGAACCGGATAAGGAGGAAAACGATGGATTCTAATTCGGAATCGGTATGGTACGGCGCGCCGCCCGCGCCGGAGAGCATGAGCGCGCCGGAGCCGGCGCACGAAAACGAATGTTATTTCCGGCTGCGAACGGACGCCCGGTATTCCCTGCTGCTCTCGCTCGCGCTGGGCGCAGTGTTTGCGCTTTTCTTTGTAAATGCCTATGCGCTCGGGCTCAACGCGGCGGTACTCGCCGCGGCGATGGCGGCCGCAACGCAGCTCGCGCTCGGTAAGCTCGGCTTGCGGGAGGGAAAGCGCGATTTTTTCTGGTCGGCTTCCCTCGTTCTGCTCGGTCTGTCGGTCGCATGGACCGCAAATACCATGACGCAGAGTGTGAGCTTTCTCGGACTTTTTCTTGCCGAGCTGCTCTGGCTGATGAATGCTTTTGCGGATATCCTCTCGTGGCGGTTCGGCCGCGTCGTTTCCGGCGGCTTCCGGCTCGTCGGGCGGATCATCACGCACCTGCCGGAGCCGTTCCGCCATCTGGCCGCGCTGCGCCGCGGGGGCAGGAAAAATGCGCAGAGCGTCCTCATCGGCATTCTCATCGCAGTGCCGCTTCTGTGGATCGTCGTATCGCTGCTCGCGAGCGCTGACGCCGCGTTCGGCGCGCTTACGGAGCGCATGTTCGGCGGCTGGAGCGTTTCCAAAACCGTTCGGACGGTGATCCGTGCGGTTTTCTACACGCTGATCCCTGCCGCGGTCTTTTATGCCGCTCTCGCCGCGCAGACGGAGCGCAGCGAATTCCCGGCAAAGGAAAAGCGCCGCGCAGGCGCTCTCGTTGCGGTAACGTTCACCGGCGCGCTGGCGGTTGTTTACGCGGTGTTCTGCGGCATTCAGATCGCGGTGCTCTTCGCCGGGGACGTTTCGGCGCTGCCGGAGGGCATGACGTATGCCGAGTATGCCCGCGAGGGCTTTTTCCAGCTGCTGCTCGTGAGCGGCATCAATGTCGCGGTCATCATCACGGCGCAGCGCCGGTTTGTATCGAGCCGGGTGCTGCGGGCGCTGCTCGTATTTCTCACGGTATGCACCTATCTCATGGAGGCATCGAGCGCGATGCGCATGATGCTCTATGTAAACGCCTACGGCCTCACCTATCTCCGGCTTCTGGTGCTGTGGTTCCTCGCGCTGCTCGCGCTGATCCTCGGCGCGGCGGCATATACGGTGTTCCACGAGGATTTCCGGCTGTTCCGCTTTACGCTCGCCGCGTGTATGGCGTTCTGGCTCGTGTTCGCCTTCGCACGGCCGGACGCGATCGCGGCGCGGTATAACCTTGCAAAACACGGGCTGGACGATACGACGGAGGCGGAGATCTCCTACGAGTGCTCCAGCGACGCGATCGGCGCGCTGCGCCCCTATCTTGCGGAGATCGCCGGGCGCGGCGAGGATTCGACGATGTATCTCAAGCTCACGATCTCCGTGATCCGGGACTATTCCGAGCGCGGCGTGCGCAGCTTCAATTTCTCCGCATGGGAAGCCATGCGGACGGCGGAGGATTTTACCGATGCATACACCTGAGGGCATTCTCATGCGCCCTGTGGCGCACATCCGCTCGGACTTCCCGACAAAGTTCGGCATTCCCAAGCAGAGCGGGCTTTCCGAGGCGCTGGAAGCGCAGGTGGTGTTCTGCCCGGAATACCGCAGCGCAGACGCCGTGCGCGGGCTGGAGGAGTTTTCCCACATCTGGCTTCTATGGCAGTTTTCCGCCGCGGTGCGCGAGGGCGAAACGTTCTCCCCTACCGTGCGCCCGCCGCGGCTCGGCGGAAATAAGCGCGTCGGCGTATTTGCGAGCCGCAGCCCTTTCCGCCCAAACCACATCGGTCTCTCGTGCGTGAAGCTCGAGCGCATCGAATATACAAGCGAAGGACCGGTGCTTATCGTGCGCGGCGCCGATCTCATGGACGCCACGCCCATTCTCGACGTGAAGCCCTATCTCCCCTACGCCGACAGCCGCCCGGATGCAGCCGGCGGATTCACCGACGCCGTTTCCGCGCGCGCTCTCCGCGCGGAGATCCCGGAGGAGCTTCTGCGGCGCGTGCCGGAGGAGAAGCGCGAGCCGCTGCGCGAGGTTCTGGAGCAGGACCCGCGTCCGTCGTATCAGGACGACCCGGAGCGGATTTACGGCTTCGGCTTCGCCGGAATGGAGGTGCGCTTCCGCGCGTCAAACGGTGTGCTCACCGTGCTGGATATTCGGAAAGAAAACTGAATCTTCTTGCCGCGGACGGAGGAATATCTCCGCCCGCGTTTTTTTATTTTTATTTACCATAATTTATTACTGTTAACTTAAATGATACTTGCGCGGCTGCGGTTTCTTGGGTATAATAAAATCAGTTTTTTATGCAAAAGGAGAAGCCTATGGCCGCAGACGGAAAAAGAAAAACGACCGGTGCGCTTGGCATCGTTCTGGCGCTGGCGCTGACGGTCGTTATTGCCGGGGGCGTTGTGTACGGCGCGTATGCCGCCGCGTCCGCGCAGCCCGGCCCTGCCAGAGAGACCGCCGCTGCCGCGGCGCAAGATTTGACGCTCTCCGTTTTCGCCGCGCCCGCCGTGCAGACCGGCGAAGCCCCCTCGCCCGCGCCCATACCGTCGGAGGACGCCGCGGAGAACGAGTATAACTATAAGGAAGTTCTCTATGATGAGGACGGGCTGCTCGTCGCGCGCATCGTCGGCAAGCGCTGGAGCGGCTACATCGCCGTGATCGACGATCCGATGCGTGTGCAGGTCTCCGTCTGCCCGGTGTTCAGTCCGGATATGCGCGGCTACTCCGTGGCGGAGCACGCGGAAAACTCCGGCGCGGTGCTCGCCATCAACGGCGGCGGCTTTGAAGACCCCGGCGGTGCCGGCAAGGGCGCCATGCCCATCGGCAACGTGGTGGCCAACGGCGAGCTTCTCTGGGGCGGCTATTCCTCCACTGTCGGCATGGACGGCTCCGGCCAGCTCCATGTGGGAGAGTTTTACGGCGGCCAGTGCGTGGAGATGGGACTGCAGTGGGCCTTAGCTTACGGCCCGACGCTTGTAGAAAACGGCGAGATCCGCCCGGGACTGGACGCGCTCTATGTGGAGCCTCGCACCGCCGTCGGGCAGCGCGCGGACGGCGCGGTGATCTTTGTTGTATTGCAGGGACGCCAGCCCGCGGTGCTCGGCGTTTCGCGCCAGAAGCTCGCCGAGATCATGGTGGAATACGGCGCGGTGAACGCCGGAAATCTGGACGGCGGCGCCTCGAGCGATATGTATTTCAACGGCGAGTATGTGAATGTGTGCAACACGTCCGGCGGGCCGCGGGGCATCCCCACGGCGGTCGTCGTGATGCCGGCACAGTAAGGAGGACGGGATATGAAACGCTCAACGCTGCTTCTGATCTGCCTTCTAGTGTTCCTGGCGCTTGTCGGCGGCGCAGCCGCGTGGATGTACTTCTCCCCTGCCGGCGCGCTCGCGCCGGTCTCGGCGGAGGACGCCGTGCAGGAGCTTCTCGACACTACCGATACCGCCGCATGGCGGAGCACCTATATATCCCTCTGCGCGCCGGAGACGAGCGCTTTTGAAAGCGCCGAAACCGTCGCCGGAGATCTCTTCGACACCGCCGTGCAGGGACAGCGCTTTTCCTTCCGGGTGGACAGCGGGAACGCTTCGCGCGGCGCGCCGGTCTATATCCTCTCCGCCGGAGAAAATGATCTCCTGCGTCTGAACGCACGCTACGACAAAGCCGGCCGCGCGTGGAAAGTTGAACCCGCGCCGCTCAACGCGCTGCACGCCGAGGTGCGCACGCTCACCGTCACTGTGCCGGAAGGCACGGCTGTCTCCGTCAACGGCATCGCTCTCGGCGAGGAATATATCACGGACAGCCGTGTCCCCTACACTGGCATATCGGAGCTCGAAACGCAGTTCGATGTATGCCCCTACCGCGTGACCTACACCGTACCGGGCATTTATGCGGCAGTACAGGTGGATGTCTCGCGCGAGGAGGGCGTTCTGCTCCTCTACTCGGACGGCACGCGCTTTGACTACACCGTTCCGGACGCCGGTACGCATGCCTTTCGCGTGACCGCGCCGCAGGAGGCGCTCGTCACGGCGGGCGGCGCGCCGCTCACCGACGCGCAGGCGGTCTCCTTTGCCCCGCTCTCCACACATGTGGACATTCCGGACGAGCTTGCGGGCGCGCTGCCGGTCTACACGGTGTACGCCGCCGGAGGGCTTTACAGTGACCCGTCCTTCACCGCCACGCTGCCGGACGGCACGGCGCTCGAACCGACAACCGGCGCCGACGGCTTCCCGACTTTTGAAATGCCCGGAAATGAAGCGCTCTGGAGCGAGTGCCATGAGCGTGTGGAGAACTACATGCGCGAGATCGCCGGATACGGTGCGGGCAACACCGCGGTGAATTATCCTGCCGGATATGTCGTACCGGGCACGCCGCTGCTGCTTTACTTCCAGTATGCGCTCGACACGCTGCACTGGACGAGCGGCTTCACGGTCACGTTCAACGAGGTCAAAACGTGGGGCTATGTCCCGCTCGGCGAGGATGCCTTCCTCTGTCAGGGCGTGGCCAACTTCACCACGGCCACGCGCAACGAGACGCGCGAGAACATCGTGGAATACGAAATGCTCTGGGTCCGCCGCAACGGTACCTGGTACGTCCAGGATATGAGCTTTCTGTAACAGCGCAAACAGACCGCCCCCGCTGCCGGTTTTCCGGTGAGCGGGGGCGGCCGCGTTTACCGGCGGCGGAGCGCCGTCATCTTTTCTTCGAGATCATCCGGCAGCGCCGCGGTAAGCTCCATCCTCTCCCCGGTAATGGGGTGACGAAGCGAAAGGTACGCCGAGTGAAGAGCCGGGCGGCGAAGCATATCGTCCGGCGTACCGTAGAGCGCGTCGCCGAAAAGCGGATGTCCTATTGCCGCCATATGTACGCGGATCTGGTGCGTGCGTCCCGTGAGCGGACGGACGCGCAGCAGCGCGCCCGTGGGGAAGCGCTCCAAAACCGCGTACTCCGTGCGCGACGGCTGCCCGTCCGGCGTGACGGCGCGCTTCGTCGGCGCACCATTGTCCCGTCCGATGGGGAGATCAACCGTGCCGGAATCGTCCGGGAACTCGCCGCGCGCGAGCGCGAGATATTCCCGCCGGAAGGCGTCCGTGTGGAGCATCCGGCGCAGGAGATCGTGGACATACGCGCTTTTTGCGATGACCATAAGCCCCGAGGTGCCGCGGTCGAGCCGGCTCACGGGGTGGAACGCCGTCTCCCGGCCCCAGAGCGCGGCAAGCGCATTTGCCACGGTGCAGCCCTGCCCGCCGGTTGAGCCGTGCACCGCCATATCCGGGCTCTTATTGAGCACGGCGATATCCTCGTCCTCGCAGACAAAGGAGAGCGGCGCGGCGATGGGCAGCGCCTCATTGACCGCGCCCTCGTCGCCGATCTCGACGCAAAGCACGTCGCCGGTATGGAGGCGCGCGGTCGTAAAGACGCGCTCGCCGTTTCGCATGAGTCCCGTTTCGCGAAGTTTGATGCGGGCGATCAGCCCCTCGGCCATATGCAGCCGGGCGCGGAGCAGGTGCTTTACCGTGCTGCCGTCCCACGATTCGTCCACCGTGAGCGTCAATGTGCGCATTCGCCGATTTTCCTCCGTTCCGCCGTCAAGTTTCCGTTCCCTTTTCGCCGGGGATATGATATGATGAATACAGTTCACCGCTTCTCCGCCGAATGCTCTGACGGGAAGGATGTTTTATATGATCTATCTTCGATGCGTATTCATCATAGCATATTTGACGATCCTTTGTCTCTACTTCTTTTCCGAGACAAGCGGCAATTTCAAGCGCCGGGCCGTGAATAAGATCGCGCTCGCCGTGCTCTTTGAAGCCTATGCCGTGGGCGCGTACCTGCTGCACTCGCCGCTGTTCAGCATGCGGATGATCCTGCCGATCGGATTGTTCTTTGCGTTCCTCGGCGACATCTTCCTTTTGTGGAATTTTATCCGCGGAGGGATATGCTTCAGCATCGGTAATTTATGCCTGCTGCTCTATGAAGCCATGCTCATGCGGTATTTGAACGTTTCACTGCGCATTCTCTTCCCGGCAGCCGCGGTCTTTCTCCTCTTCTGGGGAACGACGATGCTTTTGTATCAGAAGGAATTCATCGATTTCAGCAGCGTGCGCATTTTCCCGGCGTATCTCTTCAGCGTTTCGATGCACGGCTCTCTCGGCGCAGTGCTCGCCGCCGTGTGCCGGAGTCCCAGCATCAAGCTCTTCGGCGCGGGCGTTTTTCTGATGATGATCTCCGATTACATTCTCTCCGTACACAAATTCAAGCACGGGGCAAACTGGATATTGCGCTGCAACAGCGCGAGCTACTTTGTCGGCACGCTGCTCGCGGCGCTGAGTTTGTCGCTGCCGATCTGAGGAGGCGTTTTCCATGGCCGAATGCGGCCGCTTCGCCCCGACGCCGAGCGGGCGGATGCATCTCGGCAACGTGTTCTCCGCGCTGCTCGCGTGGCTTTCGGTCCGTGCCGCGGGCGGGGAGCTTGTGCTGCGCATTGAGGATCTGGATACGCTCCGGTGCAGCGCGGAAAACGCCGGAATATTAAAAGACGATCTCCGCTGGCTCGGCCTTGCATGGGATCGCGAGCAGCCGGATCAGAGCGCACGCAGCGAATATTATGCGAGCATTCTTGACCTGCTTCGCGGCGAGGGCTTTGTCTATCCCTGCTGGTGTACGCGCGGCGATCTTAAAAACGCCGCGAATGCCCCCCACGCCTCCGACGGACACCCGATCTACCCCGGCACCTGCCGCGGTCTGACCCCGGAAGAGCGCGCAGCGAAAGCCAAGGAGCGCGCCCCGCTCTGGCGGCTTCGTGTGCCGGACGGGGACGTCACCTTTATCGACGGTCATTACGGCGCATACACCGAAAACCTTGCGCACGAATGCGGCGATTTCATTCTCCGGCGCGCGGACGGCGTTTTCGCCTATCAGCTCGCCGTCGTAGCGGACGATATCGACGCCGGTATAACGCAGGTCGTGCGCGGACGCGACCTTCTCCCGTCCACGCCGCGGCAGCTGTATCTGTACCGTCTGCTCGGCGCCGCGCCGCCGAAATACTATCATGTTCCTCTTCTCACCGCGCCGGACGGGCGGCGCCTCTCCAAGCGCGACCGTGATCTTGATCTTGGCGTTCTGCGCGGGAAATATACCGCGCCGGAGCTTCTCGGCGCGCTCGCCCACGCCGCGGGGCTGCTGGAAAAGAGGGAGCCTGTCTCCGCCGAAGAGCTCCTCCCGCTTTTTGACTGGGCGAAGATACCAAGAAACGATATTGCCATAGAAATATGAATACGGCCACGCAAAAATCGCGTTGGAGAGTTCCTCCAACGCGATTTTTTTGCTTTACGGGACCTTCAGGCGCGCCACTTTTTGCAGCGGTTGGCGCGGCGGCGGCGGTCCCTTACGCCGCGGGCGGTAAGGTATGCCGCGGCGAGCAGCACCGTTGCGCTGATACCGATGATGGGCGTATAGTCCGTCTCGCCTTCGGTCTTGACCTCAAGCCAGAGCGAATCCATGAGATGCGTCGTCTCCTGGTCGAGATAGAGGAACGCTTCGCCGCGGCTGAGCGTTTCCTCGCTCGGATAGGCGATGTCGGACGCCGCCGTTTCGGGATCCATATACTCCTTTGCCGCCGATTCCGGCGTGGAGTAACCGAGATAGTCGAGATTTTCGCCGTTTACTTCCGGCGAGCAGAGGAAGTTGATGTACGCCTCCGCGCCTTCCTTATTTGTTGCGCATGTGGGAATGCACAGCGCGTCGATGAAGAAGTTGAAGCCTTCTTCCGGGAAGCAGAAGCGAAGATCCTCGTTTTCCTCGGCCATCATAAGATAGTCGCCGGCGTAGTACGGCGCGATCCACGCCTCGCCGCGCTCCATCTTGTCATAGATCTGATCCATGACATACGCCTGTACGAGCGGCTTCTGCTCGATGAGCTTGTAGGCCGCGGCGCGCAGCTCGTCCTCGTCACGCGTGTTGAGCGAATACCCGAGCATAGATTCCGCGATCGCGAAGGCGTCGCGCGGGTTATCGAACATCAAAATCTTTCCGGCGTATTTGCTGTTCCAGAGAAGATCCCAGCTGCCGACGTCCTCTTCGTCCACATAGGCGCTGTTGTAGATGATGCCGACCGTGCCCCAGGTATAGGGGACGGAGTAGAGGTTGTCGGGGTCGTAGGCGGTATTCTTATACGCCTCGTCTATGTACCGGTAGTTCGGAATGTTGTCATAGTTCAGCGGCAGGAGCAGCCCCTCGTCGATCAGCCGTCCGATCATATAGTCGGACGGAATGATGACGTCATACGAAGAGCCGCCGGTCTTGAGCTTGGTATACATCGTCTCGTTCGAGTCGAACGTCATGTAATTCACATGAATGCCCGTCGCCTCCTCGAAGGCGGCATTGATATCGATGTAGCCGTCCGAGCCGTCGGAAATATACTGACCCCAGTTGTAGACGTTGATCGTGCCGGAAGCGGCGTGCGCCTCGGGCGCGGGGATCAGCGCGGCGCACAGCAGCAGTGCAAGCACGAGAGAGAACACACGCTTTTTCATGCGCTCGCCCCCTTCTTCCCGAACACACCGCGCGCCTGACGGCGGCGGCGCTCGTCGCCCGCCTGCACAAGATTCATCACAACCATCACAAGGAGGATCGCAAGGAAGAGCAGCGTGAACAGCGCGTAGATCTTCGGCTGGAGCGGCTTTTTCGTATAATTGTAGATCTCCACCGGCAGCGTGACGAAGCCCGGGCCGTAAACAAAGTACGAGATGACAAAGTCGTCCAGACTCATCGTGAACGCCATGAGCGCGCCGGAGAGGATGCCCGGCATGATCTCGTGGATGATGACCTTGAAGAACGCCTGCACGGGCGTGCAGCCGAGATCGAGCGCGGCGTCGAGCAGGTTCGGATCGAGCTGGCCGAGCTTCGGCATCACGGACAAGATGACGTACGGCAGATTGAACGTGATGTGCGCAATGAGCAGCGTCGAAAAGCCCAGCACATTGTTGAGCTTCATCATCTGCCCGGCGAACGCAAAGAGAAGCGCGAGCGAAACGCCCGTGACGATCTCGGGGTTCGTGAGCGGGATGTTCGTCACGGCCATGGTAACGCGGCGCATCCGGCCGGACATGGCGCGGATGCCAATGGCCGCCATGGTGCCCAGCACCGTCGCCACGAGCGAGGCGATCACCGCGACAATGACGGAATTGGCAAGCAGCGGCAGCAGCACGTCGTCGCGGAAGAGCGCGCCGTACTGCGCGAATGTGAAGCCCTTCCACACGGCAATGTCCGTCCCGGCGTTGAACGACGCCACGGCCAGAACGATCATGGGGATATAGAGGAACAAAAACACGAGCACGGTGAAAACGCGGTTGAAGGTCTTCATATCGTCGCGACCTCCTCCCCGTCCGAGAAGCGGTTCATAACCGCGACGCACACGAGCACCATCACCATCAGAACGAGCGAGAGCGCCGCGCCGAGGTTCGGGTTGTAGGCGGCCTTGAACTGGCTTTCGATCACGTCGCCGATGAGCGTCGTACCGGCGGAGCCCATTTTCTGCGAGATATAGAACGTGGACACGGCGGGGACAAACACCATCGTGAAGCCGGAGATGATCCCCGGCACGCTCAGCGGGAGCGTCACCTGCGTGAACACCTGCGCCGGGGTGCAGCCAAGGTCCTCGGCGGCCTCGGTAAGGCGCGGATCGAGCTTTACGAGCACCGAATAGAGCGGCATGATCATGTACGGCAGATAGTTATACACCATGCCGAGCACGACCGCGCCGTCCGTGCGGATGAGCGGCAGCGGCTGAAGGCCGAGACTCGTGATGAGCCCATTGATGATGCCGGTATCGTCGAGCAGCGCCACCCACGCGAGCGTGCGCAGAAGAAAGCTCATGCACATCGGCAGCATAACGAGCATGTAGAGAAAGCGCTGCCGCTCCGGCGCGGCGGACGCCAGACAGTATGCCACCGGATAGCCGATCACAAGGCAGATGAGCGACGAGAGGATCGCCAGCCATATGCTCTTGAGGAAAATGGGGAGATATGTCCCCATGCGGGAAATGTTATCAAACGTAAAAGCGCCGGTGATGGAATCGGTGAACGAAAACCAGATCACGATGCCGAGCGGGACGACCGTAAAGATCGCCATCCACACGAGATACGGCGCCGCGAGCGCTTTATTCTTCATTGGCGGATTCCTCCCGGCTCTCCGAGGATTCCTCCTCCGCCTCCGGATCGTATTCCGCGTCGGACAGCTCGTCGTACTCCTCCGAGAAGGAGCTGTAGTCGCCGTAGAGACCGGAATACTTGCTCTTGTGCATGATGTGGAAGCCGTCCGGCACAATGCGGATGCCGATGCGCTGACCGACCTCCGGGCTGTCGGTCGTCTGGATGAGCCACTTGAAGCCCTTGAAGTCTACGATGACGTCGTACTGCATGCCCTTGAAGGTAATGCTCGTCACGGTGCCGGTCAGCATACCGTCCTTCACGGGGACGATATCGATATCCTCCGGGCGGACGACGACGTCCACCGGCTCGTCCTTTGCAAAGCCCTTGTCCATGCACCGGAAGCGGCGGCCGAACGTTTCGACCACATAGTCCTCGCGCATGATGCCGTCGAGAATGTTGCTCTCGCCGATGAAGTCCGCTACGAAGGCGTTCTTCGGTTCATTATATATATCCTCCGGCGTGCCGATCTGCTGGATGATGCCCTCGTTCATGACGACAACGGTGTCGGACATGGCGAGAGCCTCTTCCTGATCGTGGGTCACATAGATGAACGTAATCCCCATCTGCTGCTGGATGCGCTTGAGCTCCTGCTGCATATCCTTGCGCAGGCGCAGATCGAGCGCGCCGAGCGGCTCGTCAAGCAGAAGCACCTTCGGGCGGTTCACCAGCGCGCGGGCGATCGCCACACGCTGCTGCTGGCCGCCGGAGAGCGACGTCACCTTGCGGTTTTCGAAGCCCTTGAGCGATACGACCTCGAGCATTTCCGTAACGCGCTCGTCGATCTCGTCCTCCGGGACCTTGTGGTTCCGCAGGCCAAAAGCGATGTTGTCGTACACGTCCAGATGCGGGAACAGCGCGTATTTCTGAAACACGGTGTTCACCTGCCGTTTGTACGGAGGAATGTCGTTGATCCTTACGCCGTCAAACAAAACGTCCCCCGAGGTAGGCTTAAGAAACCCGCCGATAATTCTCAGCGTGGTCGTCTTGCCGCATCCCGAGGGTCCTAACAGTGTAAGAAACTCTTTGTTGTTGATGTACAGGTTGATGGAATCCAGAACGGTCTCACCGTCGAAGGCCATGGTGCAATCGACCAGGCGGATGAGTTCTTTGGCCATTATCCTCCCCCTCTTTTCCCGATTTTTCGCGCTTTGCGCGTTAGGGTAATCATATAGATTTCGTCGGCAAATGTCAATGCAATTTATTGATTTGAAAGCAATATTTTTTGCCGCCCGGCCGAAATGAAAAAAGTGACAAAAACATGATGTGTTTCCGTCACTTTTTCCGTCATTTAATGCGTTCGGCAAACGATTTGAAATACTTTTCCACGAACTCCGGCGTTTTGGTCCGGAAGCTCTTTCCGTTGAGATATTCAAGCGCGCCCGCGGGGGTGTCAAAGGCAAATCGCAGCCGCCAGGAGCAGAGCGCCTGCCCCTTTTCGCCGTAGGCGCGGTTGTCCTTTTCCCGGCCGTATTTCCCGTCGCCGAGCAGAGGGCATCCGGCGTGGCGGAACTGGGCGCGGATCTGGTGCGTGCGCCCGGTGATGAGCCGGCACTCCACGAGCGTGAGACGCCCGTCGGCCGCGAGCGTTCTGTATTCCGTCACGGCGGTTTTCGCCCCCGTGCGCGGCGTATCGTAGACATAGACCTGATTGTTCTTCGCGTCCTTGAAGAGATACCCCTCGAGCCGTCCGGCGGCGGGACGCGGCGCGCCGACGACGGCGGCAAGATAGATCTTCTCGATCTCGCGGTTTTTGACCTTTTCGTCCATGATGCGCAGCGCCTCGGCATTTTTTGCCGCGATCACAATGCCGCCGGTGTTGCGGTCGATGCGGTTGCAGAGCGCCGGCGCAAAGCTGTTCTCCTGCGCGGGGTCCCACTCGCCCTTCGCGCGGAGATACGCCTGGATGTTTGCGATGAGCGTGTTCCAGCTCCACTCCCCCGCGCTGTGACAGAGGACGCCCGGCTTCTTGTCCACGAGCAGGATGTTCTCGTCCTCATAGACGATGTCGAGCCGGGGCGCGGCGATTCTGCGCCACGCATTATCCTCCCGCGGCGCCTCAAAAAATTCGTCCGGGAGATATATGCGTACCGTGTCGCCCTCAGCGAGGCGCGCCTCGCCCTTTGCCGGGCGGCCGTTGATCTTTATATCCTTTTTGCGCAGCGTCTTTTGCAGAAGCGATTCCGGGATAAGCGGCGCCGCCTTGCTCACAAACCGGTCGAGCCGCTGCCCGGCGTCGTTCCGGCCGATGGTAAATTCCTTCATTGCCCCTCCGCGAGCGTCAGCTCCCGGTCCATATTTTGCAGCGCGCGGCGCAGGAAAAACGCCGTGGCGCACGCCGATACGACCTCCGCGATCGGGAAGCACCACCATACGTTGCCGACGTTCCCTGTCAGCGACAGAAGATACGCCGCCGGGATGAGCGCCACGACCTGACGCAGCACCGACGTGAAGAATGAATAGAGACTCTTGCCGAGCGCCTGACAGACCGACCCGCCCACGATGCAGAACGCCGCGATCGGGAAATGGATGGCGATCTTGCGCAGCGCCGGGATGCCGATGGCAAGCATGTGCTCCGACGGCGAGAACGCCAGCAGCAGTACGCCGGGGATCGTTTCAAAGAGCAGCAGTCCAACTGCGAGGATGCACACGGCAAACAGCACGCCGTAGCGGATCGTCCGGTAAATGCGTTCCTTTTTCCGCGCGCCGTAGTTATAGCCGACGATGGGGACAATGCCGTTATTCAGTCCGAACACCGGCATGAAGAAGAAGCTCTGCAGCTTGAAGTATGCACCGTAGACCGCGACCGCCGTGGACGTGAACGCCATGAGGATGCGGTTCATGAGATAGTTCGTAAGGGAACCGATACCGACCATGAGGATGGACGGAAAGCCGATGCGATAGATGTCGAGGATGATGCGCCCGTCCGGACGGCAGTCGGAAAGGCGGATGCGGACCTCTGTGTTGTGCCGGTGGTGGAAGTACGCTCCGGCGAGCGCGCCGAGCGCTTGGCCGATGACCGTGGCGACGGCAGCGCCGGCGGTCCCCATCGCGGGCAGGCCGCACCAGCCATAGATAAAGAACGGGTCAAGGATGATATTCGCCGCCGCGCCGATCATCTGCGTCCACATGGCGAGCTTCGTCTGTCCCGTGGACTGGAGCAGGCGCTCGAAGTTAATTTCAAAATACACAAAAACCGAGCCGACGGTGACAATGCGCAGATACGAATCGCCGTAGCTGCGGATGGATTCGATATCCGTCTGCGATCGGATAAAGGCGTCGGCAAAGAAAATACCGAAAACAGCCATGATGACCCAGCAGCACACGCAGAGGAACAGGCTGTTGCCCGCCACGCGGTTGGCGAGCTTATTGTCCCGGCTGCCAAGCGAACGGGAGAGCATCGTCGAGACGCCGACGCCCGTGCCGGTGGCGAGCCCGATGAGAATGTTCTGCGCCGGGAACGCCAGCGAGAGCGCCGAAAGGCAGTCCTCCGACACCCTCGCCACATATACGCTGTCAACAATGTTGTAGAGCGCCTGCACCAGCATCGAGAGCATCATGGGCACTGCCATCGAAAGCAGCAGCTTTCCCTCCGGCATTTCGCCCATGCGCCGCGACCGGGCCAGGCTGCTTGTTTCCTCCATGGGATCCATTCCTCGTTTCTGTCTCATATGTGAATAATTATTATATCATAGGCTTTTGCGATGGGCAAGGTTTTTTCTTTTTTCGCTGTCTTCCTCTGGCTTTTTCCAAGAAGATGTGATACAATATGTTGTGGTTCCTATCAGACGGCTCAGCCGCGAAAAATAGGCGGTCCGGTGATTTTTCTGTTGACAATACAGAAATGCTCATATATAATAGCAAGGCTTGTGAGATGCTGACAGAGGGTTGGAATCAACATGAATCTCCACGAACTTCTTCGGAATCCCGGCTCGCGGCTGCCTTTTCGGTGTGAGCTTTCCACGGACCGGCTGGATTTCCCCGCCGTTCTCTCCTACACCGCTGCCCCTGTGGGCGAGGGCTATATCGTGAACAGCGCCGGCGCGCTGACGCTGCGGGGCACGCTCTCGGCAGCGATGCGCTGTGTGTGCGACCGATGCGCCGCCGAGTTTGACCGGGAAGTGAGCTGCCCGCTCGATATCCCGCTCGCGTCCGAGCTGCAGGACGAGGAAAACCCCGATTATTTCCTGCTGGAGGGCGATGAGCTTGATCTGGAGGATCTGCTGGAGACCGTGTTCATCCTGAACATGGACACCCGGTTCCTTTGCCGGGCCGACTGCAAGGGGCTCTGCTCCCGCTGCGGCAAGAATCTCAACGAAGGTCCCTGTGATTGCAGGGCGGAGTCGGATCCAAGACTGGCTGTTTTGGAACAGCTGTTGGACGATAAACCATGATTATGCGCTGTTCAAAGCAGCCAAAGTACGAGGAGGTGTCACCATGGCAGTCCCCAAGAGCAAAGTAAGCCGTACCAGACGCGACAAGAGACGCGGCAGCAACTGGAAGCTCACCGTCCCCGCTCTGGTCAAGTGCCCCCAGTGCGGCGCTTTCAAGCTCCCCCACCGGGCCTGCAAGGCCTGCGGCATGTACGATGGCCGTCAGGTTCTCAAGGTAGACGAGGAGAAAAAGTAACCGAGCTTAAGAAGAGGAGGCTTTGCCCCCTCTTCTTTTGCTATGAGGAGTTTGTATGTTCAACACGATCTCGTCCGTGGACCCCGGCTCCCGGCTCGAGGGCAGGGTGCTCCCCGGAGACGAATTGCATTATATCAACCGGCACGAGATCCGCGACGTGCTCGATTATAAATACTGGGCGTATGACCGTTCGCTGACGCTGGAATTCCGGGACGCGGGCACGATCCGCATCCGAAAAAAGGAAGGCGAGGATCTCGGTCTGAACTTTGAAACGTACCTGATGGATAAGCCGACGGGCTGCTCCAACCGGTGCGTGTTCTGCTTTGTCGATCAGCTGCCGCGCGGGATGCGCAAAACGCTCTATTTCAAGGACGACGACGCGCGCCTTTCGTTCCTCACGGGGAACTATATCACCTGCACCAATCTTTCCGAGCGCGAGCTGCAGCGCATCTGCGATTTGAAGATAAGTCCGCTGAATATCTCCGTGCACGCGACCGACCCGGAGCTGCGCGCAAAGCTCATCGGCAACCCGCGCGGCCGGGAGATCATGGACATTCTCCGCCGGTTTGCCGAAGCCGGTATCTTCATGGAGTGTCAGATCGTCGCCGTGCCGGGCTGGAACGACGGCGCGGCGCTGCAGCGCTCGATGGAGGATCTTGCGACGCTTTACCCGCATGTGAGCAGCGTTTCCATCGTGCCGGTAGGACTCACCTGCCACCGTGAAAAGCTCACGCCGCTCTCCCCCTATACGCCCGGGCAGGCGCGCGCAACGGTCGAACAGGCGGAGGCGTTCGCCGCGGAGTGTTTTGAAAAATACGGAAGCCGTATTTTCTATTGCAGCGACGAAATGTATCTGCGCGCCGGTCTCCCCCTGCCGGAGGACGAATACTACGAGGACTATGCCCAGCTGGAAAACGGCGTAGGCATGCTGCGTCTGCTGGAGACCGAGTTTCGTCTCGCTCTCTCGCTGGAGGACGGGTCCGACCGGAAGGCGACGCCGCGCTTCTCCATTGCAACCGGCAAGGCCGCAGAGCCGTATCTGCGCGCGCTCGTGGAAAAGGCAGGAGCGAACGGCACGGTCTACGGCGTCCCGAACGACTTTTTCGGTCACACGATCGACGTCGCCGGACTGCTCACCGCGCAGGACATCATCCGCCATCTCCGGGGCAGGGATCTCGGCGAGCGGATATACATTCCCAAAACGATGCTGCGCCACGGCGAGGGCGTGTTTCTTGACGATCTCACGCCTGAGGACGTATCGCGCGAGCTCGGCGTGCCGGTCATCCCGCTTGAGGTGGACGGCGCGGAGCTGCTTGCCGCGATGCGCTTTAAAGAACTTTAACACCCCCGAAAGGAGGATCATTTTATGGCTAAACGACCCCTTGTTGCGATCGTCGGCCGCCCCAATGTGGGTAAATCCCTGCTTTTCAACCGTCTGTGCGGAAAGCGTCTGTCCATCGTAGAGGACACTCCCGGCGTGACGCGCGACCGCCTGTACGCCGCGTGCGAATGGGCGGGGCGCACCTTTGATATCGTCGATACCGGCGGCATTGAGCCGACGGCGGACAGCGAAATCCTGCTCTTCATGCGCGAGCAGGCGGAGATCGCCATCAACTCCGCGGACGTGATCGTGTTCGTGACCGAGATCGGCACCGGCGTCACCGCCGCCGATCAGGAGGTTGCCGCAATGCTCAAGCGCTCGCACAAGCCGGTCGTGCTCTGTGTGAACAAGATGGACTCCGTCGGTCAGGTCGATCCGGGCATCTATGAGTTTTACTCGCTCGGTCTCGGCGATCCGATCGCGCTCTCTGCCATCCACGGCCACGGCACGGACGAAATGCTCGACGCGTGCATCGCAAACTTCCCGCCCGAGGAAGAGAGCGAGGAGGAGGACGATCTCATCCGCGTCGCCGTCATCGGCAAGCCGAACGTCGGAAAGTCCTCGCTTGTCAATCTTGTGCTCGGAGAAAACCGCGTGATCGTCGCGGATATGGCCGGCACGACGCGCGACGCCGTGGACACCCGGCTCGAGAACAAGTACGGCAAGTATATTTTCATCGATACCGCCGGCATCCGCCGCAAATCCAAAGTGGACGACCGCATCGAAAAGTTTTCCGTCATGCGCGCGCAGCTCGCCATTGAGCGCGCGGACGTGTGTCTCATCATGATCGACGCGCGCGAGGGCGTCACCGAGCAGGACACCAAGATCGCCGGCCTTGCGCACGAGGCGGGTAAAGCAAGCATCATCGTCGTCAACAAGTGGGATCTCGTCGAGAAGGACACCCACACGATGGACAGAATGCGCAAGGATATTTATCGCGATCTTTCCTTCATGACGTATGCGCCGGTCCTCTTCATCTCCGCGCTCACCGGCCAGCGCACCGAGCGTATTTTTGAGCTTGTGAACTTTGTGAACGATCAAAGCTCCATGCGCATCACAACCGGCCTTCTCAACGACGTACTCGCCGACGCGCAGGCGCGCGTGCAGCCGCCGTCCGACAAGGGCCGCCGTCTGAAGATCTACTATATGACCCAGACCGGCACAAGGCCGCCGCACTTTGTCATCTTCTGCAACAGCCGGGAGCTTTTCCACTTCTCCTATCAGCGGTATATTGAAAACCAGATCCGCTCGACATTCGGTCTGGAGGGCACGCCCATCCGCATCACCGTCCGGCAGAAAGGCGACCGCGAGGATAGTTGAAAAATCCGAAAAAATCTTCGTGCGCGGCAAAGTCGCTCTTGACTTTACCGCGCACATTTGCTATAGTAGACAAGCTGAATTGAATAGTTTTCCGTTGGACCGCTATGGAGAAGTCGCGTAGCCCGGTCGAGCGCGCACGATTGGAAATCGTGTATACCCCATAAGGGTATCGAGGGTTCGAATCCCTCCTTCTCCGCCAAAACTTTTTGGAAAGTGTCTGAATTGCCAAGTGCAATTCAGACACTTTTCCTTTTCTCACTTGAACCCATCGGGTTTGCACAGCCGTCCGACAAATGGCAACCCCCGGTTCCGCAGACGGCGGGACCGGGGGTGATTGGTTTTATTGCAAAATTTTGCTGACGTCGGCGCCGTCCGTCATAGTGAAGGTCACGGCTTCACCGTCGTGGGTCAGGGTATAGCCGTCGCCGTCCTGCGCCAGCAGGTCGGAAAGGGCAAAGGTGGAGGTCGCACCGTTTGTCACAAAGACGATCGTGTCAATGCCCTGCGCCTTCAGGGTCCGGATGCCGCCGAGAGTGCCGGTGAGCGCGGCAAAGTCCGCCTCCGCGGTGATGGTCAGCACGCCGTCCTTCCGCTCCGCCTTGTAATCGAGCGTCTTGCCGTCCGGATCGATGACGCGGTAGAGCGGCGCGGTCTGGGCAGTCTCCTCCCTTACCAGCTTGCTGCCGGGGTCGGGGATGGTGTCGGTGGCATCGCAGAAATCACATCTGGCCGTCTTGGTGCCGTCATGGTCATAGGTGGCGTCGGGGTTGGAAATGTAGTTGGTGAAGCTGTGGGGTGCATACTCACTGTTGGGATCGGGT
>SFFV01000030.1 GCA_004557735.1 Clostridiales bacterium
ACCCCATAAAAGCGGAAAGATCGAGTTCGGCGACGGGCTCAGCCGTAAGGAGATCGGCTATCTTCCCCAGCAGACGCCGGTGCAGAAAGATTTTCCCGCCGGGGTGATGGAGGTCGTTCTGTCCGGGTCTTTGAACCGGGGCGGGCTTTTCCCGTTTTACCGCAAAAATCAGAAAGAAAAAGCGCGTGAAGCCATGGAGGCCCTTCATATTCTTGATTTGAAAAACCGCTGCTTTCGTGATCTTTCCGGTGGTCAGCGTCAGCGCGTTCTGCTGGCGAGAGCGTTGTGCGCCTCGGGAAAGCTCCTTCTTCTGGACGAACCGGTCACGGGACTGGATCCCATTGTGACCGAGGAATTCTATGAGCTGATCTCCAGGATCAATCAAACCATGGGGATGACGGTGGTGATGGTATCTCACGATCTTCACTTCGCTCTGCGCAACGCGAACAAGATCCTTCATCTGGATCATGATTCCGTATTTTGGGGAACGACCGAAGCGTATCTCCGCAGCGATGAGGCAAAACATTTTTTAGGAGGCGAGATCCATGTTTGATTTGATTGCTTCCATGTTTTCCTATACCTTTATTCTCCGCGCCCTCATTGTCGGCCTTCTGGTTTCGCTCTGCTCGGCGCTGCTCGGTGTGAGTCTTGTGCTGAAGCGCTATTCCATGATCGGCGACGGTCTTTCCCATGTGGGTTTCGGCGCGTTGGCCGTGGCCATGGCCATGAACTGGGCACCGCTGGCCGTGGCGGTGCCGGTGGTGATTATCGCCGCTTTTCTCCTGCTGAGAGTCAGTGAAAACAGCGCGATCAAAGGTGATTCCGCCATTGCGCTGATCTCCACTTCCTCCCTGGCTCTGGGGATCATGGCCATTTCCCTTTCCAAAGGGATGAACAGCGATGTCTACGGCTATATGTTCGGCAGTATTCTGGCGATGAGCGATGCCGATGTGCTGATGAGCGTGGCCTTGTCGGCGGTGGTTCTTGTTCTGTTTATCGTGTGTTATCATAAGATCTTCGCGGTGACTTTTGATGAGGATTTTGCCAAAGCCACCGGGATCCGTGTGGGACGCTATAATATGCTGATCGCCTTTCTGACAGCGATTACCATCGTTCTGGGGATGCGCATGATGGGGGCTCTGCTCATTTCGGCGCTGGTGATCTTCCCCGCGCTGACTTCCATGCGCGTGTGCAAGCGCTTCCATTCCGTTGTGCTTGTTTCGGCGCTGATCTCCGTCTGCTGTTTCTTTATCGGCCTGACGGTATCTTATCTTTTCGCCACGCCCACCGGCGCCAGCGTTGTTGTGGTAAATATTGTCTGTTTCCTGATCTTCTCGCTGATCGGATTTGCATATGAAATATCAAAATCAAAGCCGCCGTTTTCCTTTTTGAAAAATGGATTTACGGGGGGTGTATTAAAGTCGCCTTTTTTAAGGACATGGCGGTATCTTGGAGGTATCGCCGTGTTCCTTTTCTTGCGACACAAATCGACAATTTTTAACTTATCAAAAAAAGCCTTTATCCGCCAGCGGGATATTTTGGCTATGTGTATGAACTGTCAGTACACCTAAATATTGCTCACAATTCCTTTGCGCTCGTCCGCGTCTTGCGGGCGGGCGCATTTTGTTTATTTCAATTTATTTTTGAAAGGAGCAACAAAGAGCCATCTCCCGAACGGGTACGGAGCGAAAGGGGCAGAGAGGACAAGCCTTTAACTCCCGTCCTCTACTCCACGCGGGAAGGAGGTGAACTCTATGGAGCTATCTTCTTCCGACAAGGAAAGAATACAACATCAGTATGACGCATTGGCAAAGAAAACGTTGGTAGGCGAAGCGAAAAGCTACCGCCGCACCCTTGCGAAACGCGCAGCCCGCGAAGTAACTTTTTCGGATTTGAGCGAAAGCGAACTTGCGCAGCTTTTCACGACGGACGAATACGAAAGCGATTATTACCGTTTTCAAGTGTCCGGCTTTGATGTACTCGTCAAAAATGAACTGCTTGCCGAAGCCCTTAACGCTTTGCCCGAAAGGAAACGCGATATTGTTCTCTTGTCCTACTTCTTGGATATGAGCGACGCGGAAATTGGCGAACTGCTGAATGTTGTACGCACGACGGTTTTCCGGCATAGGAAATCCGCGCTTGCGAAGATCAAACAGTATTTGGAGGGAAAAGCAGATGATGAACACCGTTAGGAAATCTGAAAATCTGTTGCCGTTCCCTGTCATTTCCGCAGCGGCAAACGGCGACACAAACGCCATGTGCGCGATCTTGAAGCATTACGAAGGTTACATAGCGAAACTTTGTACCCGAACGCTGAAAGACGACGCGGGCAATACTTACTCCTATGTGGACGAAGAAATGCGTAACAGGTTGCAAGTGCGCCTTATTACCCGCACTCTTGCGTTTCATGTAGGCTAACTCTTTAAGCCCATGCGGGGAGCGTGTACCCCTTTCCACGCTTCCCGTTATGGGCTGTTTGTCGTTCCGTAAAAGCATATCGGAAACGGTATGCTTTTACAGGCTGGCAAAGCCTTATTGTTCCTTGATAAAGAAAGCCCGCAAGATAACAGCGGCGCATCATAGGCAAAACGGGTACGTTCCTTTTGCGCCGAGCTGGGCGGCTGGTACGCCATGACGTATATCCGAGAGGATATGCCGAGCGACAAATACCGAGCCGTAACGCAAGTGTGGCAACTTGCAGGCGATGACGCGCAAAACACATAATGATACGACCTTACAGCCACAGTCCGAGCGTTCAAAGCGTCGCAGGCGATGGGTAGGGCTGCACGAGAACCGTGCGGGGGTGAAACTCCCTTGGAGCTGCGCCAGCAGCCGTCCGTTTTGTCATTTCCCTTTGTAGTTATTTCGTTTCCCATGAAAGGGGGATTTGTTTCTATGGAAACAACCATGAAGAAAACAACGTCCCCGATTGTACGCGAGTACAAGATCGGGGATATAACGTATATCGTCAAGGCCGTCGTCAAAGACGGCGCGAAAGAGGACGCCGTGACAAAGGTGCGCCGCCTGATTCAGAATGACTTGCGGGGTAAAAAAGTTACAAATAATTTTGAACCCGCCTAATGACGGCGAGCGAGATCCCTGGTATAATATAAATAACCTGTTTGTCCGGCTGCCGGAATAGGAGGCAACATGAAAAAGCAGCCCGACAAAATCACCGCATATTACTACCGTGCGGCGAACGAACAAACAGACCTGAACCTTGACAATCAAATGCACCGACTTTTGAGCCATGCGCAGGAAAACGGAACGGACACCTATATGTTCTTCGTGGACAATGGATACAGCGGCCTGACCGCAGAGCGTCCGGCGTTTCAAAATCTGCTTGCAGCAATCCATGAGAACCGCGTGCAGAAAATCGTTGTCGTATCGCTTGATCGACTTTACCGCAGCCGTCTTGCAGCGGTGCAGTTCCTTGATGATATGGAGCAGAGAGGTATTTCGATTTGCTCCATTACAGACGGCGATCTGCCCCTTTGCCGAGAACTGTATCGCGGCATTGTCAACGCCTACCGCAGTTCTTCCGAGAAAGGCGGTGAGTTCAGATGACGGGATTTACCTTTCAGAGCTTGAAGCCGCAGGACAGTTTAAGCAATGAGCTTCGCAGCGTGATCCGCGATAATGTTTTGCAGTTCTACGCCAAGGGGCTATCTACGGAAGCAGAGGAAGAAGGCCTGACCGCTCTGTATGAGCGTCTTTCGCAGGAAGATAAGCTGGATGGTGAAAGCAACTCCATAGCGAACCAGAAGAAGATTCTGGAACGCTACTGCAAGGATCATGGGATTACCGCTTACCGACATTATGACGAGGACGACGGTTATTCCGGCACAAACTTCAACCGTCCGGGCTTCCAGCGTATGCTTGCCGACATCAAGGCAGGGCGGATCAAGCGCGTCATCGTAAAGGACATGAGCCGCTTCGGGCGCGATTATCTCCAAGTGGGAATGTATACCGATGTTGTTTTCCCGGAGTTTGGCGTTCATTTCATTGCCGTCAATGACGGCGTGGACAGCACACGCGGCGAAAGTGAGTTTACCGCGATCCGCAATGTGTTCAACGAAATGTATGCCCGCGATACCTCTAAGAAGATTCGCGCTACATGGCAGAGCAAAGGCAAGTCCGGCGAGCATTTGACGACCATTCCGCCCTATGGCTATATGAAAAGCCCAGAGGACAAAAAGAAATGGATCGTCGATGAAGAAGCCGCAGCCGTCGTACAGAAGATATTCTCCCTGTGTGCGTCCGGCAAAGGCCCCACGCAGATTGCTAAATGGCTCAAACAGCAGCAAATCTTGAACCCAACCGCCTATTGCCATGCGAAAGGTCTGCCGACCAGCAACAAGCCAACAGCAGACCCGTACAAATGGACAAATGAAACGGTTTCCCGCATTTTGGAGCGCGTAGACTATCTGGGGCATACCGTAAACTTCAAGACTACAAAACAGTCCTACAAGAGCAAGAAAAAAATCTGGAATGACCCTGAGAATTGGGTGATCTTCGAGAACACACAGCCGCCGATCATTGAGGAAAGCGTGTTTCTGATTGTTCAGAACATTCGCAAGGCGCGTCGCCGTCCTACCAAGATGGGTGAAATGGGTATGTTCTCCGGGCTTCTGTATTGCGCAGAGTGCGGCGGTAAAATGTATCAATGCCGCGCTACCAACTTTGCAGAGAACCAAAAATACTTCATTTGCTCCACCTACCGCAAGGGCAAGGATCTCTGCACGACCCATTCTATCAAGAATGTCGTGCTGCATGAAATTGTTCTGCGAAATCTGCGGGAAGCAATCTCCTATGTTTCAGAGCATGAAGCGGAGTTCATTCAGGACGCCGCCGAGAGCGATATGCGGGACAGGGATGCAGAGTTTGTTCGGAAGCGTGAAACGCTGGCAAAGGCAGACACGCGGATTGCCGAGCTTGACCGCATTATCTCCCGACTGTATGAGGACAATGTGATTGGCAAGCTGTCAGACGAACGGTTTATCAAAATGTCCCATGACTACGAGCTGGAACAAAGCAACCTGAAATCAATGGCAGATGTCTTGCGCAAAGACCTAAAGCAGCAGGAGCAGCAGAAAACCAATGTCAAGGCGTTTATCGCTGCCGTGAAGAAGTACACGGATTTGCAGGAGCTTGACGCGGCTGTTCTCCGTGCTTTCATTGACAGGATCGAAGTTTCCCATGTTGACAAGAAATCCAGAACGCGGGAAATTACCATCGTCTATAACTTCATCGGTGCGTTTGACTTCACACGGGCAATCGAAAATGCCCGTAACACAAGTAAAAAAGAGCAAAGAACGGCATAGCCGTTAAGCTATACCGTTCCTTGCTTCAATGTTTTCCTAAGTCACCGCCGCATTCTGCGCCCGTTTTTTGCAATCACATTTGTACGCACATGTGTACATTATAATAGATTCCCTTTCTGATTACAATATGTACGCAGGAGGGAAAACGATGGATTCTTTTAAGCTTGACACTTCGGAAAAGAAAATGTCCTCCGTCAGCCGGACGATCCGGATGAAGGAGGAAACGTTTGACCGCATATGTGCGATCAATCTGAAGACCGGCATATCGTTCAACCGGATCGTGAACCAGTGCATCGAGTACGCGCTGGAGCGGTACGAAGAAGCGCCGGAGGACCATGCGGAATGAGCACGGCGCCGCCCCCGCGGCTTGACAAGGCTGCGGGGGCGGCGCCGTTTATTTCCTTTTTCCGCTCTTTCGGGACGGCCGCTCCGGGGCGGATCGATGCGTTTTCACACGCTTCTGCGCATCAGCCCGTGGCGGTTGCAGTAAGCGTACAGCCATCCGCCGCCGCGCAGCGAAAAGCGCGCCGCGGCGTCCCCCTCGGGATAGAGCTTCACAAGCTCCAGCCGTTCGTCCGAAGCGAAGGCGAGAAACGATATGTGATGCCCGCGCGTCATCGGGTGGCGGACGGAGACGTAAAATTCGTCCTCCACCGGCTCGACGGCGATCTCATGCTCCGCGTCCGGCGCTTCGCTCTCGAGCGGCGGGAGCGCCACGCCGCAGCAGCTCACGACCGCCGCGCCGAGCGAGTGCAGCACGTTGCCGCACACCGGGCAGACATAGAGCGCGCCGCGCCGCATATTCGCCGAAACGTTCCGGTTGACGACCGGCTCGCCGCGCATCAGCTCGATCACCGATACGCCGAGCGCCGCGGCGAGCGGCTCGAGAAGCGTTATGTCCGGCAGGGCCCGTCCCGTTTCCCATTTGCTCACCGCCTTGTCGCTCACGCCGATCCTGTCTGCGAGCGCGGACTGCGTGAGTTTTTTCTTTTCCCGCAGCGCGCGGATGACGCCGCCGGTCACATAATGATCCATTTTCCCACGTCCTTTCGTCAGAAGCATACCGCGCCGGAGACGCACATGCAACCTACGCTCCGTAGGGCGGATTCCGCGCCGGGGCGCAGGCAGGAGCGAAGATCCCACGGCGGGCCGGACGGCCGCGGAGGCTTTGCGCCGGCGTCCGTTCCGCCGCGCGGAAAACGCCGGCGCGCGGCAAGGCGCTCCGGCGTTTTCCCTATGTCTCCCCCCGTCAGTACACGACCACGAGCGTGCCGACGGTGATGTTGTTGTAGATCGTCGCAATGGCGTCGAGCGGCGTGTTGACGCAGCCGTGCGAGCCGTCGGTCAGGTAAATGTCCCCGCCGTACTCGGTGCGCCACGAGGAGTCGTGCAGGCCGATCTGGCCGTCGAACGGCATCCAGTAATCCACATGGTCGTTCCACGTCGGGCCGACGAGATAGGTGTCCATCGTCATGCCCGCGATGCGGAAGCAGCCGCGGCGCGTATAGTCCCCGGCGGAGATATTGCCGGTGACGACCGGCGTTTCCACGAGCAGCCTGCCGTCTACATAGTACCACATATACTGGTTGTCAAGGCTGATCTCCACGAAGGTATCCGTAAAACCATAGTACCAGTACTCCTGCTTCCAGTACCACGAGGTATCGTAGTTCGGCGTGACGGTCGTGTCGGTCCGGCTCTCCAGCGCCGCGGCGATGTCCGCGGCGAGCGCGTCGCGGTCGAGGATCCAGCCGTTGTCGCCGACGCGGTAGTAGATATACGGGCGGGTCTTTTCGGCGTTGTGGAATTTGGCGTAAACGCCGTCGAGCGCATATTCGTCCGCGAGCGCGTCCGAAAGCGCCTTGACCTTTTCCGGCACCGGAACGCACGCCGCCGTGCCCTCGGCGTCGGAGAGCGTCACATCGCTCATGCGCCAGATGTCCTGCGGCGTGAGCGTATAGGTGTTCCCGTCCTGAAAATCGAGCGTCACTTCCGTGGCGAGATACTCGTCGATCTCCCGCTGCTGGCGGAGGATCGACGGGCTGTCCGCCTCGACGCTCTGCCGGACGACGGCGTCCGCGGCCTCGATCACGGGGCTTTCCTCGCGAAGATCCCGCACCGCGGGCAGCTGCTCCGCCATGGCGGAAACGCAGTTCGGGATATCTACCAGATTGCCCTTCGAGCCGGGATCGACCGTGTAGCCGTCCTCGCCGGGAACGATGCGCGCGTCCACCGGCTCCTGCCGGGGCGCTTCGCCGTAAAGAAGATCCGACAGGTATGCGCTCGCCGCGCCGGTGTCCGGCACGGCGTATACGTCCGCTTCGAGCGTCCGCTCGCCCTTCGTCATCCAGCCGAAGAACCCGGCCTGGGCGTGCTGCGCGTCGAAATACTCCTGCAGCGCGGCGGTGAAGCCCTCGGCGTCAACAAAGTTCTCGAGCGGCAGCGCGACGATGGCGTCGCCCCGCGCGTCGCGCAGCTGCGCTGCGTGCGACTTTGCCTTGCCGAGCAGAAACTCCGTCGCCCCCGCTTCGGACACGCCGCCGCAGTCGTACCCGTTGATGACGGTGCCCGGCAGAAACGCCGAGCGGTAATAAACCGATACGCCGCCGAGCGCGATGACCGCGAGCAGCACGAGCGAGAGCGCGATCACAAGCGCTATGCACGCTTTTTTGTTTCCCCGTTTTTTCGTTGCCGTTTTTTCCATTGGAACCGTAAACCTCTCCGAAGCGTTTTCATCCTGTAAGACGGCGCAGCGCTGCCGGAAGTTCTCTCTGTTTTTTTCCGTTTCGTTCATTTCTCTCCGCTCCGATTCTCCGCCGCGGCGCTCTTTGCGAGCGCGGCGGTATGGATAAGCCGCACACTGTCGCGGCAGCAGTCGATCCAGCCCTCGGCGCGCAGCCGCGAAAGCTCACGGCAGAGGGCGCTCCGGTTCGCGCCGAGATAGGCGGCAAGGTCCTCCCGGCGCATGCCGAGCGAGAACGTGTTTCCCCCGGCGTCCGCGGCGGCGTCAAGAAGAAACGCCGCGATCCGTGCCCGGAGCGAATGCCGCGCGAGATATTCCGCCCGGCGGCGCAGCCGCCAGTACTTTTCCGCGATCTCCGCGAGCAGGTTTTCCCGCAGTATCGCATGGCGCTCGCACGCGCGCGCACACGACGCCATCACCGCCCGGTACGGCAGGAAGAGCGCCGCGGTGTTTTGCGATGCGATCACGTCCACAGGGCTTTTCCTGTCGCGCGCCGCCATGAGCACGTCGCCGACGAGCGCGCCGGGGCCGTGCACCGCCGTAAGGCTCCGCTCGCCGGACGGCAGGAGGCTTTCCGCCCGCACACCGCCGGAGAGGATCACCGCGCACGCGCTCACCGCATCGCCCGTGAGCCAGAGCGTCTCGCCGCGCGCGTACCGCCGCTCGGCCGCGCCCAGACACGCCGTCAGCGCAAAAACGTCGTCCGGTGCGATATGCGCGAACAGCGGACAGCGCAAAAGCGCCGCTTTTTCCGTATCCGTCGTGTGTCTCACCCCGCTTTGTTGCCGCAGCAACTTACAATTCGGGTATACTATACTATACTGTCTGTAAAATGTCAAAAGCGGAGGGATCGCATCCATGAACAAAGCAAAAAAACGTTCCGCGCTCGCCCTTGCGCTTGCGCTGCTCCTCGCTCTCGCCGCCTGCGGCGCGCCCGCCGCCGAGCCGCCCGCGGCGACGGAAGCCCCGGCAGAGCCGGCCGCGGAGAGCGCGCCCGCCGCCGGGGAACCGGCCGGGGCCGTCACGGTGCGTCTTGCCGCGCTCACCGGCCCGACGGCGATGGGCATGGCGAAGATCTTTTCGGACGCCGACGCCGGTACGGCGGCGAACGACTACGAATACGCGCTCTACGGCGCGGCGGACGAGCTGACGCCGCAGCTTCTGCAGGGCAGCGTGGATATTGCGGCGGTGCCGCTCAATCTTGCGAGCGTTCTGTACAACAAGACCTCCGGCGGCGTGAAGCTCTGCGCCGTGGGCGTGCTGGGCGTGCTCTATATCACGGAGTTCAACGGCGATACGGTGCAGTCTCTCGCCGATCTCCGGGGCAAGACGGTCTACGCGACCGGCAAGGGCAGCACGCCGGAATACTTCCTGCGGTATCTGCTCGCCGAAAACGGTCTCGATCCCGACGCCGACGTGACCGTCGAGTGGAAGAGCGAGCCGAGCGAGGTCGTCGCGCTTCTCAAGGCCGAAAACGGCGGCGTCGCGATGCTGCCGCAGCCCTATGTCACCGCCGCTGCCGCGCAGCTCGGCGAGGGCTTTCGCGCCGCGGTGAGCCTTTCCGAGGCGTGGGACGCGCTCGATAACGGCAGCCGCTGCGTGACGGCGGGCGTTGTTGTCCGCACCGGGTTCGCCGAGGCGCACCCCGAGGCGGTCGAGGCGTTCCTTGCGGAGATGGCCGCGAGCGTTGACTGGGTCAACGCCAATCCCGCGGACGCGGGCGAGATCTGCGGCGCGCTCAACATCGTGAAGGCGCCTGTCGCGGCAAAAGCCATCCCGAACTGCCATCTTGTGTGTCTGACCGGCGAGGAAATGATCTCCGCGGCCGCCGGCACGCTGGAAACGCTCTTCGCGCTCAACCCCTCCGCCGTCGGCGGCGCGCTGCCGGGCGAGGACTTCTGGTTCGGTGCGTAAGGGTACGCAAAAACGCAGCCCCAACGGCGCCGCGGCGAGATTTTTCGCCGCGGCTCTCGCGCTTTGCGTCTGGCAGGCGGGCGCTATGGCGCTCGGGAACGAGCTGCTGCTCGTGACGCCCGCCGCGGTCGCGCGGCGGCTCTGCGAGCTTGTCGCAACGGCGGACTTCTGGGCGACGCTCGGCTTTACGTTTTCGCGCATTTCGCTCGGCTTCCTGCTCGCGCTCGCGCTCGCGGCGGCGCTCGCGGCGCTCGCCGCCGCCGTTCCGCTTTTGGAGACGCTGCTGCGGCCCTACGTCGCGGCGATCCAGTCGGTGCCGGTCGCGTCGTTCATCGTGATCGCTTTTCTGTGGCTCTCGGCGCAGCGGCTTTCGACGTTTATCGCCTTTCTGATGGTCTTTCCGGTATTGTATACGAACCTGCTGCAGGGTATCCGCGCAGCCGACCGAGATCTTCTGGAAATGGCGGACGTGTTCCGTCTCTCTCCCGCCCGGCGCGTCCGGTGCATTTACCTTCCGGCGCTGCGCGGCCCTCTTTTCGCCGCCTGCCGCGTCGCGCTCGGGCTCTGCTGGAAAGCGGGCGTCGCCGCCGAGGTCATCGGCGTCGTGGCGCGGAGCGTCGGCGGCAAGCTCTACGACGCCAAGGCCTATCTCGAGATCGCCGATCTTTTCGCGTGGACGGCCGTGATCGTCGCGGTGAGCGCCCTCTTTGAGCGCGTATTTCTCTTTCTTCTCGGCAGACTTTTCGACGCACTGGAGCATGCGGTATGACGAACGCCATTTTGATAACGAACCTTTCAAAACGCTACGGAGAAACGGTCGTTTTCCGCGATTTTTCCGCGCGGCTCCCGCTCGGGGAAACGACCGTCATCACCGGCGTTTCCGGCGGCGGGAAAACGACGCTGCTGCGGCTCCTTCTCGGCCTTGAGACGCCGGACGCCGGGGAGATCGCCGGCGTTCCGGCGCGCCGCGCGGCGGTTTTTCAGGAGGACCGGCTCTGCCCGCAGCTCACGGCGCTGGAAAACGTCCGGCTTGCCGCCGGACGGAAAAAAGAGCGCGAGGCGCGCGAAATGCTCGCCCGGCTCGGGCTTTCGGACAGTCTCGCCGTTCCCGCCGCGGAGCTTTCCGGCGGGATGCGGCGGCGGTGCGCGCTCGCAAGGGCGCTGTGCGCGGACTTTTCCCTGCTCGCGCTTGACGAGCCGTTCAAAGGGCTGGACGAGGCCAACCGCCGCGCCGCCATGGACGCGGTGCGCGATTATTCCCATGACAAAACCGTCCTTTTTGTCACCCACGACGCCGCCGAGGCCGGTTTTTTCGGCGGAAACGCGCTTTCCGTCCCTTGACAGCGCGCTGTTTCCACGATAAAATGTAATAACTCCAAGGGGGAGTAGTCTGCCGCGGCTCGCGGCTGCAAATCAACAGTTACTCGGCGGTTTTCCGCCTGGTTTGCATGAAATGACCAGACCCGTGGGCAGAATCGTACTGACGCTTCTGTCCGCGGGTCTTTTTATCACCGTAAAAACACATCCGAACATTTATAAGGAGGGGTTTTCTTTGAGATTCTATTGCGAAGAAGCCGAAGCCGTACTGCGCGGCGTGGACAGCACATCCGAAGGTCTCACGGGCGCCGAGGCGGAAAAGCGCCTCGCGGCCAACGGCAAAAACAAGCTGGCCGAGGGCAGGAAGGACTCGCTCCTCAAGCGGTTTTTCCAGCAGATGGGCGACCCGATGATCATCATCCTGCTCGTCGCCGCGGCGATCAGCGGCGTTCTCGCCGTGGTTGAAGGCGAGAGCTTTGCCGACGTCATCATCATTCTCGCCGTCGTCATCATCAACGCGGTGCTCGGCGTCTACCAGGAGAGCAAGGCGGAAAAGGCCATCGAAGCTCTGCAGCAGATGTCGGCGGCGACGTCCAAGGTGCTGCGCGACGGGAAAATGGTCACCGTCCACAGCGAGGATCTTGTTGTTGGCGACGTGGTGATCCTCGAGGCCGGCGACGCGGTCCCGGCGGACGGCCGCATTCTCACAAGCGCCAGCATGAAGATCGAGGAAGCCGCTCTCACCGGCGAGAGCGTCCCGGTGAGCAAGTTCATCGACATCATCAACCTTGCCCCCGAGGCGAAGGACGTCCCGCTCGGCGACCGCAGGAACATGGTGTACATGGGCTCCACGGTCGTTTACGGCCGCGGCACCGCCGTCATCACCGCCACCGGCATGGACACCGAGATGGGCAAGATCGCGGACGCGCTCTCCACCGCCGAGCAGGGTCAGACCCCGCTCCAGATCAAGCTCAGCCAGCTCTCGAAGGTCCTCACATGGCTCGTGCTTGGCATCTGCGTCGTCATTTTCGCGGTGCAGCTCCTGCGCGCGGGCGGCTTCAGCTTTGACGTTGTCCTCAATTCCTTTATGGTTGCGGTCTCGCTCGCCGTGGCCGCCATCCCGGAGGGCCTTGCGGCGGTCGTCACGGTCGTTCTCTCCATCGGCGTTACGAATATGTCGCGCCGGAACGCGATCATCCGCCGGCTGACGGCGGTGGAAACGCTCGGCTGCGCGCAGATCATCTGCTCGGATAAGACCGGCACGCTCACGCAGAACCGCATGACCGTCACCGACACGTGGACGGACGATCCCATCCTGCTCGCCAGGGCCATGGCGCTCTGCAGCGACGCGAAGCGCAGTCTCGGCATGCACTCCGCCGAGGGCGAGCCGACCGAGGCCGCGCTCGTCAACCACGCGCACGATCTCCGGCTCTACAAGGATGAGCTGGACACGAACTATCCGCGCATCGGCGAAGCGCCGTTCGATTCCGGCCGCAAAATGATGTCCACCGTCCACAGCGAGGACGGCAAGACCGTGCAGTACACCAAGGGCGCAACGGAAATGCTGCTCGAGCGCTGCTCCGGCTACTGGTACGAGGGCGGCATCCACCCGATCACGGAGGAATACAGGGAGAACGTCCGCCGCCACGCCAAGGAATTTGCCGACCGCGCGCTGCGCGTGCTCGGCGCGGCGTTCCGCGAATGGGACGGCGCTCCCGCGGATTACGAGGCGGAAACGCTCGAGCACGATCTCGTGTTCGTCGGCTTCCTCGGCATGATCGACCCCTGCCGCCCGGAGGTCTACGGCGCGATCCGCGAGTGCCGCGAGGCCGGCATCCGCCCGATCATGATCACCGGCGACCACATCGACACCGCCGTCGCCATCGCGCGCGATCTCGGCATCCTCACCGACGATACCCGCGCCATCACCGGCTCCCAGCTCGGCGAGATGAGCGACGAGGAGTTCACAAAGGTATTCAGGGAAATTTCCGTTTACGCCCGCGTGCAGCCCGAGCACAAGACGCGCATCGTCAACGCCTGGCGCGGCGCCGGGTACGTCACCGCCATGACCGGCGACGGCGTGAACGACGCGCCCTCCATCAAATCCGCCGACATCGGCGTCGGCATGGGCATCACCGGCACGGACGTGACGAAAAACGTGGCCGACATGGTGCTCGCGGACGACAACTTCGCCACGATCGTCGGCGCGGTCGAAGAGGGCCGCCGCATTTACGACAACATCCGCAAGGCCATCCAGTTCCTGCTCGGCTCGAACATGAGCGAGGTCATCAGCATCTTCGCCGCCACGCTCCTGGGCTTCACGATCCTCAAGCCGGTGCACCTGCTCTGGATCAACCTTGTGACCGACTGCTTCCCGGCGCTCGCGCTCGGCATGGAAAAGGCCGAGAAGGACATTATGAAGCGCCGTCCGCGCAGCGCCAAGGCCGGCATCTTCGCCGGCGGCATGGGGGTGGATATCGCGTATCAGGGGCTGATGGTCTCGGCGCTGGTGATGGCGTCGTACTTCATCGGCCACTTCATGGAATCCGGCGTGTGGGAGATCCCGGCGAACGGCCTGAGTCCCGACGGCACGACCATGGCGTTTCTCACCATGTCCATGGCGGAGATCTTCCACAGCCTGAACATGCGCTCGCAGCGCGGCAGTCTCTTCACGATGGGTTCGCGCAACTGGGCGCTGCTTGGCTCGTCCCTTGCGGCGCTGCTGCTGACGACGCTTGTATGCGAAGTGCCGTTCATCGCCGCGGCCTTTGATTTCACCACCGTGGAGTTCAACGAGTATATCGTCGCCATTGGTCTCGGCTTCCTTGTGATCCCGATCGTGGAGATCGTGAAGATCTTCCAGCGTCTCGCGGCGAAGAAGAAGCCCGGACAAAATTAACAAACTGTCTATGCAAGTCCCTTTTTGTGTGGTATAATATGTTCACAACCACGAAAGGAGTTGGATGGAATGAAATTCACCATCACGGGCAAGAAGCTGGAAGTCAGCGAGGATCTCCGCGCTTACGCCGAGAAAAAGGTCGGCAAAATCGAACGCCTTTTCCGCAGCGGGGACAGCGAGGCTTTCATCACCTTCAGCCGCGAACGCGGTCGCTACACCGCCGAGGTCACCCTGAAAAACAACGGTATGTTCTACCGGGTGAGCGAGACGACCGGGGATATGTTCGCGTCCATTGACTCCGCCTGCGCGTCCATCGAGCGCCAGATCCGCAAGAATAAGACCCGCCTGGAGAAGAAGCTCAAGACCGGCCCGATCGAGTGGACGGATACCGGCGTCGGCCCCGTGGACGAAGAAGAGGACAGCGGCGATTTCACCATCGTGCGCACCAAGCGCTTCTCCATCAAGCCGATGACGCCGCAGGAGGCCATTTTGCAGATGAACCTGTTGGAGCATGCGTTCTACGCCTTCCTCAACAGCGAGGACGCGGACGCCTTTTCGGTTGTCTACCGCCGCAAAAGCGGCGGCTACGGCCTGATCTCCGACGCGGAGGAATAATCGAACATTCGAACATTCGCAAAAAAGGCAGGGGCATCCGCCCCTGCCTTTTTCGCGGGATGCTTCCGCGGAAGCGCACCGCTCACCGGTATTTTTCTTCCATTTCCTTCGTATGTGCATGAAGCAGCTCCAGCGCGCGGGCCCGGATGGCGGAGAGATCCGTCGGATCCGTATCCGCAAATTCGTGCCGGATCCTCACGGACGCCGCCGCGTGGCTGTCATCCGTTCTGGTTTCGTCCGCTTCCGATACGAACTTCTGCAGCAGTCCCAAATCGCCGGAGTAATGGAGCTCGACAAGTTTTGCCCGGTATTCCAGCTCCGCGGGAGTGATCCCCGGGAATTGCTTCATATCCACGGCATGCTGCGCTTCGTGCTTCAGAAGAGAAACAAGAAACCGCTCGCTTTCAAAATCGTACGCCTTCGCAATGCAGTTGATCGTGCCGTCGGGCGAGGTCCAGCCGCCCGTTCCGTATCTGCCGAAGGTCAGATAATCCATCCAGCTTCGAAATACGAAGCCTTTGAGAATGTTGACGGTATATTCCGCCGTTCCGCCCGGCAGCTCGACACGGTAGACGGTCGGAACCGTATCCCGCCAGATATAAGGGCCATAATATCCCTGCGTTTTCCCGAAAAGCGCATGATATCCCTCCGCTTCAAACGCCGATCGAAGCCGCTCCGTCAGAAGCTCTTCGCCGGCATCCGGCAGATCCAAAAGCGCTTTCAGCCGTGTCCGCAGCTTATCGGCGGCCTCCGCCTCCGGCACGCCGCAGTAAAAGATATCGCGGTAATAAACCTGATACAGCCGCAGGATAGCGTTGAGCGTTTCCGGTATTTCAAACGTGCGGTACTCACCGTCTTCAAAGATCGCGGTGTAGGCCGGAAGAACGTCTTTGAATTCCTCGTGACCGCGCATATACGCAATGGCGCCTTTTATGTCTCCGCTCAGAAAAAACTGACGAATCTGCATACCTGCTCTCTCCTCCATAAACGGATCTCCTTGTTTCTACGTTATCACAGCGCCGGGAAAGATGCAAGAACCGCCGCGCAGCGCCGGACGGCCCCCGGCGCGGCGCTCGCTTTTTTCGCGCCGGACGGTCAGCGGTAATACTGCGCCTGCGCGTTCCAGAGTCTGGCATACTCGCCGTCCGCGTCGGATAAAAGCGCCGCGTGCGCGCCCTGCTGCACGAGCCGCCCGGCGTCGAACACGACGATCTCGTCGCAGAACTTGCAAGCGAGCGGGCAATGGCGATCTTCTGCGCCTCGCCGCCGGAGACCTCGACGCCCTTGTCGTCAAACTCGCGGAAGAGGAACGTTTCCGTCCCCCGCTCCAATGTCTTGAGCCGCTCGCCGAACCCGGCCTGCCGGAGCGCCTTTTCCGCCCGAACGCGGTCATATTCCGCCGCGGCCGCAACGTTTTGTCCGAGCGGAAACGCCAGAAGCTGGAAATCCTGAAAGACGATGGAAAACACGTCCATATACTCTTTGTAATTGTATTTCCGTATATCTATGCCGTTGAGTAATATTTCTCCTTCGGTGGGGTCGTACAGGCGGCAGAGCAGCTTGATGAACGTGGTTTTGCCGCTGCCGTTCGGCCCGACGACCGCGAGCTTTTTCCCAACGGTGAATTTGAGCGAGAGATGGCGCAGCGCCCATTCCTTCGCCCCCGGATAGCGGAACGAAACGTCCCGGAACTCGATCTCGTATTTCCGGTCGGAGCGCTTCTCGGTCGTGAGAGTGCCCTGGTACATCTCGTTCGGCGCGTCGAGAAAATCGAAGAGGGCGCGCAGGAACGGCGCGTTGCTCCGCACATTCCCGGCGCTGCGGAGAAGCTCCGTGAGATGGCCGGAAAGACTCGTGAGCGCGGCGACATACTGCGCGACGCTCCCCGCGCCGAACGCCCCGGCGAGCGCCTTGAGGCACACAAAAAGATACGCCGCCGCGGTGAACAGCACCGAGAGCACGGCGCTCGCGACCATGAGCGCGCCGCCGCGCCCCCACGCGAGCTTCGCAAACGGGCCGTCTACGCTGAACGCCGTCTGCCCGGCGGCATAGTGCTCGCAGATCTCCTGCTGGTCATACATCCGGACGTCGGCGGCGCGGTCGCGCTCGCCGATCGCCATTGCCGCAAAGAAGTTGAAATACCGGTTGCCGAGCCGCGCCTGCGGCGCGAGCTTTGACGCGAGGAGCGATACGCGGTTCACGCAGTGCGGCGCGAAGAATGTGAGCACCGCGAGCAGCAGCGCAAAGCCGAGCAGAAAGAGCGGATGATCGAGGATCACCCAGCCGCCGGCCGTCTCCGGCACGCGCTGCGTGAAGAGCGTCACGGTCAGCGCCGCGACGCCGAAAATGCCGAACACGGACTGCGGCAGCTGCGTTTCCACATACATCGTATTGCCAAGACCGAAGCCGCTGAAGTTTTCGTTCTGCAGGATCTGGGCGAGATCGTCGTGCGTTTTCTGCTCGTCCAGCCGGGCAAAATCCATGTCCAGCATCTTTTTGGCATAGATCTTCTGGTTGATATAGACGCTGTTGTCGTACAAAACCGTCTGCCGGTGCTCGAGCGCGGCGGTCACAAGCGGCAGCAGCGCCGCCGCGCCGACGGCCAGCGCGGCAAGGACGAGGAGCCGGTGCGCGTCCCGCGCGCCGGTCAGCTCGCCGAGGATCTGCGCGGAAAGGTAGATCAGCACATACGGCGAGAGAGCCTTGAGAGCGGCATACGCCCAGTTGACGGCGCAAAACCCCGGCCGCTCGGCATAAAAGAGCTTCGCGGCGCGGCGGTGCAGCCGCCACGCTTCACGGGAAGATATCTTCCGGCCTTCCTTATTCTCTTCCATCGGTTTCGTCCTCCTCCCGGTAGTATTTGCTTTGCACTTCAAAAAGCTCCGCGTACTTTCCGCCGAGCGCAAGGAGCGATTCGTGGCTCCCCTGCTCGGCGATGCCGCCGCCGTCGATGAGCAATATGCGGTCGCAGAAGCGCGTCGAGGCAAGGCGGTGGGAAATGAATACGCTCGTACGCCCCTCGGTCATGGCGGCGTATTTCCGGTAGATATCGTTTTCCGCGATCGGGTCGAGCGCGGCGGTCGGCTCGTCGAGCAGCAGCACCGGCGCGTTTTTATTTTTATAGAGAGCGCGCGAGAGCATGAGCCGCTGCATCTCGCCGCCGGAGAGCAGGATGCCGTCCTCAAATACCTGCCGGCCGATGTGCGTCTGCAGCCCGTCCGGCATGGAGCGGACGCGCTCGCCGAGACCGGCCTTTTCGAGGCAGTCCCATACGCGCGCCTCGTCGATGTTCTCCGCCGTCTGCGCCACGTTTTCCGCGAGCGTCACTTCCAGCACGGAGAATTTCTGGAACACGGCGGTGAAGAGGGAATAGTACTCGCGCCGGTTGAACTCCCGGATGTCCGTGCCGTTTAAAAGCACGCGCCCCGCGGTCGGGTCGTAAAAGCCGCAGAGGAGCTTTACGAGCGTCGTTTTGCCCGCGCCGTTCAGACCCACGACGGCAAGCCGCTCGCCGGGACGTACCGTGAGATCGACGCCGCGGAGCGTGTCTTTTTCCGCGCCGGGGTAGCGGAACGACACATTTTCGAGCCGCAGCTCGTATTTGCCGTCCGGACACTCCGGCAGGGGAGCGCCGCCCTCCATACGGAACGGCTCCGGCAGCTCCAGATATTCGCGCACGGCGCAGAGCTCCAGGCTCTGCTTGCGCAGTTTGCCAAGCTCGGTCAGCACGCCGTTGAGCTGCTCGGTGTACGCGCCGACGGCGGAGAAGCACAGCAGAAATTCCGCCGCGCCGAGTCCCCCGGCGAGCGTCTGCCGCAGGAGAACGTAGTAGGCAAGGCCGTTGCGCACCACGGTCAGCAGCGCGTCCACAACGTTCGCGCGGAAATACACCCGCTCGCGCCGGGCGACGAACGCGTCAAAGGCGCGCAGCGTTTTGGCGTAAACGTCCTCCAGCCACGGGCGCATACCGAAAATGCGGATGTCCTTGCCGAGGATCGGGCTTTGCGCCTTTTTGCTGATGTAGCCCATCCTCTTTTCAAGCGCCGCCGCCTCGTCGCGGTGGCGGTAGCCCCACTCGTTGATGCGCCGGTTGAGGAAGTATTCCGCCGCGGTCGCCGCGGTGAGCGCGGCGATCAGAACCGCGCTCGTCCGCGTGAGCAGCAGGAGATACGCCGCAAAACTCACCGCCGCGGTGAGCAGCTTTTCCGCGTCCGTCCAGAACGCCTCGGTCGCGTTTCTGTTGCACTCGCAGGCGCGGATGGCGCGCTCCTGCAATTTGAGTATCTGCGGGTCCTCCGTGAGCGGATACGCCATCACGCAGGTTTTATAATGCAGCTTCCGGACGAGAAAGAGCCGCACGTCCGCGCGGGCGTAAAGCGGCGCGTGCTGGAGATATGCGCCGATCGCCGAGCACGCGAGCAGCACGGCGGCGAGAACGCCGAGCGTCGAGAGCAGGCGCGAAACGCCCGCGCCCTCCTCCACGCAGCGCACGACCTCCGGCGCGAGCAGCAGCCCGGCCACGCCGGTGCCGGCCGCGGCGAGTGCTTTTATGAGCGTCAGGACCGGCACGTCGTACCGGCGCGCCTCGGCCGCCTGCCGCAGCATCCACCGGCTGTTCTGTCCCAGACCGTAGCGCGGCCTTTCCGTTTTCTTTTCTTCCATCGAAACCACCTCTTCTTTTCGGGGAAATTGCCGTTTTTCGGGGACGAACCGCGCCGTTCAAAGCTGCGGCAGGAGAATTTCGGTCGTGAACGCGCCGTCCTCGCTGTTCCGGGAGAGGTACCCGTCGAGCCGCGCGACGATATCGTCGATGCGCACGAGACCGAAGCCGTGCCCCTCGCCCTTCGTCGTGCGGAAGCGGCCGTGCGTCTTTTCGAGCTTCTTTCCGGCGGTGAAGTTCGTGAACGAGATATAAAGCTGCGTCCCCTTCATGTCCATATACACGCGGATGAGCCGCTCGCTCTCCGGCAGGGCGAGGCTCGCCTCGATGGCGTTATCGAAAAGATTGCCGAGAATGCAGCACAGGTCAAGCTCGGACATTTTGAGCTTTACCGGGATGTGCGCGTCCGCCTGCACAGTGATGCCGCGCGACTTGGCAAGGGAGATCTTGCTGTTGAGTATGGCGTCCGCCATGGCGTTGCCGGTTTTGACGACGGTGTCCACGGTGTTCAGATCGGTGTCCAGCTCGTCGAGATACTTCCGGACGGCGTCCATATCGCCCCCGGCGGCGAACGCCTTGAGCACCTGGATGTGGTTTCGGTAATCATGCCGCCAGCCGCGCATCTGGCGGTACATATTCTCGACTTCCTTATAGTGCGTGTCCACCAGCCCGCGCTGGTAGGCCTCCAGCTTCTTATCGATCCGGCGTGAAAAAAGGCTCATGCTCTCCCCCTCTCAATGATACGCGATGATGGCGCGGTTGAGCGCCTCGTAAGCGCCGCGCGGCAGCGGCACGGCCGTGCCGTCGGAGAGTATCGCGTCCGTTTTCGTCACGCGGCGGACGTGCGAAAGATTCACGACCGCCGAGCGTCCGATGCGGAAAAACCGGCCGTCCAGCCCGTCGGAGAGCGCGCCGAGCGTCATTTTCACGGTGTAGTCGCGCGCGGCGTGGACGGTCGTGTAGTTTTTCTCCACGCCGAGCCAGCGTATCTCATACAGCGGCACGCGGAACATCTCGCCGCCGCATTCGAGCGCAAGGGCGCGGCTGTCGGCGCGGAGCTTTGCCGCGGCGCGGTCGAGCACCTCGAAGAGCTTTTCCTCCCGGACGGGCTTCACAAGATAGTGCAGCGCCGCCACGTCGTACCCCTCGGCGATGTAGTCCGTGTAGCCGGTGATGAACACGATCTGCACGGCGGAGTTTTCGGCGCGGACGCGCCGGGCCATCGTCACGCCGTCCATGCCGCTCATCTCCACGTCGAGCAGAAGAAGGTCAAAATTCTTGTCCTCGTCGTAGGCAAAGAGGAACGCCTCGGCGGAGGGAAAGATCTCCAGCGCGGCGCTCTCGCCGCGGCTCTCCGCCCACGCGCGGACATACTGCGCGACGAGCCGCGCATCCTCGGCGCGGTCGTCGCAGATAGCGGCGCGCATATTCTCCCTCCTCACGATGTTTTTTCCATAGTATTCAATTCGCAAACGCTTGTCAAACTAAAAATGTGTATGGTATACTGAATCGATATGGAAAAGATGATGCATTCGTATATAATCTCCGGCGACGGAGACGCGGCGCGCGTCCGGGCGCGGGAAATGGCGGCGGCGGCGCTCTGCGAGAGCGGCGGCGCGAAGCCCTGCCGCGCCTGCCGGCATTGCCGCAAGGTCTTTCAGGGCGAGTTTCCCGGCATCCATCCGGACGTGGCGCTCGTCGAGCGCGCCGCGGACAAGTCCGGCAAGCCGCGGCGCGAAATTCTCGTCGATCAGATCCGCGCGCTC
>SFFV01000048.1 GCA_004557735.1 Clostridiales bacterium
AACGCGGAAAGGTACACATACTTTTCCGATGGATACGGCGTAAAAATGAGCTTTGGGTACGGGCAGGCGGCAAAGCCGCTTTCGTACTTCGCCTGATTTTCCGGCGTGTCGAAGCTGCTCTCGATAAGGAGAGTATCCATATCCATTCGCTCCCGCCGCCGGTACCATTTTTCGGCGAAGGCCGTCAGCTCATCCGGCGTGGTCACATGGTTGAAGTGCAGCCGGACGTCGCCAAGCAGCACGACCGGACACGCCGCACCACGGCGCTCGCGCAGCCTTTCCGGTACGAGCGGCTGGGATAAATAATACGGCAGGTCGTTGATGAGCCTGATAAAATCGTCCGTCCAGACGAACATATTGATGAATGGCGATGTCATCTCCATGCCGAGCGTGTGGTACATCAAGCCGCCCCAGCAGTTGTCGGAAAGGAACGTGATGCCCCGCGTGCGCAGCGCGGCATATTCATCCATCCGAAATCCCGGCAGAAGAAATGTACGCGCAGGGATCGTTTTCGCTGCCGGAATACTCCACGCGCCGAGCGGACTGCGCTCCGGAAGGGCCATATCCGGCTGCCGTTCGATGGGCTTGCCCCAGCCGTCGAAGCTCTGCCAGAGCCGGCGCTTCTTTCGCGTGAAGCGCCATGCCGCGATCTTATAATGGAGCCGCAGCAGAAACGGCGGCAGAAGGCGCTTTACCCGGCTTCGCGCCCGGTCGCGCTTTTCCCCTGCCGTGGCTTCGATCACAACGGCATAGTCGAACGCCATGCCGGGGATCGCCGCCGGTGCAAAAAACGGCAGCGCCCGCCGCGCGGGCGGCACCATGCTTTGCTCCTCGGCGGACACGCCGAGAAGTTCCAGCCGTCCCGCCGTACTCTCACAGTCAAGGACGGCCTCCAGCCGCTCATCGGCTGCAGCGGTCTTATAAAAAAGGATGCACTTTGGTGGCATACGTTCTCCCCTTTTTCAGATTTTGCGGAATTTCTTTTTCAGGCCGCGGAGGATTCCGAGCACCGTATCGCGAAGATAGAGAAAATTCTCGTTTTTCCGGAACAGAAGGAACCAGAGTCCGTTCGGCACGGCGAGGCACAAAAGCAGCCGGACAAGGAAGTTCACCACCGTGTATTCGGAAAACGGCAGTACAAGCACATATACAAGCGCGCCGGTCGCCGCGGTCAGTGCGAGATAGCCGAGGTACGTCCGGTAATACCCCCACACCTTTTTATGGAACACCTCGCGGAAAACGAGGACCGGGTCAAACGAGAGCATGATAAGGAGGCTCGCCGTTGTGCCGACAAGTGCGCCGGTCACACCGAGTCCCACCGGTCCGACCAGAACGATCGACAGCACGGCGTTGAAGACCGACGAGAAAATGTAGCGGTATTTTGTCTGCCAGTACAGGCCGTTCGCGTCGCGGTAGATGATGACCGCCTTGGCCATGCCCTCCACGGCGAGATTGAACGCATAAAAAAGAACGCTGCCCGCCGGAAGAAGCCAGTCGGTGCTGTGCAGCCATACACCGGCGATAAAATGATCGCTCAATATCCAGAGGCCGATGGCGGAAAACCCGTAGATCCAGAAGCAGGTGAATTGCAAGCGGTTAAAGAAGCTCTCCTTCTTCTCTGCAGATTCTACAGCGCAGAGATTGCCGACGCTCGCCGTCAGCGGATCGAGCACTGTGCGGATGACGTTGACGACGTACTGCCGGAGCGCCACATAGTTTGTAAATACGCCGCTGTACGCAACGCCCACCATGGCGGAAATGACCGTCGTATCGATGCCGTCGTTGAGTACGCGGCAGACGTTGTTGGTGAACATCCCGGCAACGTTGCGGAAAATGCCGCCGCGTTCCTCCCGGGTAAGAGCGCGGGCGTCGTTTTCCCGCAGCCACGGATAGAGCTTGCGGCATCGGACGCGGGTCAGGAGATTCTGCACCACCGTAAAGACCGCGCCGGTCCCGGTGAACACGTAAAAGCAGAGCGCCGGCGTGCCGCGCAGCGCGAAGAGCACGATCGCCTTGACGATCGTAGAGGCCGTCTGCGTGAAATACGTGATGCGCGTGATGACATACTTTCGCTGATCGGCCTGCAGCACCGTGCCGAGATAGGAAAAAAACCAGTACGTCGAGACCGTTTCCGCCAGATACAGGCAGTATACGATGCGGATATCGACGAGCTCCGTAGAGCCTTTGAGCAGATACGGCAGCACGGGAATGAGCGCAAGTCCGACAGCGAGGATGAGAAAACCGATGAGCCGGTACGCCTTGCGGTAAAATGCCACAAGCGCCTTGGACTGATCGATGTTTTTCTCCGCCAGCGGTTTGTACATGGCATAGACGATCGCGCCGTCGATGCCGAGATTGGCAAGATTCAGCACCTGCAGCACGCCGGAAAGCACGCCGTTGATGCCGGCATATTCCATGCCGAGCGAATAGAGAAACACCGTACGCAGTGCAAAGTTGAGCACGATCTCCAAAAGCTGCCCGAAGGCCTCGGTCAGAATGTTCGTTATGGAGTTTTTGATTCAACTGGAAGCCAATGTTAACCCTTTCTCTGCGCCGTCAAGCTCTCATAGATGCCTGTGAACTGCCGCGCGACACCCTGGCCGGAGAAGTTTTCCCGGCAGTAGTTCCGGATCGTCTGCGGATCGTAGGAATCGTGATGCTCCATCACGGAGATCATCGCGTCGGCGTCCTCAAGCGAGAGGGCGACCGGCTTTTCCACGATCACGTTTGAGCCGGCTTCGAGACAGTCGCAGACGATCTGCCGCTTGATGCCGCTGCCGAGAGCGGCCGCCGTAAGCTCGGGCTTTTGCTCCGCGAGCATGGCGCGGTAGTCCGCGTAGAGCGTGACGCTGCTGCGCTTCTCCTCCGGAATCAGCGCGAGCGCCTTTTCGCGGTTTTCCTCCACAAGATCGCAGAGGGCGACGATCTCCCGTCCGGTCTCCAGCGCGGCGCGGATATGGTTGGCGCAGATCATGCCGCAGCCGATGAGGGCGTATTTCATAGCTTTGTCTCCCGCAGAATACCGCAGATTTTTTCCGCCGCGTGGCCGTCGCCAAACGGCTGGTAGGCCGGGTCGATGCGCTGCTCAGCGGAGAGCTTTTTCAGGATGTCGTCCTTTTCCGGCTTGGCAAGCTGGTTGCGGTTGTCCACCATCGTCTCCGGCCATGCCACATGATCCATGACGAACAGGCACTGCACACCGGCATAGAATGCCTCGCACTGTAGT
>SFFV01000031.1 GCA_004557735.1 Clostridiales bacterium
GTATCTCGTGCTGCCGTCCGGCTGGGACGTCGGGCTCACGGTACGGCGGGATGACAGCGTTTCCGGCGAGCGCGCAGTCATTCTCTCGCGTCTGCGCTCGGACGGGTCGCTCGAGGATTATGTCGCCATATACGCCATCACCGGGGAAAACCGGTACGAACGCTCCAAGCTCGAAAACCGCTTTCTTTTGCAGGAGGAAGGCACAACGGTGTATGCCGCCGAAATTCTTGACGGCAAAACCGATGAGAATACGATCCGCAGCCGATTTCATGTGATTTATACGGACTGGAGCTCCGGCTCCGTCGTTGGAGGGTAAGAAACCGATATGAAGAAAGTTCTGGTTCTGGAAGACGAAGCCAACATCCGCAGCTTTGTCGTCATAAATCTGCGCCGGAGCGGCTATGAGCCGATCGAAGCCGACTGCGGTGAGATGGCGCTCGAGCAGCTCCGCCGCCATCCGGACATCCGCGTGGCGCTGCTGGACGTTATGCTGCCGGACATCGACGGCTTTGAGGTCTGCCGCCGCATTCGCGCGTCCAACACACGCATCGGCATCATTATGCTTACCGCCCGCAGCCAGGAAATGGACAAAGTCACCGGCCTTATGACCGGCGCGGACGACTATGTTACCAAGCCCTTCTCCCCCGCCGAGCTGACCGCCCGCATCGACGCTCTCTTCCGCCGCACCGGCGGCGAGCAGGACGCCGAGGAAACCGGGGAGATCCGGCAGGGGCCGTTCCGTCTCAACACGCGCAACCGCACACTCGAAAAAAACGGCGAGCGCGTGCGTCTGACGCAGATCGAGTTTTCCATCATCAAATATTTCATGGACAACCCCGGCAAGGCGCTCTCCCGCGAGGATATCCTCAATGAGGTCTGGGGCCGCGATTACTTCGGTGAGTTGAAGATCGTGGACGTGAACATCCGCCGCCTGCGCATCAAGATCGAGGACGATCCTACCATGCCCGCCTACATCACTACCGTTTGGGGCTACGGTTACAAGTGGGGACTTTAAGTCTCTTCGGAGGATCTGCATTCCATGAAGAAGCTGCTCGCTGACCTTTTCCCGAAAAAAGAAAAAAGCCGCCACGCCGCAGCCGCGAAAAATCCCGTGCGCCTGCCGCGTCTGCGCGATATTCATTTCCGCTCCATCCGCGCCCGCGGCATGTTCGTTGGAAGCGGTCTTGTGCTGCTGGCGATCCTTATCGCCCTCGCGGCATATACTCTCTCCCTGCAGGCGTATTATTATTCCGCCACGCGCGCCTCGCTGCAGGCGAAGGCGGAAACTGCGTCGGCGTTCCTTTCGTCCTATGTGGACCGCACATACGCGGAGTTTTATCAGAGCGCTTTTAACTATGCGGAAAACTTTGACGACAAGGATTCGCTCGAACTGCAGTTCGTCAACACCGAAGGGCGCGTGGAAATCGCTTCTACCGGTATTTCCGCCGGTTCGATCCCCGGCTCGGACGATATAAAATCCGCGCTCGATTCCGGAAAAATCAGCTTCTGGCAGGGCAAACGTCCCTCTACGGGCGAAAAGGTTCTCGCTGTACGTTTCCGGCGGCGGAAATGTCGTCGGCGTGATGCGGTATATCACAAGTCTCAAGCTCATCGACCGGGCGGTGACCGCCTCTGCGCTTGTTGCAGGCGGCATCGGACTTGCTGTGCTGGCAATCGTTATTATTTCAAATATATACTTCCTGCGTACAATCACCGAGCCGATCGCCTCGCTCACAGGCGTTGCACGGCGCATTGCCGAAGGGAGCTACGGCGCGCAGGTGGAAAAAACACACGATGACGAGATCGGCGAGCTGACCGACGCGATCAACGATATGTCACAGAAGCTCTCACAGTCCGAGCGCGTACAGACGGAGTTTATTTCTTCCGTTTCCCACGAGCTGCGCACGCCGCTCACCGCCATCACCGGCTGGGCGGAAACGCTTGCTTACGACGAGGCCATTCAGGACGACTCGCGCCGCGGTATTGAGATTATTACCCGCGAGGCGGGACGCCTCACCAAAATGGTCGAGGAGCTGCTGGAATTTACGCGCATTCAGGACGGCCGCTTTACGCTGCACGTTTCCTCCGTGGAGCTTCCCGCGCTGGTCGAGGATTGTCTTTACACCTACAATGAGCTTTTTCGCCACGAGGGTCTTGCCGTGACTTACGTTTCCCCGGAGGAGGATCTTCCTGCGATCCCCGGCGACCCCGAGCGGCTTTCGCAGGTGTTCCTCAACATTCTGGACAACGCCTGCAAATACGGCAAAAACGGCAAAAAGATCGATGTGAATATCACGCATGACGATACGAATGTCTCCGTATGCATCCGCGATTACGGCCCCGGCATTCCGCCCGCGGAGCTGCCGCAGGTGAAGAAGAAATTCTTCAAGGGCTCCTCCAAGGAGCGCGGAAGCGGCATCGGCCTTGCCGTATGCGACGAGATCGTCACGCGGCACAACGGCACGCTCGATATCGCCAACGCCGCCGGAGGCGGTGTGCGCGTTACGGTGACGCTGCCGCGCAAGGCATCATAACGAAGGAGTATTTTCTATGGCACAGGAACCCGGAGCCTCCACGCCCTTCTGCACAAGCATCGGCGGGCAGGCGCTCATTGAAGGCATTCTCATGCGCGGCGTTGACCGGCAGGCCATCGTCTGCCGCAGGAGCGACGGTACGCTCGTCTCCCGCGTCGAGCCGCTTAAGCTCAGCAAAGACAAGCACCCGTGGATGGGGTATCCGTTCCTCCGCGGCGTCGTAAATTTTCTTGATTCCATGGTAAACGGAGTGAAGGCGATCACCTGGTCCGCCGAGCAGCAGCCGGAGGACGAGCAGGGCGAGCCGGACAAGTTTGATCTCTGGATTCAGAAGCACTTTTCCAGCGAAACGGCGGAAAAGATCATTCTCTATACCGCGGTCGTGCTCGGCATCGCGCTCTCCGTCGGTCTTTTTGCGCTGCTTCCGACATTTCTCGCCGGTATCCTCCACCGGATTGTCCCGCTCGGCGTCTGGCGCGGCCTCGTCGAAGGTATTTTTCGGCTCGCGATCTTTCTCGGGTATCTCAAGCTCTGCACAAAGATTCCGGACATGAAGCGCGTGTGGATGTATCACGGCGCGGAACACAAGACCATTTTCTGTTATGAGGCCGGTCTCCCGCTCACGGTGGAAAACGCGCGCATGCAGTCGCGCTTCCATCCCCGGTGCGGGACGAGCTTCCTATTCATCGTAGTTTTTATCAGCATCCTCGTTTTCTCCTTCGTGCGCACCGAGGGAACGCTCGCGCGCATGGGGCTGCATCTGCTGCTTCTGCCGGTCGTTGTTTCGATCAGCTACGAGATCATCAAGTGGGCGGGCCGGAGCAACAGCGCGCTTGCCCGCATCGCCTCCGCGCCCGGCAAGGCCGTGCAGCATCTGACGACCGCCGAGCCGGACGACTCCATGCTGGAAGTCGCCATTGAATCGCTCAAGCTCGTTCTCCCGGAAGTAAAAGGCTCGGACGTCTGGTAAAAAAGAGGGGTTTGGATTGGCAAAGACCTATAATGAGCTGTATCTCGCCATGCGCCGCGCGCTCAAGGAGGCCGGTGTGGAGGAATACGCGCTCGAAGCCCGTCGTCTGCTCGCGCAGGGCGCCGGTTATACCGATGCGCAGCTCATTGCCCGAATGTACATGTATGCCGGAGAGGAAGCGGAAAAGGCCGCGGGGGAGCTTTTGCAGCGGCGTCTTTCCGGCGAGCCGCTGGCGTATATCGCCGGAAAATGGGAATTTTACGGGCTGGAAATGATCGTTACACCGTCCGTTCTCATCCCCCGCATGGATACCGAACCGCTCGTTTTCACCGCGCTGGATATTCTCAAGGATGTGAACGAGCCGCGGATTCTTGATCTCTGCTGCGGCAGCGGCTGCATCGGCTGTGCGCTGGGCGTCAATCTCCCAAAGGCGCGCGTCATCTTTTCCGATATAAGCTCCGAAGCGCTTTCCGTTACACGCAGGAACATCTCTCTGCACCGTCTTAATTCGCGCGCGGTTGCGCTGGAGGCGGACGCTCTCGCGCCGCCGCCGCTCCGGATGCAGAATTTTGATCTTATCGCCTGCAACCCCCCGTACATCGCCGAGGAAGAGCTCAAATCGCTGGACAAATCCGTACTCGACTGGGAGCCGGCGCTTGCACTTGACGGCGGCGAGGACGGTCTTGTATTTTACCGCAGCGTCCTTCAAAACTGGAAGTCCGTTTTAAGGGACGGCGGATGGATTATATTCGAAGTCGGAGAGGGGCAGGCGGCGGATGTGCGCGCGCTGCTTCTCGGGGCCGGATTCCACAATCTCGGCTGCACGCTCGACACGCTCGGTACCGAGCGCGTTATATACGCACAGAAAAAGAAATCGATTCCTACCGATTCTGAAGAAATGTGAGGGATGCATCATGGCAGAAAAGAAAAAGGCCGCCGCTCCGGCCGCCGCTGCGGCGACCGACAAGAAAAAAGCGCTCGAAACCGCGCTCGCTCAAATTGAAAAGAACTACGGCAAGGGCGCGATCATGCGTCTCGGCGACGACATTGCCGTGAACGTTGAGGCGATCCCCACCGGCTCTCTTTCGCTGGATCTCGCGCTCGGCATCGGCGGCGTACCGCGCGGCCGCATCATTGAGATTTACGGCCCCGAATCCTGCGGCAAGACGACGCTCGCGCTGCATATCGTCGCCAGCGCTCAGAAGGGCGGCGGCGAGGCCGCATACATCGATGTGGAGCACGCGCTTGAACCGGCTTACGCCCGCGCGCTCGGCGTGGATATCGATAACCTTCTCATCTCCCAGCCGGACACCGGAGAGCAGGCTCTCGATATTACCGAAGCGCTTGTGCGCTCCGGCGCGGTGGATGTCGTCGTGGTGGACTCCGTGGCCGCTCTCCTCCCGCGCAGCGAGCTTGAAGGAGAGATGGGCGAGAGCAGCGTCGGCGTGGTGGCGCGGCTGATGTCGCAGGCGCTGCGCAAGCTCGCGGGCGCCATTTCCAAGACGAATACCGTCGTCATCTTCATCAACCAGCTGCGCGAGAAGATCGGCGTCATGTACGGCAACCCCGAAACGACGCCGGGCGGCCGCGCGCTCAAATACTTCTCGAGCGTCCGCATTGACATGCGCCGCATCGAAACGCTCAAATCCGGCACGGAAATGGTGGGAAACCGCACCCGCGCCAAGGTCATCAAGAACAAGGTCGCGCCCCCGTTCAAGGAGGCCGAATTTGACATCATCTACGGCGAAGGCATTTCCAAGGTCAGCGAGATCATCGATCTCGGCGTGAAGCTCGAGCTCATCGACAAGGCGGGCGCGTGGTTCACCGTGAACGGCGAGCGCATTCAGGGCAAGGACAAGGTCAAGGAATATCTTGAATCAAACCCCGAGGTCGCCGACAAGATCGAAGCCGACATCCGCGCCAACGCGCACAAGCTGCTCACGCCGCAGGCGCGCAAGGCCGCCATCGCCGCGGGCCGCGCCATCGATATCTCCGCCGACGACTTTGAGGGCTGATGAACGACGAAGCCAGGCAGCAGGCGCTGAAAATTCTTGAACGCCGCGATGTATCGCGAAAAATGCTGCTCGACAAGCTCACCGAAAAGGGCATATCACGCGCTGACGCCGAAGAGGTTGCCGATTGGCTGTGCGGTCTCGGCGTTGTGAACGACGAGCGTTTTGCCGGTCTCGTCGTGCGCCACTATGCCGCCAAGGGCTATGGCCGCCGGCGCATCCGCGACGAGCTCTACCGCCGCGGCATCGACCGCGAATTTTGGGACGGCGCACTCGCCGGGCTGCCCGAAACGGACGATACCGTTGACCGGCTGCTTTCGGCCAGGCTGCGCGGCACCGTCTCCCCCGAAGCTCTCCAGCGCGCGCAAAGCTATCTTCTCCGCCGCGGCTACTCCTGGGACGAGGTTTGCGCGGCAACGGAACGCTATCTATCCGGAAAGGACATCCCATGAATCATTCCTCCACGGTGGCCATGATCTCTCTCGGCTGCCCGAAAAACCTCGTAAACAGCGAGGAAATGCTGGCTCTGCTGCAGGACGCCGGGTATGCTTTTACCGACGATCTCGCCAAGGCGGACGCCGTGATCATCAATACCTGCGCCTTTATCGAATCGGCCAAGACCGAGGCCATCGAAAAGATCCTCGAGACCGCCTCCTATCGCGAGGAAAACCCGGATCTCAAAATTGTCGTTTCCGGCTGTCTTGCCCAGCGCTATGCCGACGACATCCGCGCCGAACTCCCGGAAGTGGACGGCGTCATGGGCACCGGCAGCTACAGCGAGGTCGTGTCCGTTGTGGAAGCGGTGCTCGCCGGGGATAAGCCGACGCGCCGCGGCGCGATCAGCGCGCCGCTCCATGATACGCCGCGCGCCGTTTCCACCGGTCCGAACTGGGCGTATCTCCGTATTGCCGAGGGCTGCGACAACCGCTGTGCCTACTGCGTTATCCCGTCGCTGCGCGGAAAATTCCGCAGCCGCACAAAGGAGAGCATTCTGGAGGAAGCCCGCCTTCTTGCCGCCTCCGGCGTGAAGGAGCTAATTATCGTTGCGCAGGACATCACGCGCTATGGCATCGACCTTTACAGCAAGGTTTGCCTGACGGAGCTGTTGAAGGAATTATGTAAACTCAACTTCCGTTGGATACGTCTGCACTATCTCTACCCCGAGCTCATCGACGACGAGCTCATCGACGAGATCGCATCGGAGGATAAGATTGTCAAGTATCTTGATATCCCGATCCAGCACATCAACGACGCCATCCTTCGCCGCATGAACCGCCGCGGCACGGGCGAAGAGATCCGCGCGCTCTTCCAAAAGCTGCGCGAGCGCATTCCGGGGCTTGTGCTGCGCACATCTCTCATCACAGGGCTTCCCGGCGAGGGCGAGGCGGAATTTGAAGAGCTGTGCGAATTCCTCCGCGAGGCGAAAATCGAACGCGCCGGCGTATTTCCCTACTCCCCCGAGGAGGGAACGCCTGCCGCTGTTATGCCCGACCGATGTTCGAGCGAGGAGGCGCAGCGCCGCGCAGAGCTCTGCATGGAGATCCAGGCGGAGATCATGGACGGCTTTGCCGAGACATTTATCGGCCGGGAGCTTGACGTGCTCGTCATGGGCCATGAGCCGGACGGCACGCCGTGGGGACGCAGCCAGTACGATTCTCCGGACATCGACAGCCGCGTGATCTTCTCCGGCGACGCCAAACCCGGCGATATGGTGCGTGTCCGCATCACCGGCACGGATGACGGAGAGCTCGTCGGCGAACAGATCTCATAATTAATCACCCGTTGGGGAGGAAATACAATGAAAATATTCAACGATATGGACATGCAGCTGGAGGAGTTCCAGCCCATTGAACCGGGAAAGGTAAAGATGTACGCCTGCGGGCCGACGGTCTACAACTACATCCATGTGGGCAACGCCCGCCCCATTGTGATTTTTGACGTACTGCGCCGGTATTTTGAATATCGCGGGTACGAGGTCACGTTCGTGCAGAACTTCACCGATGTGGATGACAAGATCATCAATCGCGCGAAGGAGGAGGACGTCACCTCCGACCAGATCGCGGAGAAATACATCGCAGAGTACTGGAAGGACGTAACGGCGCTCGGCGTCCGTCCGGCGACGGTGCACCCCAAAGCGACCGAAAACATCGGTCCGATCATTAAGATCGTCAAGACGCTGATCGAAAAGGGCTATGCTTACGAGGTCAACGGCGATGTGTACTACCGCACGCTCAAGTTTGCCGGATACGGCAAGCTCTCCCACCAGCCGATCGAGGATCTTCAGTCCGGCGCGCGCATCGATGTGAGCGACGTGAAGGAAAACCCGCTGGACTTTGCGCTCTGGAAGGCCGCGAAGCCCGGCGAGCCGAGCTGGAATTCGCCCTGGGGCGCGGGCCGTCCCGGCTGGCATATCGAATGCTCGGCCATGTCCAACCGCTATCTCGGCAAGACGATCGACATTCACTGCGGCGGCAGCGACCTTGCGTTCCCGCACCATGAAAACGAGATCGCCCAGTCGGAAGCCGCAAACGGCTGCAAATTCGTCAATTACTGGATGCATAATGGCTTTATCAACGTGGATAACCGCAAGATGTCCAAGTCGCTCGGCAACTTTTTCACCGTGCGTGAGGCCGCCGAGGTCTATGGCTACGACTGCATCCGCATGTTCATTCTTATGAGCCATTACCGCAGCCCGCTGAACTATTCCGGCGAGATCCTCATGCAGGCGAAAGCCGCGCTCGAACGTCTTTCCACGGCAAAGGACAATCTGGACTTCTTCTGCCGGAACGGTGCGGACGGCGAGATGACCGCAGCCGAGGCCGAAACGCTTGCCTCGCTCGGCGTTTACCGCCAGAAGTTCTGCGACGCGATGGATGACGATTTCAATACCGCCGACGCCATTTCCGCGATCTTTGAATTGGTGCGCGAGATCAACTCCGCCGTTTCCCCCAACGCCCATCCGACGAAAGCACTCGCCGAAGGCTGCCGCGCGCTGTATCTGGAGCTTTCCGATGTGCTCGGCATTCCGTTCGCGGAGAAGAAGGACGAGCTGACCTCTGAGCAGGAAGCGCTTTTCAACGCCCGTAAGGACGCCCGCAAAGCGAAAAACTGGGCGGAGTCCGACCGCATCCGCGACGAGCTGAAAGCGCAGGGCATTCTCGTGGAGGATACCCCGCAGGGCATGAAGTGGAAGCGGGTCTGAGAATACCGGATCAACTATGGGCTTCAGACGTTTGTCTGAAGCCCGTTAACATTTCATTAATTCACAAGGTCTTGACGGATCTTGTTTTTTTCTTTATCCCGGTTTATCCCCCCCTGTAGTATGCTTGTTCTTGAAAAGAAACCGCAGGAGGAAAGACCATGGATCTCGAAAAAATCACCAAACTGCTCAATCCCGGCGAGCAGATCCTCTGGGCCTCGGCGTCTCAGCCCGGCAAGCTCATGGATGAGAAAAACAAGCATCGGAACATGCGCTGGTTCGTCATTGTCGGCGCAGTGTTCGCTCTGCTGATGTTCTTTTACGTCCGCGCCTGCGTCCGCGCCGGCACGAACGTTTTTTCCGTTGTAACGCTCGTTTTCGTTCTGGTCGCGGTGATTATATTCCTTGACCCCGTCACCACGTTCCGTAAGCTTAAAAAGGTCGAATACGCCATTACGACCGATCGCGTGATCGTATGCTCATCCACGGCGTCCAGCTTCTCCCTGCCGCGCTCCAAGGCCGCGCCCGTGCAGGTCATCGACGAGGAGGGCGGCGTATCCACGCTCATTATCGGCACGAAGAAAAGCGTCAAGCCCGGCAAGCTCCGCCAGCACGGTCTCACGGGTCTCTTCGTCACCGAAAACGAAAAGGACGTTCCTTACCCCGTGTTCTACCGCGTTCCCGATGCGAAGGAAGCCGTCCGTATTCTGGAATCCTCCGAAAAGTAACCGCTGTTCTCTTTTCTTTCCTTTCTCCCGATCCTCCCAGGCGAAAAGGCCGCTGTTTAACAAAACAGCGGCCTTTTTACGGTTTTCTATTGTTTTGCATCGTCCGCCGTGTCGGCGTCCGTCATGCGGTAGCCGACGCCGATCTCGGTGAATATGTATTTCGGCTCGGCGGGGTTCTTTTCGATCTTTCGGCGGATGTTGGCCACGTTGACGCGCAATATCTGGTTGCTGCCGCCCGCGGACGGACCCCACAGCTCACGCAGAATGCTGTCATAGGTGAGCACCTTCCCGGCATGCCGGACGAGCAGCGAGAGAATGCGGTATTCGCTCTGGGTGAGATGGATATCCTCCCCGCTGATACGCACGCGCCGCCGCACGCAGTCCACCTCCAGATCGCCGCAGCGGTACACGCCCGTGCGCCCGATCTCGCCGCCCGCGGCGGTGCGGACGTGACGGAGCGCGGCTCGGATACGCGCAAGAAGCTCGCTGGGGCCGAAGGGCTTCGTAAGATAATCGTCCGCGCCCATATCAAGCGCCATGACCTTGTCGCGTTCACGTCCGCGGGCGGAAACGACGATCACCGGGAGCGTGGACCACTTGCGGAGTCCCGAGAGAATGTCGATGCCGTCCATATCCGGCAGGCTGAGATCGAGCAGCACGAGATCCGGACAGTGCGAGCTGATGAGCGATACCGCCTCCCGTCCCATACCCGCGCGGATGGTGTCAAAGCCGTTGGCGTTAAGAACCGCAACAAGAAACGCGGCAATGGTCTCGTCATCCTCAACGATCAAAATCTTATCTTTCGTCTCCATGGCTGTCTCCTTTGAGGATTATTCACATGATCGGGTCGCTTGTTTCGGCGGCGGCATCGCTCTTCTGCGGCACCGGCAGAGAGAAGCTCACCGCCGTTCCGGCGCCGGTGTTCCGGGCGCTCATGCTGCCGCCGTGCGCCTTTACGATGGACATGCAGACCGAAAGACCGATTCCCATCTGGCTGCGTCCGCCGACGCCGTTTTTCTCCGGCAAAAAGCCGATTCCCTCAAAAAGATGCGGCAGCTTCTCGCGCACGATGCCCGTGCCGTTATCTTCCACGGTAAATACCGCAACGCTCCCCTGCCGGGCAAGCGACACCGTGATCTCCCCGGCTCCGCCGTGGCGGGCGGAGTTTTCCAGAAGGTTCGTGAGCACCTGCTCTATAAGTACCGGGTCCATCGGCACGAGCAGCACCGATTCCGGGAGGTGCGGTATGACCTTAACGCCCGGGAAATGCGTTTTAAACTTGGAAATGGCGGAGAAAATGACTTCCTCGGCCACCTCGTCCTGCTTTTCGATATGCGCCGATTCCAAACCGATGCGCGTGACAGACAGAAGGTTCTCCACCATGCGGATGAGCCATTCGGCGTCGGCGTTGATGCTGCCGAGAAGCTGTTTTTTCTGCCAGTCCGGGAGGTTTTCGTTTTCGAGAAGCGTGACCGCCGAGCCGGAGATCGCCGTGAGAGGCGTGCGCAGATCGTGCGATATCGCCCGCAGGAGGTTCGCGCGCATACGCTCGCTCTCCGCTTCCATACGGATGCGCTCCTGCCGCTTGAGAGTTGCCGTCAGCGTGTTGACCGTGAGCGACACCGCAAGCATCGTGAGAAAGGTGAGCGGATAGCCGGACAGAGTGAAGTTGAAATTCATATATGGATAGGTGAAAACATAGTTCACCGCGAAAACGCTCAGAACCGAGACGACCGTGCCGCAGAGATACCCGTCCGTCAAAAGCGACACCAGCAGCACGCATAAAACGTAAACGAGAGGGACATAGGTTTCATTTCGTCCAGGCCTGACGCTGTTTACGCCGAAGCGCTGCAGCAGGGCGCAGATCAGTGTTGTCACGGTAAAGAGCCCCACCGTGATCCCGACGCTCTTCCATGTCACCGCCCAGTTTTCCTTCTTCCGCACGGAGAACCACCTCTGCATCATTTTACCATGGATCGGATAAAGAATTTGTTAGGATTTTTCCAGCTCGAGCCTGTCCACGGGCCGGACAAGGAAGCACTCGCGGTACGTCCGCGAAAGACCGTCGTGCGCGGCCGCCGCCGCTGCCCGATCTTCAAATACACCGAATACCGCGCTGCCTGTGCCGGTCATCACCGCGCCAAGAGCGCCGGCGCCGAGAAGAGTTCCGCGGATCGAGCCGATCTCCGCGCTGCTGCGCGGCAGCGCCTCTTCAAAAACATTGTACATCCGCCGTGCGACGCCGCAAAGGTCCCCGGCGCGCAGCGCGGCGCAGAGCCCCTGCGTATCCGGGTGCGCCGTGATGCGGCGCTTGTCGATGCGGCCGAAAAGCTCTGCCGTGGAAACGGAAAACGGCGGCTTGCATATCACGATCCACCCGCCCGGAAGCTCCGGCAGCGGTGAAAGAACCTCCCCGCGCCCCTCGGCGAGCATCATGCCGCCGGTGATGCAGTACGGCACATCCGAGCCGACGGCGAGCGCGAGATCGCGCAGACGCTCCACCGGAAAATTCGCCCCAGTGAGCGCGTTGAGCGCGCGGAGGACCGCCGCGGCGTCCGTACTGCCCCCCGCCATGCCCGCGCCGACCGGCACTCTCTTTTTTATATGGATGTCCGCGCCGCACAAAGGATCGTTCATGGCGTCAAAGAAAACGCGCGCCGCGCGCACGGCAAGATTTCGCCCGTCCCGAGGCAGCCACGGGAGCGAGCACCTCGCCTCGATCCGTCCGTCGCCGCGGAGGGATACCTCAACATCGTCCCAGAGAGAAACGCTGCCCATGACCATGGTGAGATCGTGGTAGCCGTCTGCACGTTTGGCGCGGACGTCGAGAGAGTAGTTCAGTTTTGCATAGCCCTTTTCATGGATCGTCATAAGAACACACCCCATTTCCTTCCTGCATTTTACCGTATTTATTACTGTGATGCAACATTTCCGGTTTTCTCCCGTTTTTTTACATTTTGTTCGCATACGGTGTTCCATATTTGATAGAATTGGTTTATAATAATAATTTAGAAAACTGGGCAATTCTTGCCGTACATACAGGGAGGCTGCTAATATGGCAAAAAAAGTACTGGTAGTTGAAGATGACAGCAACATTGCGGAGCTGCTGCGCCTGTATCTGGAAAAGGACGGGTTTGACGTGTTCCTCGCCGCCGACGGCGGAGAGGGCATCCGCCGCGCGCAGGAGCTGCAGCCGGATCTCATTCTGCTCGACATCATGCTGCCGGTCGTGGACGGCTGGGTCGTCTGCTCCGAGGTCCGGAAGAGCTCCAATGTGCCGATCATCATGCTGACCGCGAAGGGTGAAACGTTCGACAAGATCTCGGGACTTGAAATGGGTGCGGACGATTACGTCACAAAGCCGTTCGAGGTCAAGGAGCTGATGGCGCGCATCCACGCCGTCATGCGCCGCAGCGAGCCGGAGGCCGCGCCGCACGCGGCGGAGAAGCGTCTGGTATTTGATAAGCTCGTGATCGATCTGGATTCCTATGAGCTCATCGTGGACGGCAAGCGCGTGGAGGCGCCCCCCAAGGAGATGGAGCTTCTCTATCACCTTGCCTCCTCCCCCAACCGCGTTTTCACCCGCAACCAGCTGCTTGACGAGGTGTGGGGCTTTGATTATTTCGGCGATTCCCGCACCGTGGACGTCCACATCAAGCGCCTGCGCGAAAAGCTGGAGGGCGTTTCGGACAAGTGGTCGCTCAAAACGGTCTGGGGCGTCGGGTATAAGTTCGAGTCGGTCGAATAAACCATGCACAGAACGTATTTCCGGACCTTCACCACGACCGCGGTGATGGTCCTTGTGAGCTTTCTGCTCATCGGCGCAGCGTTCGGCTTTGCGAGCCGGCAGGTGTTCGTGTCCGAGACGCGCGAGAGCATGATGACAAACTCGCGCGAGATCTCCCGCATGGCGGTTGCCTATGCCGCCGAGGGCGATCTCCGCTCGCTCGAGCTGCGCATGACGCTCAGCACCATCGGCGCGAGCACAAATCAGCACATTTTCATCGTCAATCCCTCGGGTTATATCATCACATGCTCGGATTCCGCCGTTTTCTGCGAGCATATCGGAAAGCGTCTTGACAGGAGCGTGACGGCGCTGCTGCCGGAGTCCGGCACGATCACATCGCTCGGCACGCTGGGCGGGTTTTATGCGAGCGAGCACTATACCGTCATATCCGCGCTCACCGACGATGACGCGCTGCTCGGCCATCTGTTTGTTTCCAAGGACACGGGTACCGCGCTCTCCATATGGGAGACGATCGTGCCGCTGTTCTTCCTCATCAGCCTCATCGTGCTCTTTCTTGCGCTCATTTTCAGCTACGCCAGCTCCAAATATTTCGCCAAACCCCTGCGTGACATGGCGGATGCGGCGCGGCGCTTCGGGCGCGGCGAGCTGGACGTCCGCGTGGAGTCGACCGACAGCTCCGACGAGATCGGCGAGCTGACGGAGGCGTTTAACTCCATGGCAAATTCGCTTGAGCAGTCGGAAACAAAACGGCGCGAATTTATCGCGAACGTTTCGCACGAACTCAAAACCCCCATGACGACGATCTCCGGCTTTGCCGACGGCATTCTCGACGGGACGATCCCGCCGGAATCGGAAAAGAAGTATCTCCAGATCATCTCCTCGGAGACGAAGCGGCTGGCGCGGCTCGTGCGCAGCATGCTGGAGCTTTCGCGCCTGCAGGCGAAGGATCGCGCAACGCTTCTGAAAAGCAGCTTCGATATTTCCGAGCAGCTTCGGCTCACGCTCATCACGTTTGCCGACAAGATCGACCAGAAGCATCTGGATGTGGAGTTCAATGTCCCCGAAGAGGAGATCAAGGTTCTCGGCGATGTGGATGCCATCACGCAGGTCATTTACAATCTGCTGGATAACGCCATTAAGTTTTCGCGCGAGAACTCGCCGCTCACCATTTCCCTCTGGAAAGACAGCAAAAAGGCATATGTCTCCGTCCGTAACTGCGGCAGCACGATCCCGGAGGCGGAGATCCCGCTCCTCTTCGACCGGTTCCACAAATCCGACCGCAGCCGCAGTCAGGACCGCGACGGCGTCGGTCTGGGGCTTTATATCGTCAAAACCATTTTAAACAACCACGGCGAGGATATTGCCGTAACAAGCCGCCAGGGTGTGACCGACTTTGTGTTCACGCTCGCGCTCAAACCGTAAAAGGCGGAAAGGAGTTTTATGGAAAATCAGGAATCTTTATGGTACGCCTGCTCCGGCGATGCGCCGGAGCAGGCGGCCCCGCGCCGCGCCCCGGCCCGGAGGCCGAAGGGGAAACTGCCCGTCTGGGGCATCGCGCTGATCATCGTCGCCGTGGCGGTTGTGATCATCGGCTCATGTCTGCTCTTTCGCGGCGGCGCGGGCATGGACCCGACAGCCCCCGGCGCGGCCGACGAGCTGCCGCGTGATTACAAATCGTTTTTTGAAAACTATTTTACCGCGAATGAGGAGACAAAGGAATGCACGATCCCGACGGTGCAGACCGCAAAGCGCGTGACGCTCACGCTCTCCCCCGCCGGGGAAGCGCCGCTCACCGCGCAGGAGATCTACGAGCACTGCGCGCCCTCGATCGTCGCCGTCTCCGCGTTCCCGGACGAAACGTCGGACGAGAGCTACTTCTGGGGCTCCGGCGTCATTCTTACCGAGGACGGATATATCCTCACGAACTCGCACGTTGTGGAGGGCGCCTGCCGCGCGCGCATTACGCTCTGGGACGATACGGAGTATGACGCTCTTCTTGTCGGCTATGATCCGCGTACCGACATCGCTGTTTTGAAAGTCTCCGCATACGGTCTCACCGCTGCGACATTCGCCTCGGCCGATTCTCTGCTCGTCGGCGACACTGTATATGCCATCGGAAATCCGCTCGGCAAGGAATTTCGCAGCACGATGACCGAGGGCATCATTTCCGGCATCAACCGCGACATTTCCTACAACGGCGTCACCAACAGCCTTCTCCAGACCTCCGCGCCGATCAACGAGGGGAACTCCGGCGGCGCGCTCATCAACGTTTACGGGCAGGTCGTCGGCATTACCAACATGAAAATGAGCAGCCGGTATATCGGCTCGGTGTCCATTGAGGGCGTGGCGTTCGCCATTCCGTCGGG
>SFFV01000016.1 GCA_004557735.1 Clostridiales bacterium
AATACAACGATTTCCCCATGCGCCCCCTCAACTGGCGCTCTCCCAAACTCGTCCTTTCTTCTTTTCCCTCTCTGTAACACATCATTGACAAACCTACAATAAAAACGGCGGCTTTTTCTTTTCGCGGCTTGCCTTTTTCCGGAAAACCTCTATAATATAACTGTTATGGATATTTTTCTTCTGGAAAACGACTATAAATATGCCGCCGAGCAGATGATGCTCATGCTCTTTCCGGACGAGCGGCCGGCGTATCCGGCTTCCGCTGCCGATGCGCGGAGCGGGCGTTCCGCCGCGCTGCGGCTGTGTCCCGGCGAGACGTATACGACGGCTGTGTGCCGTCTCGAATATGACGGAGACGGTGCGCGCGGCTATGCCCGCATCCGCACCGACCGGCTGCGCGATGCGCACGAACGCCCCCGGCTGGAGCAGCGCATTTTAAAGCTCGCTTTCTACCGCGCCGCGATCGCTCTCGGTGTGCCGAAGCCGGAGTGGGGCTGTCTTACCGGCGTGCGCCCGGCAAAGCTCCTCGCGGGCCTCATCCGCCGGGACGGGCTGAGCGAGACGGACGCCGTGCGGATGCTGACCGATACGTTCGATGTGTCGAAGGAGAGAGCGGCTCTCGCTCTCGCCGCGGAGCGCGCCGCGGCAAAGGCGGAAGCGACGCTCGCGCCGGAGGATGTGTGTTTGTACATCGGCATCCCGTACTGCCCGACGCGCTGCGCCTATTGCAGCTTTGTGAGCGTGGACGCGCCGAAACTTTTGAAAAGCATCCCGGACTATCTCGACGCGCTCGGGCAGGAGATGCGCTCGACTGCCGCGGCGGTGAAGGCTGCCGGGCGGCGCATCGCTGCGGTATACGTCGGCGGCGGCACGCCCACGACGCTCACGGCGCCGGAGCTTGACCGGCTGCTTGCGGACACGAAGGCGTGCTTTGACCTTTCCGCCTGCCGGGAGTTCACCGTCGAGGCCGGGCGGCCCGACACCGTGACGGAGGAAAAGCTCGCGGTGCTTGTTTCGCACGGCGTGAACCGCGTGAGCGTCAACCCGCAGACGATGTCGGACGAGGTGCTCGAAACGATCGGGCGGCGCCACACCGCCGCCGAGGTGCGCGAGGCGGTGGCAATGGTGAAGAGATTCCCGCAGCTCGCGTTCAACATGGATCTTATCGCGGGACTTCCCGGCGACACGCCGGAGAGCTTCGCCGGCACGGTGCGCGAGGTGATCGCGCTGGGCGCGGAGAATATCACGGTGCACACGCTCGCGCTCAAAAAGGGCTCGCGCTTTCTTACCGAGGGCACGGCGCTGCCGGATGGAAGGGCTGTCGGCGAAATGCTCGGCGCCGCGCGCGAAAAGCTCGAAGCGGCGGGGTACGCGCCGTACTATCTTTACCGGCAGAAGTTCATGTCCGGCAGCTTTGAAAACGTCGGCTGGACGAAACCGGGATACGAAAATCTCTACAACATATGCATTATGGAGGAGCTTTGCGGCATTCTCGCCGTGGGCGCGGGCGGCTCTACAAAGCTCACGGCGCCCGGCGGCGTCGTAAAGCGTCTCATGGCGCCGAAGTACCCGCGCGAATACATGGAGCGCATTGCGCAGATATGTGCCGAAAAGGACGGGATCGTCCGCTTTTATAAATCCGAACCGAAAGGGAAAAACTGATATGGCCTACTATCTTTCCGAGATCAACGATCGCTGCCGTACCGATGCCGCCGGATTTATCGCCGAGTGCGACGGCATTTACGCCAGCCGGCTGGAGCTTGCCGCCGACCGCATTATGGAAAACATGGAAAAAAGCCCGATCGTGCTGCTCTCCGGTCCCTCCGGCAGCGGCAAGACGACGACCGCGCTGAAGATCTGCGAGGTGCTCGAGCAGCGCGGCGTGCGCACGCACAGCATCTCCATGGACAACTATTTCATAACCGTCTCCCCGGAAACGACGCCGCGCACGCCCGAGGGGAAATACGATTTTGAGTCGCCCCTGTGTATGGACATGGAGCTTTTGAACGAGCATTTTTCCGTGCTCTCGGAGGGCGGGCGTATCCTTGTGCCGCGCTACGACTTCGTGCACCAGTGCCGCGATCTGGAGCCGAGCGCTTCGCTGCGCCTGAAGAAAAACGAGGTCGCCGTTTTCGAGGGGATCCACGCGCTCAACGACTCGATCACGCTCGTGCACCCGGAGGCCTTCAAGCTCTATATCAGCGCGCGCAGCAACATTCTCGACGATAACGGCGCGGTCGTATTCAAGGGCACCTGGATGCGTCTCATGCGCCGCACGGTGCGCGACTATCTCTTCCGCGGCACCGCCGCGCAGCAGACGCTCGCGCACTGGGCGAACATCCGCCGCGGCGAGAAGCTGTATATTTCGCCCTTTAAGGACAAGGCAAATCTCCAGTTCGACTCGTCGTTTGCCTACGAGGTGCCGGTGCTCAACAACACCGCCACGGATCTTTTTAACGCCATGCCCGCCGACACGCCGCGATACAGTGAGCTGCAGAGCATCCTCCCGGCGTTCGAGCGCTTTGAGGATGTCTCGCCCGACCTCCTCGCAAAGGACTCGCTGCTGCGGGAGTTCATCGGCGGCGGAAAATACCTGTACTGACCGCTTTTCCGGCCCGCGCCGGAGTACAAAGAGAGAAAGGACGCATACCGCCCATGGCACAGCTTCGCGACCCCAATGCAAAAAGAGATTTCATGCTCAACACGCCCATTCCCAGGCTCGTGCCGAAAATGGCGCTGCCGTCCATCGCGGGAATGCTCGTTACGAGCGCCTATAACCTTGCCGATACGCTTTTTGTGAGTCAGCTCGGCACGGACGCCACGGGCGCTGTCGGCGTAAACGGCTCGATCGATCTCATCATTATGATGGCGGGCTCACTCCTTGCCGTGGGCGCGGCGAGCCTTACGTCGCGCCTGCTCGGCGCGAAGGAGGACAAGCGTGCCCGCGAGGTGCTCTCGACCTGCTTTTTCCTTGCGCTCGCACTTGGAACGCTCGTGCTCATCCTTGGTTTTGCGTATCAGGACGGGATACTGCGCCTGCTCGGCGCGAACGAAGACATTCTCCCGTATTCGGAGCAGTACTGCCGGTACATCCTGCTTGCCGCGCCGTTTATGGCGACGAGCTTTGTTCTCAACCAATGCCTGCGCGCCGAGGGCAGCGCCGTTTTTTCCATGACCGGCATGGTGGCGGGCGCGGTGCTCAATGTGGCGCTTGACCCGCTCTTTATCTTCACGTTCGGCTGGGGCGTCGCGGGAGCAAGTGCTGCGACGGCTATATCCAAGGTCGTCAGCTGGTGTATCCTCATGACGCCGTACTTCCGCAAAAAGACGCTGCTCACGATCCGCTTCCGGCAGTTCCGCCCGCGCTGGAGCGACGCCAAAGAGGTCTGCGCCATGGGCAGCGCGAGCTTTTTCCGCAACGGGCTCGGAACACTCGCCGGGATACTGCTCAACCGCATCGCCGTTACCTACGGCACGAGCGCCCTCGCGGCGATCAATGTGGCGAACCGCATCACCATGTTTATGACGAGCGCCTGTCTCGGCTTCGGCCAGGGCTTTCAGCCCGTGGCGGGCTTCTCGTGGGGCGCGAAGCGGTTTGACCGCGTGCGGGAATCGTTCCGGTTTTCCATGATCGCATGCGTCGCCGGCATTTCCGCTGTGGCGCTCGTTGTCGGCATCTTCGCCCGGCCCATCCTGCTGCTTTTTACGGAGGACGATGCCGAGCTTGTGCGCATCGGCGTGTTCTCTCTGCGCATCCAGTGTCTCGCCATGCCGTTCCACGGCTTCGGCATCATCGTGAATATGCTCTGCTCCGGCATCGGGCGGGCGCTGCCGTCGCTGCTGCTGGGGCTGGCGCGGCAGGGCATCTGCTTTTTCCCGATACTGCCTCTTATGGTTCGGCTCTGGGGCGTGTGGGGCATCGCGTCGGTGCAGGGCGCGGCGGACATGCTTGTGATGCTGCTCGCCGTGCCGATCGCCGTGCGCGTCTCGCGCGACATCCGGCGGCGGGAGGCCGGGCAGGGGGGAGAAATATCCCCGGCGTAAGTTTTTTCGGTCGGGCGGATATTTATGCTTGACTTTTTCCTTTAGCGCGTTATACTGTTAATATCTTAATAAAAATTCAATGATAGAGGCGCGATCAACATCAGTACGCTTTCGTTGTCCGGCAGACACCGGGGGAGCGGAAAGGGACGATCGCCGAAGGGGTTCGCCGCGGTCTGGCGGTGGATCTCTGGGACGCGGAAGAACATTCCGCGTACTGTCACTTCGGTGGAGAGCTGTCATTGCTGCGAATTTAGTATCTGTTTACTAACTATTTTTGTATGCACAGCCGCGATCCTTCCACCGGGGATCACGGCTTTTTGCATACGCGGGAGGTTTTCGCATGTTTTACGGTACCATCTGGGCGCTGCTGCCGCCGGTCGTCGCCATTGCTCTGGCGCTGATCACCAAGGAGGTCTATTCCTCGCTCTTTCTCGGCATCGTCGTGGGCGCGGCGCTTGCCGCCGGATTCGCGCCGGTCGGGACGCTCGACATCATTATCAACGACGGCTTCATCGCCGGTGTGGCGGACGCCTGGAACGTCGGTATTTTCCTGTTTCTCATCCTGCTCGGCATCCTTGTTGCGCTCATGAACCGCGCGGGCGGCTCGGCGGCGTTCGGACGCTGGGCGGAAAAGAATGTGCACACCCGCGCCGGCGCGATGCTTGCCACGTTCCTTCTCGGCGTGCTGATTTTTGTGGACGACTATTTCAACTGCCTCACGGTCGGCAGCGTCATGCGCCCGGTGACAGACGGCCACCGCATCTCCCGCGCCAAGCTCGCCTATCTCATCGATGCGACTGCCGCGCCCATATGCATGATCGCACCGATCTCTTCGTGGGCAGCGGCGGTCTCCGGCATTGTGGACGAGAGCGTCATGTCCGGCACGGAGCTCTTCGTGCGTGCCATCCCCTGGAACTACTACAGCCTTCTCACGCTCGTATTCGTCGTCGGTCTCTCGCTCATGCAGTTTGACTTCGGCCCGATGAAGCTGCACGAAATGAACGCGCGGCTCAACGGCGACCTCTTCACCTCCGGCGAGCGGCGCAACGATGCGGAGAGCATGGCCGTCTCGCCCAAGGGCAAGGTCATCGATCTCGTGCTCCCAGTGCTTGTTCTCATCGTCTGCTGCATCACCGGCATGCTGTATGTCGGCGGATTCTTCTCCGGCACGCCGTTCGCCGCGGCCTTCGCCGGGACGAACGCCTCCGTCGGCCTGCCCTGGGGTACGCTCATCGCGCTCGTATTCACCGTGATCTACTACATCTGCCGCGGCCTGCTGCGCTTCAAGGAAGCGATGGAGTGCACGACGAAGGGCTTCATCGCCATGGTTCCGGCGCTGCTCATTCTCACGTTTGCCGTAACGCTCAAGAACATGACCGGCATGCTCGGCGCGGCGGAGTATGTGTACGGCGTGATGCAGGGCGCGTCGCAGAGTCTTTATAACATGCTCCCGGCGATCATCTTCCTCGTTGGCTGCGGTCTCGCATTCTCTACTGGCACGAGCTGGGGTACGTTCGGCATTCTGATCCCGATCGTGACGGACGTGTTCCCGGCGGACAGCCAGCTTCTCATCATCGGCGTCTCCGCGTGCCTTGCGGGCGCCGTCATGGGCGACCACTGCTCGCCGATCTCCGATACGACGATCATGGCCTCCGCCGGCGCACAGTGCGACCATCTCAACCATGTTTCCACACAGATCCCCTACGTTCTCACCGTTGCCGCCGTTTCGTTTGTCAACTACATCGTCGCCGGGTTCGTGCAGAACGTGTACATCTGCCTCGCCATCGGCGTCGCGCTCACGCTTGCCACGCTCTTTGTGCTGCGCGCCGTGACGTCCCGCCGCGGGACCGTCAACGCCTGAAAAGCCTCGTTTCGATAAACCGGACGCGCCGGAGTGAAAGCTCCGGCGCGTTTGACATTTTCAGTTTTTTGTATCTTTCCTCCGGCGGGATTTCCGGTATAATGAAAGGGCAAGAAAAACGGAGGTGATCCGGTGTGAGATATTGGCAAATTCTGGTTTTCTGTCTGGGCATATCGCTGGATGTGTTCGGCGCCGCCGTGTGTCAGGGGGCGGTGCTCGGCGAGATCCGCCGCCGCCGCATTGCCGTTTACTGTGTGATCTTCTGCGCGGCGCAGACTGCGGCGATGGAGATCGGGCGGCTTCTCGGCACGCTGCCGCGCTTCGCGTCGTACTATACCGTGTCGCAGGGACTGTGGCGCCTTTTCGGCGCGCTCATCTTCTTTGCGCTCGGCGTATATCTGATCGTCAAGGCGATCCGGAAAAAGGCCGTATTTGAGCACCGCTCCGAGATTACCTACAAAAAGGTCGTGGGCACCGCCCTGTTCACGAGCCTTGACTCGCTGCTTGCCGGCATCAGCTCCCGCTTTCTTGATGCGTACTGGCTCTCCTGCCTTGCCACGCTCTTCGGCGTAACGGCGCTGTGCGCGTTCTTCGGCGTGTCGGTGGGCTATCATTTCGGATATGCGCAGAAAAACACCACATACGGGATTGGCGGCGCGCTCTTTTTCCTGACCGGCGTGGTTGTGCTGATCCGTTTGTTTTTGTGAAAGAGGGGCATGTATGGACAGCCGCAAGGACTTGACAAAGCGCCTGATCGCCGACAGCTTCAAGGCAATGCTGCTGCGGTATCCCTTTGAAAAGATCTCCATTATGATGATAACGAACGAGGCGGGCATCCGCCGCCCGTCGTTTTATAACCACTTCCAGGACAAATACGATCTGCTCGCGTGGATCGTGGAGACGGACGTGATCGCCCCGGCGGGCGAGCCGCTGCGCCGCGGCGACGGGGTCGGCGCGCTGCGCACGATTTTTGCCGGGCTTATGGAAGACAGGGCCTTTTACCGCAAGGCGTTCGCCGTTACGGGACAAAATGGCTTTGAGGATTCGTTTGCGGACGCCGTGCAGCGTCTGCTTCTGGAAAACACGGGGCTTACGCCGGGCGCCGGACACACGGGGCTTCTCTCGGAAAAGACGGTGGCGCGCTTCAACGCCATCTGCCTCGTGTCCACGGTGAAGAACTGGCTGGACAGCGCTCACACTGCGAGCGTGGACGAGCTGGTGGACGCCTACCTCTATCTCGTTTCCCACAGCACGTGGATATAGAAAAATAAAGCACAGCGGCCGGCGGAAACACGCCGGCCGCTGTGCTTTTGTTATCCCATCCGTACGATGAGCGTATCGCCTGCCCGGCAAATACTGCCCTCCGCGGGGAAAGGCGGCATCGCATCGATCGGCGTCCCTTCGGGGAGCGCCGTCTCGCTGCCGATGCGGATCGGGGTTTGCAGGATGTACGAAAAATACGCGGCATAATACCCGCCGCCCACCGTGCTGTTCAAGCCCGCGCCGGTGATCTGCGACACGCTGCCGAGCGCTTCGGGCGTATCGAAGGACGGCAGACCGATAAACACGACCGGCGTTTCTCCGGGGACGTACCCCTCGGTTTGATCCAGACGGAGGCAGAGCTCCGTCATGCGGGAAAGCGTGGCCTGCCGCTCGAGGTCTTTTTTGAGATACAGCGCGTTTGACGTCTGGACGCTTCCCCAGATGACCGCGGCGATCAGCGCAAGAGAGACGGCCGCGCAGCGGGAGAAAAGCCGGCTTTCCGGCCGCTCCCGCATGCATTGCCGCAGCAGCAGCATATCGAACAGATACACAAGGCAGAAGGCGTACTTCATCAGATCGTGCGACTCCATCCCGGCGTAGCCGAGGAAGTTGGAAAGATTCATACCCATCGGCAGGAACGCGGTGAGAGCGAACGCAAGGAGAAGGCTGGCCGCGGGGAGCCTTTTCCGGACGAGAAAGAGCGATACCGCCGCAAGCGTGAGAGCGGTGAGAAGAAGATGCACCGCAAGCGTGACCGGCAAGGGCCAGAAAACCGGCTGCCGCAGGATGCTGCCCGCCCATGTGGCATAGGTTGATCTGACCGCTGCCGGAATGAGCGCGGGCGTCATCCGGCCGAGACTCAAAAGGCTGTTGTAGCCGTCGCTCAGCGCAATGCCCGACGCGCGGCACACGGCGCGGACGAGAAAACCGTACACTGCCCCGCCCGCGAGAAGGATGCCGACGGCTTTGAGCCCGTCGAACAGCACGGTCTTTGCGCTCTCGCTGTTCAGAAGGCGCAGAATGCAGGCGATCATGACAAGCGAGACCGTGACCGAGATCATCGACTGATAGAGCGCAAGCGAGCAGACGATGGGAACAACGGCGAGCGCCCTGCGCCGGCCTGCGCCGCGCAGAAGGAGATACGCCGCGCATACGGCGAGCAGCATGGCGAGCATATCGCCATCCAGATCGTAGATGTACGTTGCCGCCAGCGCGGAATATGACACATTGGTCACGAAAAGAGCGCCGATCACGGCAAGGAGCAGCGCGTTGTCCACGGAGAACAGCCGCGAAACGAGATACACCGCAAGCGATACCCAGACGAGCGAGAGAATACCGGAGAGCCACGGTGTACCGGCGCCGCCGCTGAATACGGTGCGGTACGCCGGATAGAGAAACCGGCCGAGCGATATTTTCCAGTCGGCCACGGAGCCGGCGGCATAGCGGATATCGCCGGAAAGGAACATCTCGTTGAGCGAGTCGTGGCTGAGCGTGAGACCGGCAAACGCATAGCCGTGCGCGAGCAGGCCGCAGAGAAAGACGGCCGCAAAGGAAGCAAGAAGCCGTTGGCGCTCGCCGGTGATGTGCAGATACGGCGCGCGGCGCAGCGTGGAAACAAATCTTGTCATGGCGGAAAAACCTCCCGCGGAAAGGCGGTCACGGATTCACGAAGAGATGTTTGCGGTTGTTGAAATACGGAATATTGACAAAGAGCATGACGATCGAACCGATGATGCTCCCGGCGACTTCGGCGGTAAAGGCCGACTGGCCGAGAATGATGCTCCCGATGAGCAGATAGAGCGCGGTGCCTGCCGTGCTGACGATGTATGTCAGATAATACATCATCGGGCCTTTGGCGCGGAACTTTGCCAGCGCTCTCTGCACGACGACCGCGTATACGGCAAGCGCAAGGCAGAAAACGCCCATGACGATATCCAGCGGCTGAAGCGCGGGGAAGAAGTCGTAGACCATCCCGGCGTTTCCCTCATAATACGCGCCGGTGAAATACTTTGCGGCCGCTGCCAGATTGACGAGCATACTGGCCCACAGCTGGAAGTAAATAATAAACTTGAACCACTTCATGCCGCGCTGGGGCGCTGCGATGCCGCCGACCGGATCGGAGAGCTCGGCGGAATACGGCGCCGGAGCCGGCGAAACCGGGATCTCCGGCGCCGCGGGGACGGCCGGGGCGCTCTCTTCCGGCGCGGCGGAGGGAGCGGGAGCGAGGCTTGCGCCGCACTCGGGGCAGAATTTCACGTTGTCAGGGGTCTTTGTTCCGCAGAAACGGCAATACATGGGGACTCCTCCTTTTATCTCTTTTATATGGGGTTTAATTCCATGTTCCTTCGTTGGCGGCGAACAGCCCGGCGATCCGGGCGCGCAGCGGCGCGAGCTCCTCGCCCGCAAGATCGGGGTTATCTTTGTAAAGCTCCTCCGCAGCGGATTGCGTTGTCCGGAACATTTCCAGAGTTGCCAAATCAAACAGCCTGCCATGCTGCGCTTCGCCCAGAATATCGCCCGCGCCGCGCAGATCAAAGTCCGCCCGTGCGATTTCAAAGCCGTCATTGGTTTTGGTCAGCACATGCAGCCGGTTTTTTGTTTCTTCGGACGCCGTATCCGAAACAAGGACACAATAGCTTTTCGCTTTGCCCCGCCCGACGCGTCCGCGCAGCTGGTGGAGCTGCGAGAGACCGAACCGCTCGGCATTTTCCACGACCATGAGCGTTGCATTCGGCACGTCCACGCCGACCTCCACGACCGTGGTGGAGACGAGGATATTTGTTTCCCCGGCGGCAAAGGCGGCCATGACCGCCTCCTTTTCCTTCGGCTTCATCCGCCCGTGAACACATGCCACGGTCAACTCCGGGAAAAGCTTTTGCAGCTCCTCCGCGTGCTCTGAAGCGGACTTGAGCCTGCTCTCGCCCTCTTCGCCGTCCTCGATCTTCGGGCAGACGACGAACACCTGATGCCCCTCTTCGACCTGCTTCCGGATAAATCCGTTCAGCCGCGCGCGGTAGCTTTCCGTTACGGAAAAAGTATCCACCTTTTCACGTCCCGGTGGCAGCTCGTCAAGCACCGAAACGGCAAGATCGCGGAAAATGACCAGCGCATAGGTTCGCGGGATCGGGGTCGCCGACATGACGAGAATATGCGGGTGCGCGCCCTTGCCATGCAGCGTGCTCCGCTGCGCAACGCCGAAGCGGTGCTGTTCGTCCGTGACCGTCAGCGCCAGATTATAAAACGCAACATCTTCCGTGAGCAGCGCGTGCGTACCGACGACAACGTGGCAGCTCCCCCCGGCAAGCGCGGCCTTTACCGCGCTTTTTTCCCTGGCTTTCATCGAGCCGGTCAAAAGAAGCACGTTTATGCCGAAAGGCGCGAGGAACTCCTGCAGAGTTTTCCAATGCTGCTGTGCCAGAATCTCCGTCGGCGCCATGAAAGCGCTCTGGTAACCGGCCTTTTGCACCGCCCATAAAAGCGCCGCCGCGACGAGCGTTTTGCCGCTCCCGACGTCGCCCTGCAAAATGCGCGACATCCGCCGGCCGGACGCCATGTCGCACAGCATCTCGTCGATCGCGCGCCGCTGCGCGCCGGTAGGGGAAAAGGGGAGAGAATCAAAAAACTCCTCCATGGAAGGCGTGGGGATATATTGCCCCCTGACCTTCTGCTGCATCTGGCGCATTTTCTGCACGGCGCAGGCCCGGACGAACAGATGTTCAAAGGCAATGCGCCGCTTTGCCAGTGTCAGAGATTCCTGATCGGCGGGGAAATGGATGTTCCGGTACGCAAAGCCGACCTTCGCGAGCGCATACCGTTCGGCGATCTCCGCGGGCAGAAGCTCCGGCAGCACGTCGCCGCAGGCGTCGAGCGCGCACTCCGCGGCGGTCATGACGAGCCGGTTGGAAACGCCGCGCGTCAGCCGGTAGAGCGGCAGTATCCGCCCGGTGAGCGTTCCGGCGGAGGCTTCGCTTTCGAAAACGGGGTTCGTGAACGTCTTTCGCAGCAGCGTTCCGCCCGCCTTGCCGTAAAAGATGTAGGTCTCGCCCGGTACGAGCCGGTCGCGGACGTAGCTCTGGTTGAAAAACGTCACCTCCGCGCCGCCGCTCTCGTCCACGATGCGCAGCTTCACAAGATCCATGCCGCGGCGGACGTGTGTCAGGCGCGGCTCGGCGGCGACCATGGCGCGCACACACGCCGTTTCGTCCGGCAGCAGCTCCGCGATCGGGCGCACGGCGGTGCGGTCCTCATAGTCGCGCGGAAAATAGCAGAGAAGATCGCCGAGCGTGCGGATGCCCAGACGGCCGAGAGCCTCGGCGCGCTTTTCCCCGATGCCCTTTATGTAGCGTATGTCCGTTGTCAGCTCCGGCATGGCTTCTCCTTTCGCGGTTTCGTATGCCGTTGGGGGTATGCATTTCAGTCCGCGAGCGTTTCCCACTCGGCGTAAAGCGCCTCGATCGCGCTCTCGGCGGCGGACTTCTTTTCGTCCAGCTCGATGAGCTTCCGGTAATCGGAGGCATTATGCTCTATTTCGTCCTCGATGGCCCTGAGGGAGGCCTCGGCGCGCTCAATGTCGCGCTCGATCTTCTGGCGGCGGCGGTCGCGGTTCGGCTCGGCCTTTTTCTTCGGCTTTTCCTCGCGCACGGCGCTTTTGACCGCCTTGGCCGACGGCTGCAAAGCCTCCTGCCGCGCCTTGTATTCGCGCCACTCGGCAAAGCCGCCGCGGTAATCCTCGATCTGTCCGTCGTGCAGATACCAGATGCGCGTGGCAAATTTTTCGATGAACCAGCGGTCGTGGCTCACAAAGAGCAGCGCCTCGGCATAGTCGGTGAGCGCGTCCTCCATCCATTCGCGCGAGAGCAGATCAAGATGGTTCGTCGGCTCGTCGAGCATGAGGAAGTTTATGTCGTCGCGCATGAGGATGCACAGCCGCAGACGGCTTTTCTCGCCGCCGGAGAGCACCGAAACGGTCTTGAACACGTCCTCGCCCCGGAAGCCGAACGCCGCCAGACGGTTGCGTGCCGTCTGCGGATCGCATTTCGCCTCCCAGAGCATCGTGTCCACCATGTTGCGCGATGGATCGTCGAAGCGCACGAGCTGCGGCAGATACGCGCTCTTGACGGCCGGGCCGAGATGGATCCAGCCGCGGTCAGGCGTTTCCTCGCCGGCGATGCACCGAAGCAGCGTGGATTTTCCCGTGCCGTTGTCGCCGATGAGCGCAATGCGCTCGCCCGGCTCTATGAGCTCGTCGATGCCGGAGAAGAGCTTCTTCTCGCCGTAGGACTTCGCCACGTCCTCCAGCACGAGCACCTCGTCGCCGAAAAATTCCTTCTGCCGGAAGCGGACGGAGAGCTTTTTGTCCTCGCGCGGCTTCTCCGCCGTTTGCAGCCGCGCAATGCGCTTTTCCATGGAAAAGGCGCGCTTGTGCAGCTTGTCCGCCCCCATAAACGCCCACAGATGCAGATCGTCCGCCGCCTTTTGGAGATGCGCGATCTCCTTCTGGTTCTTTTCGTACTGCTTTCGCAGTTCCTCATACCGGCGCTGCTTTTCCTCGGCATAGAACGTGTAGTTGCCGTTATAAAACTCCGCCCTGCCGTCGACGATCTCGATGATGCGCTGCGCGATCTTGTCGAGAAACCAGCGGTCGTGCGATATGGCGAGCACCGTGCCCTTGAAATGCAGCAGATAGTCCTCCAGCCACTCGGTCGCGTGCATATCGAGATGGTTCGTCGGCTCGTCGAGCAGCAGAATGTCCGTATCCTCCAATATGAGCCGGGCGAGATTGACGCGCGTCTTTTCACCGCCGGAGAGGGAGTCGAAAAGCTGCTCTCTCATCGCCGGCGGGATGTCCAGACCGTTTGCCACCTTGCTGCGGCGTACCTCGGCGTCGTATCCGCCGAGCGTTTCAAAGCGCGAGAGCAGCTCGTCATACTCGGAGAGCAGCGCGCGGTCGTCCGAAACGCTCATCAGCTCTTCCAGCTTGCGCATCCGCGCCTGCATCGCGTTGAGCCGCTCCTCGGCGGTCGCGAGCACGTCCTCCACGGTGTAGCCGTCGGGATAGTGCGGTATCTGCGACACAAGCCCCAGCCGCTTGCCGCGCGCAATGTCGATCTCGCCCTTGTCCTCGGCCAGCTCGCCGACCATGAGGCGGAAGAGCGTCGTTTTTCCCGTGCCGTTGCGGCCGAGAATACCGACGCGCTCGCCGTGCTGCACCTGAAAGGTCAGCCCGTCGAGAATGTTTTTGTTGACCTCAAACGCTTTCGTGAGGTCACGAACGGAAATGTCGATCATTCGGAATAATACTCCAATACGGTTTGCAGTACGGAATTGGCGACGCCTCCGGCCTGCAGCAGACCGCCGCCGCCCTTTTCGAGCATCACGGCAAACGCCACCGGCGGCCCGGAGCGGAGATACCCGACGAACCATGCGTTGGACAGCCCGCCGCCGACCTCGGCCGTGCCGCTCTTGGCGCAGAGATCCAGCCCCGGAAAGCGGTCGCGGCCGTAGCCGTAGGCCACGTTGTAGCTCATGCACTCGCCGAGATACTCCGCGGTCTCCGCGTTCATGAGCACCGCGCCGCCGCCCGTACCGCCAAAGGAGAGCGTCGGCGTAACGGCCGTGCCGCCGTTGGCGATGGCCGCGCACAGCCGCGCCATGGAAAACGGCGTCACGAGATCGGTATACTGCCCGATGCCGAGCCACGCCTCGTCGCTGCTGCCGGTCTCTGCCGGTTCGGCGCTGCCGGAGGCGGTGGAGGCGCCGTCGAGCGTCAGCGACCCGGCCACGCCGAGCCGCTGCGCCGTTTTGACGATCGTATCGCTGCCAAGCTCCAGAGCGAGCTCGGCAAAGACGCAGTTGCAGGAATCGGCAAGCGCCTGCTCGATCGTAAGATCGCCGTGATACCCGGTGCATACGACCGTTCCGCCGGGGAGATCGAGATACTGCTCGCAGCGGAACGTCCGTTCCGTGAGATCGGGGAGGTTCTCCGCGGCGGCGATGAGCGTAACGAGCTTGAACACCGAGCCGGGAGTGAAGGCCGCCAGCGTGCAGCGGTTGAGGAAAAGCCCGTCGATGCTCATGTCCGGCTCGCCGTTCGGATCGTAGGACGGGGAGGAGACCATAGCGAGAATCTCGCCGGTTTCATAGTTCAGCACCAGCACCGCTCCGGCGCGTCCGGCCAGCGCGTTCCACGCGGCGGCCTGCAGCCGGGTGTCGAGCGAGAGCGCGACCGCCGCGCCGCCGCCGGGCGTGCCGTTGACGAACGAATACCCGGAAAGCTCGTCCGCGAAGAGGGAAAGAGCGCCGTCAATGTAGCCGCGGCTGTCGCCGACGGCGTGGACGGACGAGACGCGCACTGTCGGATCGTCGGCGTAGCGGAGAGAGCCGTTTTCGGTCTGCGCAAGGATCACGCCGTTGCGGTCGGTCAAAGTGCTGTTTTTCAGCACGCCGTTTTGGTAAATGTGCCGGTTGGCGCTGTAGACCGCCCAGTCCCCGCCGTGCAGAGCCAGACGCACGACGAAAAAGCCCATGCCGATCAGCAGCGCCGCCGCAAGCAGCAGCGCGATGGCGGAGCGGTGTTCGATACGCTTCATTCCGCCGCCTCCTTTTTCCGGCTCCTGCGGGCGCGTTCAAAGCTCGTGCGCAGCGCGAAGCTGCCGCCGGAGCGCGTGTCCCCGGCTTTGATGTAAGCCAGCATCCCCCAGCAGGAGATGAGGCTTGAGCCGCCCTTGGAAACGAACGGGAACGTCACACCTGTGAACGGCAGCAGATCGAGCGAGCCGAACACGTTGAGCGCAAGCTGCGTCATGAAGATCGTGACCGTGGCGCACGAGGCGATCACATAGTAGGACGATCTCCCGGCCGAGGCGCTGCGCACGGAAAACACCGCCAGCAGCAGGAGCGAAAGAACGCAGCAAAGCCCGACGATCAGCCCCAGCTCCTCGCACACGACGCCGAATACCATGTCGGTATTCGCGGCGAACACATTTTTGAGCCAGCCTGCCCCGGCGCCGCGGCCGAAAAGACCGCCGGCGGCGGTGGCAGACATGGTGCGCACCTGCTGAAAGCCCGTGTTGAGCGGATCGTCCCATGCGTGGCCCCAGGTGGCGAACCGCTGCGCCACATACGGCTTCACGGTCAAAACGAGCATCACCGCGCTCGCCGCGCCGCCGATGGCGAGAAAAAGCGTGGCGAAGCTCCCCGAGCGCATGAACGATATCACAAGGAAGCATACAAAGAATACGAGCGCCGTGCCGAAATCGCCCATGAGCGCCAGCGCGCCCACGCACACGGCGGAAAAGGCGATGAACAGGATCAGATTGCGCCGCCGGAAGAGCCGGTCGAGCGTCGCCGCACCGGCGTAAACGTAGGCGATCTTGACAAACTCCGAGGGCTGAAGCGTCTGCCCGGCGACGCTCAGCCAGTTTTTCGCGCCCCAGATCGTTTCGCTCAGCAGCAGATTGAGCGCAAGAAAGCCGAGCGCGGCAAACGCCATCGGCCAGCGCATCGCCCGTACCCGGCGCAGATCGCGCAGCCAAACGCCGAGCGCAAAGAAAAGCGCCAGCGCGGCGAGAAACAGAAGGCACTGCCGCACCATGCTCTCCGGCGCCGAGGAACCGACGACGGCAAAGCCGACGCTCGTGAGAAAAAAGGCGATCGTTTCCGGCTCAAAGCCGCGCACGGATATGCTGCGCATGACGAAATAGCAGAACCACTCCATAGCGATGAGCAGCCCGAACGACAGCATAATGTAAATAAGCGCCGCGCCGTGCGTCGTAAAGAAAAACTGGAAGAGCAGCACGAGCTGGAAGCATACGAGAAGAAGAAGCGTCACCGCCGGCTGCACCTTGTGACCGGTCACGGGACGCTTGCGCTGCAATGTGGCGCGCTGCGCGTCGTCCAGCGTGAGAAAGTGCAGCTCCATCTCGCCGAGCCGGAGCGTATCCCCGCCGCGGAGCGGCGCGTCGCCCGTGACGGCTTCGCCGTTCACCCAGACGCCCTTGCCGCCGTCGAGCGCGGAGAGAGTCCACTCGCCGGAGCCGGAGCGCTGGATGGCGGCGTGGCTGCGCCCGATGCCCTCGCCGGTGAGCACGATGTCCGATGCCTTCGCCCGGCCGAGAATGCACTCCCAGTGCTCGATCGCGCGCGACGTGCCGTCCGGCAGCTCCAGATAGCCCCAGACCTCCGGCACATACTTTTCACTCAGCATCGAGCGCGCGCAGCGCGCCACGACCCAAACGGCGAAAAACGCGAGCACATATCCCGTATATTGTAAAAAAGCGGTTTCTGTCATGCGTTCGCTCCATAAAGACAATAATACAAAATGTATTATATCATTTTTCTTGCCGCGAGAAAAGAGTTTTGCTATAATATCTGCGAACAAATCGTGCGTTCGGCTGGAGGAACTGTCATGAACGGAAAATTCATCGTCATCGAGGGGCTGGACGGCTCGGGGAAAACCACACAGCTGAACGCGCTCGCGAGGAATCTGCGCGCTCTCGGCTATGCCGTGGCGGAGACCGCGGAGCCGACGGCGAGCACGACCGGCGGCCTTGCGCGGGACGCGCTCTCCGGCTTCACGCCGCGCACCGGCGCGGAGATCGCGGCGCTCTTCATGGCCGACCGCGTGGCGCACAACGTCAATCCCGTTAACGGCATCGGCAAGCTCCTGTCGGAGGGGTGCGTTGTCCTCTGCGACCGGTATTACTATTCCTCGCTCGCCTATCAGGGTACGGTGACCGACCCGGAATGGGTTTTCCATATCAACATCGACTGCCCGGAGATCCGAAAGCCCGATCTCTGCGTATTTCTCGATCTGGATGACGAGGAATGCCTGCGCCGCATGGAGCGGGGGCGGTCTTACCGTGAGATCTACGAGAACGAAAACTCCCTGCTCGCCGTGCGCCGGCGGTATTATGAAATTTTCCGGCGGCTTGAGCACCGGGACAAAATCTGCATCGTAAACGCCGCCCGCACGCCCGAAGAGGTTGCCGCGGACGTGCTTTCCGCCGTAAAATCGGTACTGAACTGATTTTTGCATTGACAAGGCCGCATGCCCTGTGATATGATATTCGAGCGGTTTGGAGAAGTACCCAAGTGGCCGAAGGGGCTCCCCTGCTAAGGGAGTAGTCGGTGATGAGCCGAGCCCGGGTTCAAATCCCGGCTTCTCCGCCAAAAACGGACGCCTTTTGCGAAAGCAAAAGGCGTCTCTTTCTATTTCCGGTTTTGGAGAAATTTTACTTGCATAGATGATTCTGAACCTATATAATTTAACCAGACACGATGTTCGCAGACTTGATGAAATTATACAATTTTATCGATCCGTGACGTCGTGTCATTTTATTTAAGGAGGATAATCCCATGAGCCGAGGCAGGAAAGCTCTGTGTCTGTTACTCTCCTTTGTATTTCTCTTCCAGCTTGCGCCGGCAACGGCGCAACGACGTATGGATTTACTTACGGCGCGGCCGGTCTTTCGACGGCGGTAAAGATCGGGGAGACGTGGACGCTGGTATCCAATTCGTACAACACCGGCGCGTGGACGCTGGCGCAGCAGCTCTACGGCAACGGCCTCTGGTGGAAGTATGACTACGACGCCCAGACGGACGATCTGCTCCGGCGGTACACGAATCTCTCGGACAGCACCGGCACGGGATATGCGTATACCTACGATTCCCGCGGGCAGATAAGCAAGATCGAGAAGAAGTCACTCACGCTGGAGAACGGCGAGATCACGGGCGAAACGCTCGTGACCGCGGAATATTACGGCTATGACGCCATGGATCGCCTGACGCGCATCGTTGTGACGGACGGGACGAACCTCATCTCGGACATAGCGTGGAGCTATGACTGACTTGCGGCGGGTACGGATAACGGCTCTCAGGCTCCGCCGGCTATAAAAAGGCGGGCAGTTCCCGTGAGGGACTGCCCGCTGAAACCTTTATATAGGATCATTCCATGCCCGGCACCTTCGGGAGCGTGGCGATGCTCTGCGCAAGCTCTTCGTCGGTGGGGATGTAATCGGTCATCTTGCCGTCATTGAACGCCTGATAGGCCGTCAAATCGAAGTAGCCCGTGCCGGTCAGACCGAAGAGGATCGTCTTTGCCTCGCCGGTCTCACGGCAGCGGACGGCCTCGTCGATCGCCGCGCGGATGGCGTGGCTGCTCTCCGGCGCAGGGAGGATGCCCTCAATGCGGGCGAACTGCTCCGCAGCCTCGAACACGCTCGTCTGCTCCACGGCGCGCGCCTCCATATATCCGTCGTGGTAGAGTTGGCTCAGCACGCTGCTCATGCCGTGGAAGCGCAGACCGCCCGCGTGGTTGGGGGAGGGGATGAAGCCGCTGCCGAGCGTGTACATCTTCGCGAGCGGGCAGATCTTGCCGGTGTCACAGAAGTCGTAGGCGTAAACGCCGCGGGTGAAGCTGGGGCAGGAGGCGGGCTCGACGGCGATGAAGCGGTAGTCGGCTTCGCCGCGCAGCTTCTCGCCCATGAACGGCGCGATCAGTCCGCCGAGATTGCTGCCGCCGCCGGCGCAGCCGATGATAATGTCGGGCTTCACACCGTACTTATCGAGTGCGGCTTTGGTCTCAAGACCGATGACGCTCTGGTGCAGCAGCACCTGGTTGAGAACGCTTCCGAGCACATAGCGGTAACCGGGGTTCGTTGTTGCCACCTCGACGGCCTCGCTGATCGCGCAGCCGAGAGAGCCGGTCGTGCCGGGGTATTCGGCAAGGATGCGGCGGCCGACCTCCGTTTCCATCGAGGGGGACGGCGTCACGCTCGCGCCGTAGGTCCGCATGACCTCGCGGCGGAACGGCTTCTGCTCGTAGCTGACCTTCACCATGAACACCTTGCAGTCCAACCCCAGATACGCGCACGCCATCGAAAGCGCGGTGCCCCACTGCCCGGCGCCGGTCTCCGTCGTCACGCCCTTGAGCCCCTGCTTTTTCGCGTAATACGCCTGCGCGATGGCGCTGTTGAGCTTGTGACTGCCGGAGGTGTTGTTGCCCTCAAACTTGTAGTAGATCTTCGCGGGCGTGTTGAGCGCCTTTTCGAGACAGTAGGCGCGCACGAGCGGGGAGGGACGGTACATCTTGTAAAAGCCGCGGATCTCCTCCGGAATGGGGATGAACGGCGTGTCGTTGTCCAGCTCCTGCTGCACGAGCTCGTCGCAGAATACGCCGCCGAGCTCCGCGGCGGTCATGGGCTTGCCCGTGCCGGGATTGAGCAGGGGCACGGGCTTGTTTTTCATGTCCGCGCGGAGATTGTACCATGCCTGCGGCATATCGGCTTCGTCGAGATAGATCTTGTAGGGGATGTTTTTGTTTTCCATGATGTTTTGCTCCTTTTCCGTTGATTTTTGTTTCTGGAGCAGAGACAGGAAAAGAAAAAGCTCTTGTCTCTGCAAATGCAGGGACAAGAGCTTTGTTGTAAACTCCTGCGGTACCACCCGGCTTGACGCTGTCGCGCCCACTTGAACGCACATATCATGCGTCGGCCTTATGATAACGGACAGCCAACTCCGTCGCCCATACTCGGGATGCGCTCCCTTTCTGTTTGCCCTCGCAAGGCCATTCACCCGCGGAGACCTCTTACCGCATTCACACCGTCGGCGGCTCTCTGAAAGATGTCTCATTGGCAGGTTACTTATCTTGCTCTTCGGTTTGCTTGTTGGGCACACTTTAGCACCTGAAGGCGATAAAGTCAATATCTTTTTTTGATTATTTTAATCCAGCGTGATGCCGTCGATCTCCTCGGTCAGCGCGGCGATCTCGTCGATGATGCCGGAAATGTAGGCGATCGTGTGCTCGAGCGCGTCCGGAGTGGAGAGATCGATGCCGGCGATCCCGGCGAGACCGAGCGGGTCGCGCGTGCTGCCCGCTTCGAGCATCGCACGCCAGCGCGCCACGGCGCTCTCGCCCTCGGCGGCGATGTTGAGCGCCGCCTGCGTTGCGAGTGTGAGACCGGCGCTGTAGGTGTAGGAATATAGCCCCATGTAGTAATGCGGCTGGCGCATCCATGTGAGCTCGCAGCCCTTGGTCAGCTCCACGGCGTCGCCCCAGAACGTTTCAAGATTCTTCCGGAAGATGCCGGAGAGCGTTTCGGCGTTCACCGCGCCGCCCCGCTCAATGATGTTCATCGCCTCGCGCTGGTACCATGCCTCGCGCAGGTGCGTAACAAAGTTGTGGTAGTAGGTATGCCCGATGAGTGAGGAGAGCACCCAGCGGCGGAAGCGCCTGTCGGTGTTTCTGCGCAGCAGATCCTGCGCGAGAAGCAGCTCGTTCATCGTCGAGGGCGCCTCGATGAGATAGCCGGAAACGTTCGTATCGAAGAGCGACTGCGCGCCGTTGCACAGCCGGAAGTGTCCGGCGTGGCCGAGCTCGTGCGCGATCGTGAACACGTCCGCCATACGGTTGTTCCAGCTGAGCAGAATGTAGGAATTGCAGCCATAGGGCGAGGAGCAGAAGCCGCCGGTCTCTTTGCCGACGTTGCGGGCAAAATCGATCCAGCGCCTGTCATAGGCCTCGTCTACCATATCGGCGTAGTCCTGCCCGAGGACGGAGAGCGCGCTGCGGACGTACACGCGCGATTCCTCGATCGTGACGCGCGGGTCAAACTCCGCGTCGAGCGCGAGCTTGAGATCGGCGAAGGTCATGCGGTCGAGCCCGTGCATCTTCCCGACGAGACGGGCGTATTTACGCATCGCGGGCGCGAGCTTTTCGGTAATGAGGTCGATCTGCCGGTCGTACATCTCGCGCGTGACATGGTCGGTAAAGAGGTCGGCTTCAAACATGTCGGCAAAGCCGCGCTGTTTGGCCATTATACGCTGCTGCGTGAGATAGGTGTTGTACGTGGCGGCGGTCGTGTTCTCGTACTCACGGAGCTTATCGCAGAACGCGCGAAACGCCGCGCGGCGCACGTCCGTGTCGGCCTCATACTCATACTCGTCCTCGAAGAGCGAGTAACCGAGCGGGTATTCCCTGCCGTTTACGGTGAAGGAGCCGAACTTCATGTCGGCGAGCTTGGTCATGTGGTAAATGTCATAGGGCGCGCCGAACACCGGGCGGAGCGCGGCGAGCACTTTTTCCGTCTCGGCGCTCAGACGGTGCGGCTTCCCGCGGAGAATCTCTGCAAGATAGTGCTTCGCGCGCTCGGTTTTGCCCATGGCGGCGCGGATGAGATCTTCCGGCGCATCGGCGATCTCGCTTTCGATGAACGAGAGACGGCTCTCGATCTCGGCGGCGAGCGCGGACATCTTCGCGTCCTTCTCCTGCGCCCCGGTGTCGGTGTAGTCCACCGAAACGGCGAGGCTCGTGTAGCTCGTCGTCTGATAGAGCATGATCTCCAGCTCCTCATAGAGCGCGAGACACTCGGCGATGCTCTCCGGCGTGGCGAGCGCGTTTTTATACGTCTTTTCAAGCGTGTCGGCGAGCGTTTTCACTTTTTCGACCGCCGCTTCAAAATCGGCCTCCGTCGCAAAGATCAGCGAGAGATCCCATGTCTCGCGGATCGGCACGTCTTTTCTGGCGTTGAGCTTCAAGTGTATGTCCTCCTTGCGGGTCATTTTTTGATCAGATCCACTCTATGCCCTGCGGCAGGTTTTGTCAACGATCATTTCCGTCATCGAGCGAGGCGAGATAGAGGAGAAAGGCGTCGCGCGGCTTTCGGAAATCATACCCGGTTTTATCGCGAAGGCGGTCGAGACGGTACTGCACGGTGTTCCGGTGGAGATAGAGCGCCTCCGCGCAGCGGCGCAGATCGCCGTCCTGCGCAAAATATATGCGCAGAAGCGCTTTGAAATCGCGAACCTCCTCCGGTGTGCACGCGGCGAACGTCGTCTCCTTCAGATCGCGCAGCAGAGCGCGGGGGAGGCTCTCGGCGAGATATTCAAGCGATACCTGATCGTAGAAGAATATCCGCCCGCCTGTACCGGACGCGCACGCCGCGCGTGCCGCCGCGCATGCTTCGCGAAAGCTGCGCCGCGCGGAGAGAATGCTCTCAGCCGTGCCGCCGATGCCGCCGGCCATCGCCGCGCCGCAGCGGCTCTCCGCCTCGGCGCAGAGCGTGCGCGCAAACGTATACAGCTCCTCGCGCCCGGCGCCGCAGAGCAGCAGCACGACCTCCCCGCGGAGAATGGCACAATGGCCGCCCTGTCCGGGGAGACGCATCCGGCGGATGTGTGCGAGCAGCTTCTGCCCGCGGAGACCGGCGAGCGCTTCCGCTCCGGTCTCGGCAGCGGGGCGCAGAAGCACGGCGGCGCAGGGACTGTCCATGGGAAAGCCGAGCAGCCGCCCCCGCTCGGAGAGCTCCGCGGCGGGAACGCTGTCCTCGAGAAAGAGCGCTTCGAGAAAGGCGTCGCGCGCGCCGTCCATCTGTGCAAGGCGCCGCCGCTGCTGGAGACTTTCCAGCATGATCTCCATCAGCCGCTGGATCACCGCGCCGAATACCGAAATATCCGCCGGATCGCCCGTAACACCGATTATGCCCTCCACGCGCCCGTCGAGCACAACCGGGAGATTGATGCCGCGCTGCACGCCGTGCGCAGGATCGTCCTCCCATACCGTGAGCGAGTCGAGACGGTTTTCTATGAGCCGCCGCGCCCCTTCGTGTACGGTGCCGATGCGCGCCTTGTTTGTGCTCGCGAGGATCACGCCGTTATTCTCTATGATGTTGACGTCGTGGCCGATCGTCCGCTTCATTTCCGTTACGATGCTCATGGCGTCCTGTGGGGAAAGATCCATGGTGCGAAACCACCCTTTTATAAAAATTAAAAAAATTATAGAATAAATTTATAACATTTACAATATAAACGGCGCTATACTCGTGTCATAAAAAGCGTTTCATGAGGTTTGAATACCATGAAAATCGTTATTCTGGACGGATACACGGAAAACCCCGGCGATCTGAGCTGGGAGGAGCTGGAAAAGCTGGGCGAGCTTACGGTCTACGACCGCACGCCTTATGACGACGCCGAGATTATCCGGCGCATCGGCGATGCGGAGATCGTCCTCACAAACAAGACGCCCATCGGCCGCGCCGTGCTCGACGCCTGCCCGAATCTGCGCTTCATCGCAGTGCTCGCCACGGGCTTCAACGTCATCGACATCGATTACGCCCGCGAAAAGGGCATCCCGGTCTCCAATGTGCCGAACTACGGCGGCTATTCCGTCAGCCAGTTCTCCATCGCGCTCATGCTTGAGTGCTGCCTGCACATCGGTCACCACGACCGCACCGTGCACGAGGGCAAGTGGGAAAACAACCCCGACTGGTGCTACTGGGACTACCCGCTCATCGAGCTGGCCGGCATGACCTACGGCCTTCTCGGCTGCGGCCGCATCGGCATTCACACTGCGGAGGCGGCGAAGGGCCTCGGCATGCATGTGATCGCCTTCGACAAGTACCCCTCGCAGGCGGCGAAGGATATCGGCGTGGAGTTTGTCGAGCTCGACGAGCTGTTCGCCCGTTCCGACGTTCTCGGCCTTCAGATGCCGCTCATGGATTTCAACATCGGCATCATCAACAGGGAAAACATCGCCAAGATGAAGGACGGCGTCATCATCATCAACAACAGCCGCGGCCAGATGGTCGTCGAACAGGATCTCGCCGATGCGCTCAACTCCGGCAAGGTCGCCTTCGCCGGTCTGGACGTTGTATCCACCGAACCGATCCGCGGTGACAATCCGCTGCTCAAGGCCAAAAACTGCATCATTACGCCGCACATGTCCTGGGGCTCGCAGGGCAGCCGCCGGCGTATCATGGAATGTACCGTGGAAAACGTGCGCGCCTATCAGAGCGGCGAGCCGAAGAATGTGGTCAACAAATGAGTACGCTGCGCGAGGATGCAAAGTATATCTATACGCGCGCCATTGAAGCCGTGCTGCCGGACGAAGCCGTCCGGCGCGCGCTCACCGGGCAGAGCTTTCCGGGGCGCGTGATCCTTGTCGCCGCCGGAAAGGCGGCATGGCGCATGGCTTCGGCGGCGAAGGCGGCGCTCGGCGGGAGGATCGAGACAGGCATCGTCATCACAAAGTACGATCATGTGCTAAGTCCCATCCCCGGCCTCATCTGCCGGGAGGCGGGCCACCCCGTGCCGGACGGAAATTCGTTTTCCGCCACGCGCGAGGCGCTCGCGCTCACCGAAACTCTCACGGCGGACGATACGGTGCTCTTTCTTCTCTCCGGCGGCGGCAGCGCTCTGTTTGAAAGCCCGCTTGTGCCGGGCGGGGAATTGCAGGACATCACCGCGCAGCTTCTCGCCTGCGGTGCGGATATCGTGGAGATCAACACGATCCGCAAGCGCCTCTCGGCGGTGAAGGGCGGCCGGTTTGCGCAGCACTGCGCGCCGGCGCAGGTGTTCGCCGTCATATTGAGCGATATCGTCGGCGATCCGGTGGACATGATCGCGTCGGGGCCGGTATCGCCGGACTCATCCACCTGCGCGGACGCGCTTGCCGCGGCGGACAAATACGCTCTTCGGCTGAGCGACCGCGCGCGGGAGCTTCTCACGCGCGAGACGCCGAAAACGGCGGACAACGTCACGGTACGCATTACCGGCAGCGTCCGCGAACTGTGCGCCGCCGCGGCGAAAGCCTGCCGCGAGCTTGGCTATGCGCCGGAGATTCTCACCGACTGCGAGCAGGGCGTTGCCCGCGAGGTCGGTGCGCGCCTCGGCGCACTGGCACGGGAAAATGCCGCGGCGGGTTCGCCGCGGGCGTTTATCCTCGGCGGCGAAACGATTGTCCGGCTCACCGGAAACGGCAAGGGCGGGCGCAATCAGGAGCTTGCGCTTGCCGCCGCCGCGGAGATTTCGGGGCTGCAAAACGTCGTTGTATTCTCTGTCGGCTCGGACGGTACGGACGGCCCGACGGACGCCGCGGGCGGCCTTGTGGACGGCGGCACGGTCGAGCGCCTTGCCGGGGCGGGATGTACCGTTGCGGACGCGCTCGAAAACAACGATGCCTACCACGCGCTGCGCGATGCCGGCGATCTTGTCATCACCGGCCCGACCGGGACGAACGTGAACGACTTTGCCGCCGCGCTCATTCGCTGAAACGAAAGATCGGCCTCCAAATCTGGTCATATAAAATTATCATTGATTGGTAATTGTATGTGACCAGATTTTCTATTACCCTATGTCACAGATCAGGCAAAAGGGAGGTCGATTCCTTTGAACGGAAAAACAAAACAGATCGTAACGGCGGCGCTTTTTGCCGCGCTCACCTGTGTGGCGACGATGGTGATCAAGATCCCCTCGCCGATGGACGGATATCTGAATCTCGGCGACTGCGTGGTGCTCGCCGCCGGGTGGCTGCTCGCGCCCGGCTACGGCTTTCTCGCCGCGGGGCTCGGCTCGGCGCTGGCGGACGTGTTTTCGGGCTATGTGATGTACGCGCCCGCGACGTTCGTCATCAAGGGCCTCATGGCGCTCATCGCCTTTTACGGCGCGAAAGTTTTTTTGGAAAAGCTCGGCGATCTTGCGACAAAGATCCTCAGCGGCGCGGCGGCGGAGCTCTGGATGGTTCTCGGTTACTATCTCTTTGAAGGCTGTCTGTACGGCTTCGTGCCGTCGGCGGTGAACGTTCCGGCCAACGGCGTGCAGGGCGCGGCGGGGCTTATCCTCGGCGTGCTGCTCGTGAAAGCGCTCGAAAAGAGCCGGATCATCAAAAAAGCGTAAAGGAGAAGAAATATGGCCGTGTATGAACAGACGGCGGCAGCCGCTGCCGAGATCTGCGAAAAGGCGCATCTGAAGCCGGGAAGCATTCTTGTGGTCGGCTGCTCCACAAGCGAGGTCGTCGGCGCGAGGATCGGCACGAACTCCAGCGTGGAAACGGCGGAGGAGATCGCCCGCGCGCTTCTTGACGTGACGAAGAGCCGCGGAATATTTCTCGCGGTGCAGTGCTGCGAGCATTTGAACCGCGCCATCATCACCGAGCGCGCGGCGGCGCCGGGCGCGGAGATCGTCAACGTTGTCCCGCAGCCGAAGGCGGGCGGCTCGCTCGCCACGCGGGTATACGCCGCGCTTGAAGATCCCGTCGCGCTGGAGGAGATCCGTGCCGACGCCGGGCTGGACATCGGGCTGACGCTCATCGGGATGCATCTCAAAAAGGTGGCCGTACCGGTTCGGCTCGAAAACCATACGATCGGCGCGGCCACGGTCGTTGCGGCGCGCACGCGCCCCAAATTCATCGGCGGCGCGAGAGCCGTGTATGACGAGACCATGCTGTAACGGCGTCCCGCGGACGTAAGGACAAAGAAAAAAGAGAGAAGAGCCGCGGCTCTTCTCTCTTTTTGCCCGTATACGGGAATTATTCCTCGCTGTGCTCCTCTTCGTGCACTTCCGGCGTTTCGGGCGCTTCCTCTTCGGGGATGGTCCAGCTTGCCTCGGTCGTCTGATCAACGACCTTTTCAAAATGCACGGCGTCTTTCACGGAAGAGACCGCGCTCTGCGCGGCGGTGCGGACGCGCCGGGCGTCCTCCTCGTCCATGACGTTGACGACGTTTCCGTCTTCCTTGATGACCTCAACGCGGCAGCCGAAGCCGACCGTAGCGAGAATGCTTGCGAGCAGCAGCCACTTGGCGGAGGCGACCGCAACGACGCCGCCGACGATGCCGACGTTCACAGGGATGTCGAGCAGCACGCGCTCGCCCTTGCGCACGACGATGCGGGAAACGTTGCCGCGCTGCACGAGCTCCTTGACCTTCTCCACGATGGCCTGCACTTTGTTTTCGTTCATTGTATATGCTCCTTTCCGAACAGTCCGGGTTTTGCTTTCTGACTGTATTATAGCATCGGTCTTTAAAAAAATGTAGAGAAACTGTAAATTTGTCGAATCGTCGGCGCCAAACCGTGCCGAAAGCTCCATCTTGCGCTGCACCGGGAAATACGCTATAATATGGCCATCTATGCGTAACTGCCGAAGAAAGGGGGGCTGCGGCCGTGGCGTTCAATACGGCGGGATTCCTGTTTCTCTTTTTTCCCGCGGCGTTTCTTCTCTACCGGCTCATGCCGGGACGCCGGACAAAGAATATCTTCCTCGCGACAGCGAGCGCGGTGTTCTACGGCTTCGGCGGCCTTGCATCGCTTCCCGTGCTTCTTGCGGCGTTTCTCTGGGACTATCTTTTCGGGCGGCTCATCGCCTGCGGCGAAAAGCGCCGGAAGCTCCGGTGCGCCGTGGGCGCAGCGGGAAACCTTGCGCTGCTCGGCGTTTACAAGTATCTCGCGTTCGTGCTCGAAACGCTGGGTCTGCCGGCGCTCTCGCAGCCGCTGGCGCTGCCGCTCGGCATATCGTTTTTCACGTTCCACGGCATTTCGTATCTTGTCGATACGTACCGCGCGCCGGAGCGCGTCTGCCGGAGAGCGGATACGCTCTTCCTGTATCTCGCGTTTTTCCCCCGGCTGATCGCGGGGCCGATCGTCCGCTGGCAGGACGCCGCGGCACAGCTTGCCGACCATCCGGCGTCCCCGGAAATGACGGCTGCCGGACTGCGCCGGTTCGTGCGCGGCCTTTTGAAAAAGCTCCTGCTCGCCGAAAGCGCGGCGGCGGTCGCCAATGCCGTATACGCCCTCGCGCCGGAGCAGCTCGGCATGGGGCTTGCGTGGCTCGGCGCGGTGAGCTACTGTCTCCAGATCTTCTTCGATTTCTCCGGCTACAGCGACATGGCCATCGGCATCGGCATGCTCTTCGGCTTCGAGTTTCCGGAAAACTTCAACTACCCGTATGTCTCCGGCAGCGTGAGCGAGTTCTGGCGGCGCTGGCACATGACGCTCAACCGCTGGTTCGTGGACTACCTCTATATCCCGCTCGGCGGCAGCCGCCGCGGGAAATGGAGGACGGTGCGAAATAAGCTCATCGTATTCTTCTGCACCGGCCTCTGGCACGGCGCGGGCTGGACATACATTCTCTGGGGTCTCTGGCACGGCGTGCTCGTTTCCGGCGAGGGCCTTCTCAAGGCGCCGATCGAGTCGCTGCAAAAAAAGCGCGGCGGGCGGATTGTGATGCACGTCTATACGCTGCTCGCGGTCATTCTCGGCTTTGCCATGTTCCGCGCCTCTTCCGTGCAGCAGGGCTTTCTTCTCCTTTCGCGGATGTTCTCCTTTGCCGGCGCGGGAGCTGCCGGGCTGCTCGCCGCGGAGGAGATACTGACCGGCTCGCGCGCGGCGGCTCTTGTCCTCGGCGCCGTTCTCTCCACGCCGGTCGTCCCCGCCGCTGCGCGGCGGTGCACCGGCCGCGGATGGGAGATCGTCCGGGACGCTCTCGCGCTGCTCGGCCTTTTCGCGGCGATCCTCGCCCTCTCGGGCGGGAGCTTCACGCCGTTTATCTACCAGCAGTTTTAAGGAGGGGCGGACGATATGAAAAAAACGCTCTCTCTTATCTTTACGGCGCTTTTTCTCGCCGTGTGCCTTGTCCCCGGCTTGGGCCTAATCCTGACCGGCGGGGCGGACGCCGCGGCGAATGAGATGCTGCCTGCCGCGCCGGTGATCGCCGCAGACGGGGTATTCAATCCCGACGTCCTCGCGGAAACGGCGGCCTATGTAGACGGCCGGTTTTCCTTCCGTCTTGAGGGCATCACCGCCTGGGCAAAGCTCAACGCCGCGCTTTTCCGCACGTCTACGGCGGAGAACGTTCTGCTCGGACGCGCGGGCTGGCTTTTTTATGCGCCGTCGATCCACGATTATACCGGCGATGCGCCCATGACCGCACGCGAGCTTTACTGCGCGGCGCGCACGCTTTATCTTTTGCAGGAGTACGCGGAAAACCGCGGCGGAGATTTCCTTTTCACCGCCGCGCCGAACAAAAATATGCTCTACCCGGAGTACATGCCGGAACGGACGCGCCTCGGCGGCGCTTCCAATATGGATGCGCTCTACGCACTGCTCGGGGAAATGGGCGTTTCGTATCTCGATCTGCGCGGCGTGTTCGGGCAGGAGACCGAGCCGCTCTACTTCAAAACGGACAGCCATTGGAACGCGCGCGGCGCGGCGCTCGCCGCCGACGCGCTGCTCGCCGCGCTCGGGCGGGAGAGCGCGTATTATGCCGATACCGTATCCGCCGGGGCGATCCACCGCGGCGATCTTTACGAAATGCTCTATCCCGCGGGCAAAAGCCTCGAGGAGGACTTTATGTATGCCCCCGGCTTTTCGTTTTCCGCGAATACCGAAAACCCCGACCGTGTGACGATCACGACCGAAAGCGGCGCCGGCGCCGGCACGCTCCTCTGCTACCGCGATTCGTTCGGGCGCAATCTCTATCCGTTTCTCGCGGAGAGCTTCGCCGCGGCGGAGTTCTCGCGCCGGAACGAGTATACCGCCGCGACGCTTCCGGAGGGCGGCACGCTTGTGATCGAGCTTGTCGAGCGCAATCTCCGCTATCTCGTGGAGTACGATTCGCTCGCCGCTGCGCCGGAGCGGAAGATGTCTCTCGTCATGGACGCCGTGCCGGGCAATGGCTGCGCCGCCTTGACGGAGAGCGCCGGTACGGAAGGGTACACGGTTTTTTCCGGCGTGTGGGACGGCATGACGCCGGATGATACGTCCAACGTCTATATCCTCTCCGGCGGCGCGCTCTATGAGGCTGTGCCGCGCCCGGACGGATTCATCGTCTCGCTGCCGGACGGCAGCACCGTTGACGCCGTATACGCGGCGGCGGGAGGGAACTTTTTCCGTCTCTCCGCCGTCTATGCCATAGAATAATCCAAGAAACCAAAGGAGACAGAACTACATGAAAAAGATCCTTGCTCTGCTGCTCACCGCGCTGCTGGCGCTTGCTCTCGCCGGCTGCGGCGGGACGACCGAGACCCCCGCTCCCACCGAAGCGCCCGCCACGGAAGCCCCCGCGGCGACCGAAGCCCCGGCGTCCGAAGAACCTGCCGTGACCGAAGCGCCCGCGGAGCCGGAAGAGAGCGCCGAGGAGGACTATCTCGCCGGCGTGATCGAGCAGGTGCTCTCGCTCAAGGGCCGTCCCGTGCAGGAACTGTATGACGCCGTCGGCATGCCGACCGGCGAACCGGAGTACGCTTCGAGCTGCCTCGTCACCGGGGGCAAGGACGGCGTGCTGCCCTACGACGGCTTCACCGTGTATACCCTTGTACAGCCCGACGGTACCGAAACCGTGTACGACGTCGAGAAAAACTGACGGCAGATAAACAAACAAAATACATCCCGAATTTCACAGGGGGGGACCATTATGGGCGATAACAGCAATTCTTCCGAAAAGCGCGGCCGTCATCTGAAGGCCGCTCCCGAAAACGAGCGTCCGGAACAGCCGGAAAAGAAGAAAAAGCACGTTGGACGCACGGTCATCATCGTGATCGTGGCGGTGGTTCTCGTTGTTCTGCTCGCGGTATTTCTGATCTTCCGCGATCTTTACAGCCAGATGAACACCAAACCGCGCACCACGCCGGAGCCGACGGCTGCGCCCGCGGCGGTGATCGAAGCAACGCCCGAGGTGACGGCCACGCCGGAGCCGACGCCCCGCCCGCTCACCGAAGAGGAAAAAGCGGAGCTGGAGGAGATGGAGCTTCGCAGCAGTCTGGCGGAATCCGCCGAGGACGTCATGAGCGACTCGAATGTCTATAACATCCTGCTCATCGGCTCGGACGGACGGACGGAAGAGCTTGAGCGAAGCGACGCGATGATCCTGCTCTCCATCAACAAAACGACGAAGACCATGTGGCTGACCTCCCTCATGCGCGACACGCAGGTGGAGATCGCCGACTGGGGCATCGGCCATCTGAACTGGGCGACGCGCTTCGGCGGCGTGGATATGCTCATCAACACGATCGAGAGCACGAGAAACTTTGCTGTCAACGTGGATAACTGGGCGATGGTGGACTTTCTGGACTTCGCCAAGATCGCCTCCATGGTAGGCCCCATCACGGTCACCGTTACCAAGGAGGAGGCCGCGGATATCAACCCCCTCATCCGCGAGGCGTGCCAGCTCAACGACGCCTATTACGGCACCGATGTGCCGCGCTGCTATTTCCCGACCGATCAGGACGGCACCTATACCATCAGCGACGGCTTCCAGATCCTCGGCTACTGCCGCGAGCGCCACATCGGCGGCGATACCGGCCGCAGCCAGAAGCAGCGCGACGCGCTCATGCAGATGTGGGGCAATGTGAAGAAGATGAGCCTCACCGAGCAGTACGCGCTCGCCAAGGAGATCATGTCCATCATCAGCACCGACCTCACCATGGGGCAGTGCGCTTCTCTGCTGCTGCAGGCGCCAGATTTTTTGACCTACGATATCCAGATGCAGCAGTGTCCAACGCCCGGCTCGTTCTGGCGCGGGCTGGATGCGAACGGCCTTTCCATTTACAACGCGGACTTTGTGATCAACCGCAATTTCCTGCGCGCGACGATCTACGGCGAACCCATGTCCGCCGCGGACCTCACGAGCTACTGGACGGGCAATGCGGTACAGGTCTACGATCCGCCGGAGACGAAAGAAGAGAACGCGGGATAAAACAGACGCAGAAAGCGCCGTTCGGAAAATCTGCCGGACGACGCTTTTTTGCGGGAACTTTGGACAATCTAACTGCGTCTAAACACTGCCAATACGAGATAAAAGGAGATCAATACTCATGAAAAGAATCGTTTCCGCCGTGCTTTGCGCCGTGATGCTTTTCGTCCTGGCGGCCTGCGGCGCGTCCGCGTCCCCGGATGCGGACGCCAACGCCCCGGCAAGCGCGCTCGAACTGCTCGAAACCGTCTGGAACAGCTACTCCGACGACGAAAAATTCCCCGCCGCCGGCGGCGATTATTCCGAAGAGAATATGCGCGACGGCGGTCCCGGCAATTTCAGCATTATCGATGCCGATATCCTCGATTCCGCGCTGGGCTTTCCCGCGGCGGAAGCCGGAAAGATCGACGGCGCGGCCTCTCTCGTGCACATGATGAATCTCAACACCTTCACCTGCGGCGCGTTCCATGCGAAGGAAAGCGGCGATGTGACCGCGCTGTGCGGTGCGCTGCGCGAGAACATCCTTGCCCGCCGCTGGATGTGCGGCTTTCCCGAAAAGCTCGTGATCGTAACGGTGGGAGACTATATCGTCTCCGTATACGGCCACGCCGATCCCGTGGACACGTTTGCAGCCAGGCTCGCCGCGGCATACCCGAACGCAAAAACCGTGAGCGACGACCCCATCGTATAAGAGGCCATGCTCTTTTCCGGTATCCCGTTCCTCTTTTACTTTCTCCCGTGCGTGCTGCTCGTCTATTTCGCCGTGCCGCAAAAGGGGAGAAACGCCGTTCTGCTCGCTGCCAGCCTCTTTTTCTACGGCTGGGGCGAGCCGAAATTCCTGCTCTTCATGGTGTTTTCCATCGTACAGGGGTATCTCTTCGCGCGCCTCATCGAGCGGGGGAGAAGGAAAAAACTCTTCCTCGCGCTTTCTCTTGCCGTGAGCTTCGCGCTGCTTGGGTACTGCAAGTATGCGGACTTCTTTATCGAAAACGTGAACGCCGTGACGGGGCTTTCGCTTCCGCTTTTGAAGATCGCCCTGCCGATCGGCATCAGCTTCTACACGTTCCAGATCGCCGGCTACGAGATCGACGTCTATCGCGGCAGCGTAGCGGCGCAGCGCAATTTCATCGACTTTGCCGCATATGTCGCCATGTTCCCGCAGCTTATCGCAGGCCCCATCGTGCGCTACCGCGATATTGCCCGCCAGCTTAAGGAGCGGACGCACTCGCTCGAGACCGCGGCGTCGGGCGCTTCGCGCTTCGCCGTCGGGCTGGGGAAAAAGGTGCTCGTCGCAAACGTCCTCGCGCAGCTCGTGTCCGCGTACAAGGCCTCCGCGGAGCAGACGGCGCTGTATGCCTGGCTGTACGCGATCGCGTTTACGCTTCAGATCTATTTCGACTTTTCCGGTTACAGCGATATGGCCATCGGGCTGGGGCGCATCTTCGGCTTCACATTCCCGGAAAACTTCCGCTATCCGTATATCGCAAAGAGCATCACGGAGTTCTGGCGGCGCTGGCACATGTCGCTCGGCACATGGTTCCGGGATTATCTCTATATCCCGCTCGGCGGCAGCCGGTGCTCCCGCGCCCGGCACATTTTCAACATCCTCGTCGTCTGGATGGCGACCGGCTTCTGGCACGGCGCGGCGTGGAATTTTATTTTCTGGGGGCTTTTCTATGCGGTGCTTCTTATGGCGGAGAAATTCTTCCTCCTTCCGGCGCTGCAAAAGGGAAGGCTGCTGCCGCACGTCTATGTGCTCCTTGCCGTGACGCTCGGCTTTGTACTCTTTGACGCGGCGTCTCTGCGCGGCGCTCTGCGCCAGCTCGGTCTCCTCTTTGGCGTGGGGGCGGTCCCGGGACCGGGGACGGAAGCGCTCTATATGCTCCGCAGCTACGGCGCGGTGCTCGCGCTCGCCGTGCTCGGCGCAACACCGCTTCCGGCAATGCTTTTGCAAGAGGCGCGCAAGGCAAAGCCTCTCGCGCCGGTGTTCACGGTGGCCGAACCGCTCTGCACGCTCGCGCTGCTGGCGCTCTGCACCGCGTTTCTGGTGGACGGATCGTTCAATCCGTTCCTCTATTTCCGGTTTTGAGGAGGCGCGGCATGAAGAAAATCAAGAACATTCTCACGCTTGCGCTCTCCGCGCTTTTCCTTGCGGGCTTTCTGCTCGCAGCGCTCCTGACGCCGGACAAGACCGACTCGCTCTCCGAGCGGCGCAAGCTCGCCCGGCGCCCGGCGCTGCGCGCTTCGGCGGTGGCGGACGGAACGTATATGACGGCGTTTGAGAAATATACGCTCGACCAGTTTCCCCTGCGGGACGGCTTCCGCGCCGTTAAGGCGTTTTTCGCCCTGAACATTCTCGGCGAGAGGGACAACGACGGCCTATACCTTGCCGACGGGCACCTGTCCAGGCTCGACTATGCCACGAATACGGAGCTTGTCCGCCACGCGGCGGAGCGGTTCTCCGCCGTGTATGAAGCGTTCTTTGCCGGAACCGACGCGAATGTTTACTATACCGTCGTGCCGGACAAAAACTATTTCCTCGCCGGGAAAAACGGCTATCCCGTTATGGACTATGCCGCGCTTGCCGATACGCTGCGCGGGGGGATGCCGTATGCGGAGTATATCGACATTTTCGGAACTCTTTCACTCGATAAGTACTACCGCACCGACGCCCACTGGCGGCAGGAGGAGCTTGGCGAAACGGCGGCGACGATCGCCGCGGCGATGGGAGCTTCGCTTCCGGCGGAATATGAGAGCGTGGATACGCTTGTGCCGTTCCGCGGCGTGTACGCCGGGCAGTACGCCCTTCCCGTCGAACCGGACGCGCTGTGTTATCTTACCAACGACACGATACGCGCCCTTCGCGTGTACGATTATGAGACTTCCGCGGAGATCCCGGTCTATGATCCCGCCCTCGCCGCAGGACGCGACGGATACGAAATGTTTCTCGGCGGGACGAAAGCGCTGCTCACGGTTGAAAACCCCGGCGCCGAAACGGACCGGGAGCTGGTGATCTTCCGCGATTCGTTCGGCAGCAGCATTGCCCCGCTGCTCGCGCAGGGCTATGCCAAGGTCACGGTCGTGGATATCCGCTATATGGCAAGCGCCCTCGTCGGGCAGTTCGTGGATCTTACGGCGGCGGACGACGTGCTGTTTCTTTACAGCACCTCGGTCCTCAACCACAGCGAAACGATCCAGTAATTGAACATGAAGAAAGAGAGCATTGCAGTTCAAAACCTGCAATGCTCTCTTTTGGCTTATTTCTTACTTACTGTTGTTTTTTGCGGCGGAACAGAAGGAACAGGATCAGCAAAATGACGGCGGCGGAAATGCCGATGACCGCCGGGGCTGCGGAAGAGGTCCTGCCGCTCGCGGGAGAGGAGGGCGCGCTGTCGGCGCTTTCAGTTTTGCCGGCTTCGCTTTCGGAAACGTCGGTGCCGGGCACGTCAGAAGCGGGGGCGTTTGCCGGGATATCCGCCGGGGCAGAGACGTCCGGCGAGACCGTGATGCCGGAGGCGGGCGAAGCGCTTGCCGAGGCAGAGGGTTTGGGCGTGGCTGTCGCTTTCGGCGCTGGTGTCGGCGTGGCGGTGGGTTTCGCCGTCGGCGTCGGTGTGGGCGCCGTCGTCGGAGTCGGCGTCGGGGTAGGAGTCGGTGTCAGCGTAGGTGTCGGAGTAGGTGTCGGAGTAGGTGTCGGAGTAGGTGTCGGGGTAGGCGTCGGCGTAGGTGTCGGGGTAGGTGTCGGAGTAGGCGTCGGAGTAGGAGTTGGTGTCGGAGTGGGCGTCGGCATTAGGGCGGCGGCGGAGATGACGATATTTCCGGTGATCGCCGCGGCGGGGATCGTCAGAATGCCGGTCGCGGGATCATAGGAATACTTCCCGCTGCCGAGCACCGTGCCGCCAATAGAAATATTCCGAAGCGTGATCGGGTAGGCATAGCCTTCCGCGGGGGCGAGCTTCACAGAGTAATCCGCGTCCGCCTGCGTGTTCGTTTTGCCGGAGAAGGTGCAGCCGTTAAGATCGAACGCCACGGTGTAAACGCCCTCAGGGGCGTCGGCCCATTGCGCGGTAAGCGTCACGTTTCCGCGGACTCTCAGGCTGGAGGCGATCTTCTCACCGCCGCACCATTCGGCAAAGACCTTGCCGTCCGGCGGCGTAAAGGTACACTCCGGCGCACGGAAGTAGGCATAGGGCGTTGCGGATGACTTTTCATAGTCATAACCGTCCCTGTGCGGGAAAACCAGCATCGGCGTCTGCGTGCCGGTACCGCCGTTGGGATCGAACGTCACGGTATACGGGTGGATGCGGGGAATGGTCTTGATGCGGATATCGCCCGTGACATATTTTCCGGGGATCGTGATCTCGCCGGTGGCGCAGTTGAGCGTGTAGTTTGCCAAGTTGAGCACCTCATCACCGATGGTCACATAGGTATAGGAGGTGTAGCTCCCCATCGCCGCGTGGTAGGGCAGCTCATAGCCCTCGTCCGGGACGAGTCTTGCGAAGTAATCCTGTCCCTTCTTGGCGTATTTTTCGCCGATGATGCTCGATCTGATGGCGGTGACGAGAACGGAATCCTCATCCGCGGCCTTTTCCCACTGCGCGTAGACCACGGTATCGCCGTAGACCTTATTGGCAAAATCAAACGGATCGGAATCCGCCTCCGGCCCGACTGTCCAGCCGGAGAACGTGTAAGCGCTGTCCACGGCCTTGGGTGTCAGTTTCGGCATGCTTACGGAATCGTCGTGGAAGAGACCGGAGGTAAAGCACAGCACGTCGGCGGGACGAGTCTCCGGCGTGAATTCCTGCCCGTTGGCGCTGAAGGTGACGTAAAAAAGCCTTGTGGTCGTCGAATAACCGGCCGCGCCGCGGTTGACAGTCACGGGACGGATGTATTTCCCGTCGATGTAGAGGTCGTACTCGCCCGGCTTCGTGCGCTCACAGACGTAATCGGTGCAGTTCCCGTCGGTGCCGGAGGCCTTCAGCGTATATACGACGCTGCCGGCCCTGTCGCGGTACTCCACAAGGGCGCCGGCATAAGGCTTGCCGCGGAGAGAGACCTTTTAGTGCATTTCGGCGTACTGGTACCACACGGCGCGCAGCGTCATGCTGCTCTCCACGGTGTCTTTGGCAAAATTCCATGCGTCCGAGGAGGCGTCGGAAAGGGGGTGCGCCGTCCAATGGACGAAGTAGTATTTGCCGTCCTCGCAGCCCGGCGCCGGGGATTCGGGCGCAGTGATCTTGCTGCCCTTCGGCACGGTGACGCTTGCCGGAGCCGCGCCGCCGTGGCCGCCCATATCGAACGTGACGGTGACCATCGTTTCTTCTCCGCCCTCCGCCGCAGCGGAATACGGCAGCAGCGTGAAGCAGAGCGTAAGTACAAGAAGCAGGCTGAACAGACGTTTTTTCATGTCATTCCCTCTCTCTAAAGCTACGGACAGATTGCGGCTTCGCACAAAGTATATGCGCGGCTTGGCACATGCACCATGCAAGCATAGGATACCATATATGCCGCCCATCTGCAAGAACAAAAAAACGGCGCACGGATGCTTCCGTGCGCCGGAGAGAAAATTATCCGAAACGGTCAAAGAGCGCGTCAACGACGCCGGGGCTCGTGCGGTAATCAAACTTCCGCGCGAAGAGCGCCGTTTCCGGTGCGGCGAGAAGCTCATCGAGGTCGCCGTCCGTGAATGTGTAGGGATTGCCGCGCTGCCAGTCGATGTACCGGAGACAGCTCGCGTAGTCGTTCTCAAACGCGTGCTCCGGCAGCGTATCGCGGAAGGGGGAGTTTACGATCTCCGTCTGGACGAACATTTCGTCCGGACAGTAGGTATCGGAGAAAAACTCACGGATCTCGCTCTCTTTTTCGAGCAGATACTGTGCGAGCGCGTGCGTGATGCTGAACCACTGCGCGCCCTTCTGAAAAACGAAGCCGTCCGGCCGCCGCCGCGTCCGGTCTACGCCGAAGCCGAGCTGCAGCGCGGCGGAGAGATTGCGCAGCGTCCGGCGCACGGCGGGTTTTCGGATGTTATAGCGCTGCAGGGGGTAGTAAAACCGGACGCGGTAGAGATCGGTGCGGGAAATCTCCGGCGAGAGAAAGCTTACATAGTTTCTCCCGGGCGCACGGGTAAAATAGTTTTCAATGTACGCGCGCGTTTTGACCGGCACGTCCACGCCGGAGAGAAGATGGTAGTAGTCATACCCGCCCGGCACAGCGGCGCGGAGAAGCTCCAGCTCCGCCTCGACCATGGCAAAATGGCCCCACGAAATGCGGTGGCGCGGTACGAACGTGACACGCGACTTTTTGGGCACGGCACGAAAACGCTCGGGATCGAACGCCGCCTTGGCGTCTGCATGAATATAAAAATCGGCGTTTTCGCTGTCGAGAAAGCGCAGCTGCTTTTCGAGGATCTCAAAATTCCCGTGTGTGAGAATGAGCCATGCGTGTCTCAATCGGAAGCCTCCTCTCCGAAACGCGCAAACAGCCGGTCTACGACCTCGGCATTTGTGCGGTAGTCAAATTTGCGGGCGAAAAGGTACTCCGGCGGCGTGGCGATAAGCTCGCTGTAATCCTCGTTGCGGAAGGAGTACGGCTTGCCGCGCTGCCAGTCAATATAGCGCAGGCAGGTTTTGTGGTCGTCGCCGAAGTAGTCGGAGGGAAGCGTATCCCGGAACGGAGAGTTGACGACGAGCGTCTGCAAAAAGATCTCGTCGGCGCAGAAGGTGCTGTGGTATCGCTCGCGCAGCCAGTTTTCCTGCGAAAGAACGTACGTTGCGAGCGCGTGCGTGATGCTGAACCAATTGGCACCCTTTTGGAACACATAGCCCTCCGGGTCTTTTTTTGTCCGGTCGACAAACGGACGCTGCAGAAGCTCTCCCGTGCGGCGCAGCGCAAGGCGTATGATGCGGTTTTGCAGATTCCACCGCTGGAGCGGGTAATAGAATTTCACGCGGTCACGGTGATCGCGGATGATCTCTTTGTGCTGGAAATGAACAAAGTTTGTTCCGGGTTGCACGGAGGAAAAGTAATTTTCGATGTATTGCCGTGTTTTGACCGGCACATCCACGCCGGAGAGAAGATGGTAATAGTCGTACCCGCCCGGAACGGCGGCGCACAGCAGACGCAGCTCGCAGTCGACCTGAGAAAAATGCCCCCAGGAGATCGGTTTGCGGTCAAGGAACGTAACACGCGATTTTCGGGGGATCGAGCGGACATGTGCAAAGTCAAAATCCTTGACCCGTGCGTCCACATGGATGAAAAAATCGGCGTTTTCGCTGTCGAGAAAGCGCAGCTGCTTTTCAAGAATTTCAAAGTTTCCGTGCGTAATGATAAGCCATGCGTGGCGCATGAAAAACACCCCTTTCGGCGCTTTCATTATACGGAGCATCGGCGGGAAAGTCAATCGGCTCGCCCGTGCAGAAGGGGAGAAGCGCATTGACATTCCACGCTTTACAAGATAAAATATAAAAGGAATTTTATACACATGGGAGGAACCCCCATATGTCCAAACATACCGATACCGGCCGCGCCGGGAAAAAGCTGTGGATACTGATCCCGGTGATCGCCGTTCTCATCATTGCGGCGGCGCTGGTGTGGCTGAACTCGGTGTATGTTTACGCCGGCGGCCTCCACCGCCGCGACAGCGCGCAGATCGACCTGCGCGGCAAGAGCATTTCGGAGGAAAAGTATCTTCGTCTGCGCGAGCAGCTGCCGGACTGCAAAATATACTGGGACGTTCCCATCGGCGGCGCGGTGATCGACTGCGAGAGCACGGCCATTGTGCTCACGTCACTCACGGAGAAGGACGTCGCCCGTCTGGCGTTTTTCCCCGCGCTCGCGGAGCTCGATCTTACGGCGGCGGATGTGTCCCCGGCGCTTTTTGACGCGGTTCACGCGGCATATCCGGCGCTTTCGGTGCGCTGGAGCATCCCCATCGGCGCGAGCCGGTATCCCTCGGATGCCGGGAGCATTGTGCTGACAGATTTTGACGCCTCCGAGCTGCCGCTTTTTGATTATTTCACGGCGCTGCGCGCCGCCGACGCGAGAGATTGCACATGCTACGACGCCCTTCTCGCCCTGCGGGAGAAATACCCGGCGCTCGAACTGGAGTGGCAGGTGCCGCTCGGCAGCACGGAGTATCTCGACAGCGCCTCGGAGATCGCCGTGGACGATATCTCCATCACACCGGATGCGCTGCGCGGGGCGCTGCGGTATCTTCCGGCGGTGCAGACCGTGTCGTTCCCCGCGTGCCCGTGGAGCGAAGCGGAAAAGGACGCGCTGCGCGCCGAGTTCCCCGGCGTCGTGTTTGTCTGGCCGGAGGAGATCCTCGGCGATACTTACCCGAGCGATACCGCGGAGCTGAGCTTTGCCGGACGCACGATTTCCGAAGCGGATGTTGCGGAGCTTTCCGAAAAACTCGCCGCGCTGCCGAAGCTCACGCGCGTCGATCTCACCGGTACCGGCGTGACGGTCGAGCAGATGACGCCGGTCTGCGAGAAGTATCCGGCGGTCGATTTTGTATTCACGTTCGAGCTTTACGGCGTGCCGATCAGCACCGAGGACACGCTCCTCGACTTTACCGGCATCGAGATGGAATCCACTGAAGCGGTGGAGAGCATCCTTCCCGTGATGCACAGGCTTGAAAAGGTCGATATGTCCGACTGCGGCTTTTCCGATGAGGAAATGGACGCGCTGAATAAGAAGTACGAGAACGTGCGTTTTGTGTGGACGCTGCACATCACGCACTACAACATCCGCACAGACACCACCTATTTCCGCGCCTCCTCCCGCTATTACGGATACTTCACGAACGAAACGATCAAGAAACTCGCTTACTGCCCGGACATGATCGCGCTCGATCTCGGCCACCGGCCGATCGAGGATCTGAGCTTCCTCTATCAGATGCCCGATCTTAAATATCTTGTCCTGCTCGACTGCCATGCACTCGATCTCTCACCGATCGCCTCGTGCGACAATCTCATCTGGCTGGAGCTCAACCGCGCTTACGCCACCAGCATCGCCCCCCTCAAGGATTGCAAGGGCCTGCGCGATCTGAACATTACGTTCATGACGATCCTTCAGCCGGAGGACACGTTTGATACGCTGATGGAAATGACCCAGGTCGAGCGTGTGTGGTTCAGCTATGGCATCCTCACCGAGGAAGAGCAGGAAAAACTGCAGGAGGCGCACCCGGACATCGTTTACCACGGCGTGTACATCTGGGATCAGTCCAACGAGGACCCCTGGCGGTACGATCAGGATTACTACGACATGCGCGATGCTCTCGGCCACATGTTCTATATGAACGGCACTGGCATCATCCACTACAAGATCATCGACGGTGTCCGGTATCCGCTTGATCCGGAGTTTGAGGCCACAATGGACTGGGGAGAGCACGACAGAGACCGTTAAAAGACTCTTTCAGACGTTTTTCTCGCCGAAGCGTGGGATACATATTGCGTTTTATGCCCTTATCTGGTACAATATAAGGATAAGGGCGTTTTTATATCCTTTCGACAGAATGGGCGGATACGATGAAAAAGACTTCCCATGCGGGACATACCGGGCAGGCAGCGCTCAGCGCGCTGTTGGAAATATCGCTGGCGGTCGTGCCGGCGCTGCTGTTCTTCTATACATACGTTCACCATTACCCGTCAGCGACGTTTTTTCTGCGGGGCAATGTGTTGTTCTTCGTTGTCTATTTCGCGATCCTCGTGCTGTTTATGACGATCTACGGCAGCTTCAGCGTACGGAAATACCGCACGCGGGAGCTGGTGTTCGCGTTCGGCCTTTCGAGCTTTTTCACGGACACCATTGCCTATTTCCTCATGTGCATGATCGCAAAAATGCTCCTGCCGCCGAAGTACGTCATCCTCACGCTGCTGCTGCAGTGCCTCGTGGAGACAGGAATTTTTATTCTCGCCCGCATTCTGGCCGATCGGCTCGAGCCGCCGGCGTTGGCGCTGCTGATCGTGCCGGAGATGGATGCCGAGGAGAACGTCCGCAGTAAGTTTGACCGCCGCCGCACGCGCTACTCCATCGATCGCGTCGTTTCCGCGGATATGCCGTGGGAGGAGCTGTGCGAGATCATGCACTCCTACACTACAGTCGTGCTGATGCCGATGGAAAAGGAGCTGCGCCGCCGCATCATGGACGACTGCTTCTGGCACGGCATCGCCATCATGCTCAAGCCGGATATGCAGGACATCATGGTAAACTGTGCCGACACGGTCATCATGAGCGATGTGCCGCTCTGCGCCGTGCACACCGGCAACCACGACCGCGGCTATCTGACAGCGAAGCGTGTGCTCGATATCGTTGTGTCCGTATGCGGCCTTATCATTTGCAGCCCGATCTTCCTTGCCGTGGCCATTGCCATCAAAATTCAGGACGGCGGGCCGGTATTTTACCGGCAGAAGCGTCTCACGCTGAACGGCAAGCCGTTTTACCTTACCAAGTTCCGCAGCATGGTCGTGAACGCGGAATCCGCCACCGGCGCGGTACTGGCAGGGAAGAGCGATTCCCGCATCACGAAGGTGGGGGCGTTCCTCCGCGCCACGCGCATCGACGAGCTGCCGCAGCTTCTCAACATTCTCAACGGCGATATGACGCTTGTCGGCCCTCGTCCGGAACGGCCGGAGTTTTATCAGAAATACTGCGCCGAGTACCCGGAGTTCGCCTACCGCCTGCGGGCCAAGGCCGGTCTCACCGGCTACGCCCAGCTCTACGGGAAATACAACACCACTTTTGCGGACAAGGCGCTGCTTGATATGTACTATATCCAGAAGGCGTCCTTCCTCTGGGACCTGCAGCTCATTTTCTATACGCTGAAGATCATCTTCGTCAAGGAGAGCACCGAGGGCGTGGATACTGCCGGCACGGATAAGACGAAAGACGCGGAGAAGACGGCTGTGGGCGCGACAAACCTTTCCACTCGGAAAAGGAATTGAGAATATGAAGATCCTGATCCATACAGACGAATACTATCCCACGCCTCAGGCATGCGCCTACCGGATGAAGGTGCTGGCCGATGCGTTTACAGCGGCGGGGAACGACGTCACCGTGATCGCCAGCGCGGTGAACCGCGCCAACGGCGAGATCGGAGACCATGCCGAGCGTATCATCTACGTGCCCGCCGCCCGCATGCGAAAAAAAACAACGCTTTTGCGTCTGTTAAATAATCTGAGCTTTGCTGTCACGTCGCTCTTTTCGGCGTTTGCCGCCGGACGGGCGGATGTTGTGATTACCACGTCGCCGCCGCTTCTGATCAGCCTGTCCGGTTGGATCATTGCGCGGTGCAAGGGAGCAAAGCTCGTCTTTGATGTTCGGGACATTTGGCCGGACGTGGCGACGGAGATGGGAAATCTGCGTCAGGACGGTGCGGCCTGCTGCGTGTTCCGCCGGATCGCCGATTTTATGTACCGGCACAGCGATGCCGTCACGACGGTTTCCCCCGGCAAGGTGGAAAAGATCCGCGCGCATCTGCGCCGGCTGCATGTTGCGGCGGAGGGAAAGACCGTCCTTTTCGGGAACGGCTTTGACGAGCGCGTGCTGCAGTGCCGGCTTGACAGCGCGCTGATGGAGAAGTATGCGCCGCCGGGCGTTTTTTCCTGCGTATACATCGGGAACATCGGTCTGGCGCAGGGACTTGACGTGCTGCTGCGTCTGGCGAAGGAGACCAGCCGTCCGGAGGCGCGGTTCCTGCTCTTCGGCGACGGTGCGCAGCGCGCCGAACTGGCCGAAAAAGCTGCGGCGGAAGAGCTGAAAAACGTTTCTTTCTGCGGTGTGCTGCCGCATGAAAAGGTCCTTTCCGTTCTTTCGGCGGCACAGCTGAGCTTTATCCCACTTAAAAACGCGAACATGCGCGACAGCATTCCCACCAAAATTTACGAAGCGCTCGGCATCGGATGCCCGGTGCTGCTTGTGGCCGAGGGCGACGCATGCCGTGTGGTGGAGGAGGCGGAGCTCGGATGCTGCGTTTCCCCCGATCACCCGGAGCGTCTCGCCGAGGTATTTGACGAAATGGTTGGGCAGTATGCGCGCTATGACGAGCAGCGCCGCGCTGGAGCGCGGGAGCTTATGAAACGAAAATACTCGCGTCAGCAGATCGCAAAGGCGTATGAAGCGTGGCTTCACGATCTCACGGGAAAAAACTGACGGGATAGGAGATAGTATCCATGGTAAACGTTATCGGTCTCGGCTATATCGGACTCCCCACGGCGCTGATGATGGCGTCCCACGGCGTGGAGGTCGTTGGAACAGACTATAATTCAGCGCTTGTGGCGACGCTCAACGCCGGTAAAACCACGTTCAAGGAGGAGGGGCTTGACGGCTTTTTCCGGAAGGCGGTCCCCACGCCCTACGATAAATTCAGCAAGAAGGTCGATCCCTGCTATGTGGTGAGCGCTGTTTCCTCCGTGATGCAGGTCTGCCCCAAGGGGGCGATCCTCGTCATTGAGTCTACGATCTCGCCGGGGACGATCGACAAATACATCCGCCCGCTCATCGCGGAGAACGGTTTTACCGTGGGGGAGGATATCCACCTTGCCCACGCGCCGGAGCGGATCATTCCGGGCAACATGATGTATGAGCTTGTCCACAACAACCGTACCATCGGCGCGGACAGCGTCGAGATCGGCGAAAAAGTCAAAGCGCTGTACGCCTCGTTCTGCGAGGGCAGCATCGTCGTTACCGATATTCGCACCGCGGAAATGACGAAGGTTGTGGAAAATACGTTTCGCGCCGTGAACATCGCATTTGCCAACGAGCTTGCCAAGATCTGCCGGTATGACGGCATGGACGTATACGAGATCATACGCATCTGCAATATGCACCCGCGTGTGAATATTCTTCAGCCCGGTCCCGGCGTCGGCGGACATTGCATCAGCGTTGATCCGTGGTTTCTCGTGGGGGACTATCCCTCACTGGCCAAGGTGATCGACGAGGCGATGAAAACCAACGACGGCATGCCGGATTTTGTTCTCAACCGCATATATGAGATCATGCGCGAGTGCGGTCTTACCGATCTCCGGCGCGTGGGGCTTTACGGTCTCACCTACAAGGAAAACGTGGACGATATGCGAGAATCGCCGACGCTCCAACTTCTGGAGAGCCAGGCGCGGCACCTCGCCGAGCGGCTGAAGGTATACGACCCCTTTGTCCAACGCGATGTGGTAGCGAACCAATACCATGATCTGGACGCGTTTCTTGCGGACGTGGACATGGTCGTCGTGATGGTAAAGCATAACGAGATCCGGGAACAGCAGGACAAGCTTGTGGGCAAGGTCGTGCTGGACTGCCAGAACGTGATAAAACTGCCGAACGTGTACCATATCTGATACTGGAGCGGATCAGAAAGAAACGGGGGGATCCAGACGTGAAAAAGGTGATGCTGGTATTCGGCACGCGGCCGGAGGCCATCAAAATGTGCCCGCTTGTCAGCGAACTTAAGACGAGAAGCGACATACAGACCGTCGTCTGCGTCACCGGTCAGCACCGGCAGATGCTGGACATGGTGCTTCAAGCGTTCTCGGTCACGCCCGACTACGATCTCTCCGTCATGAAGGACCGGCAGACGCTCTTTGACGTGACGGCCGGCGTTCTGCGGGGCATCGAACCGGTGTTGCGGGAGGAAAAGCCGGACGTTGTGCTTGTCCACGGCGACACGTCCACGACATTTGCCGCGGCGCTCGCCTGCTTTTATCTGCAGATCCCCGTCGGGCATGTGGAGGCGGGCCTGCGCACCTACAACCTTGCCAGCCCGTACCCGGAGGAATTCAACCGGCAGGCGGTGTCTATCGTTACGCGGTTCCATTTTGCCCCGACCGAGCGGGCAAAAGAAAACCTGCTGCGCGAGGGGAAAGACCCCGGCACGGTCTATGTCACCGGCAATACCGCCATCGACGCGCTGAAAACGACCGTCCGGCGGGAGTATACGCACCCGGAGCTGGAATGGGCTTCGGGCAGCCGTCTGATCCTTATCACGGCGCACCGGCGGGAGAATCTCGGCAAACCGATGGAGCATATGTTCCGCGCCATCCGCCGCGTGATGGACGAGCATCCCGACACCAAAGCGATCTACCCCATCCATATGAACCCGCGCGTGCGGGAGCTTGCCGGGCGGTATCTCGGCGGGGATGACCGCATCCGCATCATCGAGCCGCTCGATGTGATCGACTTTCACAATTTCATGGCGCGCTGCCATCTGATACTGACGGACTCCGGCGGTATTCAGGAGGAAGCGCCGAGTCTCGGCAAGCCCGTGCTCGTCATGCGCGATACGACCGAGCGCCCGGAGGGCATCGCCGCCGGAACGCTCCGGCTCGTCGGCACGGAGGAAGAGACGATCTACCGCGAGTTTACGCAGCTGCTGACGGACAGAGCGGCATACGATTTCATGGCGCACGCGGCCAATCCCTACGGCGACGGCCATGCGTCGGAGCGCATCGCGGATATCCTTTCGGGAGCCGGGCTGTGACGGCCGCACGGATCAGAGAGACCGCTATGCGCGGCAAGGCGCTGCTGACGCTCTCAGACGGGCGGCTGCTTTGCAGCTGCGGCGGACGGCTGCGGTTTTACGATACGATTTCCGAACGGCTGCTTTCGGAAACGCCGCTTCCCCTATCTGGCTGGAAGCGTTTGGCGGTCCGGTTCCGCCTTGCGGAGCGGGCGCTGCACGCCGAATGCCGGTGGGCGCATGAGCTGCCGGATGGGAACATTCTTTTTTCGTTTGAAAACAGCATTTTTTCCATGAATCCTGCTGAGGGCGTGATTCGCAGAGAGACGGTACCCGTGCGTGGCAAGCCGCTGATGATTGCGCCGATCCGAGGTATTCCCGGATTCGCCGACGGCGTGGCTTTCGGCGATTACGGCGGGAACGACCGCCGGGAACCGGTTCGAATATTCTTTCGGCCAGAGAGCGGTGCTGTGTGGGAAACGGCGTATACCTTTCCTGCGGGAGAGATCCGGCATGTTCACGGTCTTTTTCCATGTGCCGGGCGCGAATGCGTTTACATTTTGACTGGCGATGAGGACGGTGAGTGCGGCATCTGGGAAGCACGAGACGGTTTCCGCTCCGTGCATCCCGTTTTGCGCGGAAATCAGCAATACCGCGCTTGCCAGATGCAGGCGTTGCCGGATGGAGACATTCTCTTCATGACCGACTCTCCGTCTGAACCAAACCATATGTTCAGGCTCTCATCGGAGGGAGATGTGTCGTCGTGCGGTGAGCTGCCCGGCACATGCATATACGGCAGACCGGCTTTCGACGGCGGTATATATTCTACGACCTGTGAGCCGGACGCCAAAGCGCCGAACCGGGCGGTGTTCTTTTTGACAAACCGGCCGGGAAAGGGAATCCGTTCCCGCACGGTCGAGGTTTTCACAGTGAATGACCGCGGAGAAAAAAGCGTTTTGGCGGCGTTTCAACATGATGGGCTTCCGCTTCGGCTGTTCCAATATGCCGCGGTGACGTTTGCCGAGGGAGACAAAATTTATTTCACGCCGCAGTGCGTCCGAAAACATGACGGTCATGTTTTCCTCTGGCAGGACGGTTTCGGCGCGCAGGGATAACGACCATGGACAGAAATCAGCGGCTTGCCGCTTCTCAAAAAGAAAAAAAACGCGTGTGCATACTGACTACGGTGCATCCGCGGGACGATACTCGTGTCTTTTTTCACGAGGCCTGTGCGCTTGCGGAAAGATATGAGACGATCCTGCTCACGGCAGACGGAAAACAGAACGAAACGGTCCGGGGGGTCTCGATTCGTTCCGTTATTCCGCAGCCGCCGAAAAACCGCCCGGAGCGCATGCTGAAAGCAACGCGGATCATGTTCCGCGAAGCACTTTCCCTCGATGCGGACGTGTATCATTTCCACGATACGGAGCTCTTTCCCACGGCGCTTCGACTCAGACGCCATGGGAAGACCGTAATCTTTGACGCACATGAAAGTATCCGCGATACGATCCTTGACCGCGACTATCTGCCGCACTGGATCCTTTGCGTCCTCGGAAAATGTCTGGGCGCGCTGGAACGGTATACGGCGCAGCGCATGGATGCCGTGGTTACTGTAACGCCGTTTTTGAAGGAACGGTACGAAAGCTGGGGTTGCCGGACGCAGCTCGTCTGCAACTTCCCAGAGATCGACGCATTTACCGCCGGAGATACCGCGTGGAGCCGGAGATCGTGCGTTGCCTGTTACGCCGGTGTGCGTAACGACCGCGCTCGCGGGGCGTACGAAATGACAGAGGCCGCGCAGCTTTCCGGCGTACCTCTCCGGCTGTTCGGCAGAGTGACGGACACGGTCCGGCAGGAACTTGCGGCCATTGACACAAAAAAGATTGTCGATTTTGCCGGAACAGTTGAACGAAGCACGGTGATCGACGCTCTCTGCACATCGCAGATCGGAATGGTCACGGAGCACTGCACCGGCAACGCGCGGAACGCCTACTGCGTCAAGATGTTCGAGTATATGGCGGCCGGTATGGCGATCGTTTCTTCGAATATCCCGTTGTGGGAACGGACGATCCGAGAGAGCGGCTGCGGACTTTGCGTTGATCCGACAAAGCCGGAAGGGATCGCCGGGGCACTGGAATGGCTCCGTGACCATCCGGCAGAGGCGGAACGCATGGGCAGGGCCGGACGAAGAGCAGCGGAAGAGACATACAATTGGGCGGTACAGAAGGAAGCGCTCTTTGCCCTGTATAATAAACTGATAGGAGATAGAGGATCATGATCGTTGGGATCCATCAACTGCATTATTTTCCGTGGATGGGATATCTGGATAAAATGGCAAAGTCCGACGCCTTTGTTCTGCTTGACGAAGTGCAGCTCAACGACGCATCCTACATGTTCCGCCATACGCTGCTCGATAAAAACGGAGAGAAGAAATACATAACTATTCCGTTCAATAAAAAGGGCTATATGCAGCGGAAATACAACGAACTGGAGTTGAACGGCGCGGTCGACTGGCAGACGCGGCAGAAAAACTTTATTCAGGACAGCTACCGCAAACACCCGTATTACGCCGAGATCTGGGCGCGCATCGAGCCGGTGTTCACCGGAAAGTTTGAGCGGCTCACGGAAGTTACGGAAGCCTCGGTGGATATTCTGCGCAGTATTTTCGGCATTGAGACGCCGCTCGTAAAGCAAAGCTCCCTTTCCTTTGCGGAAGGGCAGAAAAACGAATTTCTGATCCATATCCTTCAGCAGCTCGGCGCGGACCGCTATCTTTCCGGCAACGGCGCGCGAAAGTACATGGATATGCAAATGTTTGAAAATGCCGGCATCCATGTGGTGTACCAGCAGTTCACGCTGCCGGAGTACCCGCAGAAAAACAGCGCGGAATTTGTTCCCGGCATCAGCAGTCTGGACCTGCTTTTCAATTGCGGTATCGAGGAGTCCCGGCGGATTTTCTGGGAGAACGTGGCGCGCGGCCACGAAAGAGGAGAATGAATATGGCAAAAAAGATTCTGGTTCTGGCGCCGCACACGGATGACGGCGAGCTTGGCTGCGGCGGCGCGATCGCCCGCTTTCTGGAAGAGGGGGCGGAGATCTGGTATACGGCGTTTTCCACCTGTGAGGAATCCGTTCCGACGGGTTACGAAAAGGATGAATTGGCCCGCGAACTGATGGCGGCGATGATGCACTTCGGAATCCCGGAGGATCATGTGTTTGTTTATCATTTTCCCGTCCGCCATTTTCCGCAGCACCGGCAGGAGATCCTGGAGGAGATGGTGAAGCTCAACCGCAGCATTGGTCCCGATCTGGTGTTTGCCCCGTCGCTGAACGATGTGCATCAGGATCATCAGGTGATCGCGAACGAGACTGTGCGGGCCTTTAAGAAAACCAGCATCCTCGGCTATGAAGAGCCGTGGAATAACCTGACGTTTCAGAATCAGGTGTACATTTCGCTTGACGAACGGCATGTCCGCGCGAAGGCAGAGGCCCTTGAATGTTATGAGTCGCAGAAGGGCCGCGACTATACCGCGAGAGATTATATTTTCGGCGTTACCCACGCTCATGGCGTGCAGATCGGCCGGAAATATGCGGAGGTCTTTGAGACCGTGCGCTGGATCGTATGAGGATCCTTGTCGCAGCATCCGGCTATGACAGCCGGGAGAAGCACGAAGTAAATATTTTTGCTCTAGATCAGGCTAAAGCACTGCGCGGCGCCGGACACGATGTCCGCTTTGCCGCCGTGGACACGCGGTCGATCCGCCACTCCCGCCCGTGGGGGTATTATCGATACACGCTGGACGGCATACCCGTTTATTATGCTTCCTGTGGTGCGTTGCCGCTGGGACTCCTGGAGCTGGCCGGACGGCTGGCGGCCTCCGGTATCTGCCGCGCCGTAGGAAAGGACGGGTGGACGCCAGACATTATCCACCAGCATTTCGGCTTTGAACTTGCCGCGATGGCGGAGCGGGAGGGCGTTCCGTTTGTTTTTACCGAGCATTCCTCCCACCATAACCGCGCCCTTTCGCCGGAGCAGGCGAATCGGCTGAAAAAGGAATATGCGCGCTGTGCCGCCGTTCTGGCTGTTAGCCGGACACTTGCAGAAAACATGCGCGTCAATACCGGCGTTGAAGCCACTGTTATACCCAACACCGTGGATACGGTGCGGTTTACACCGCAGAGTATCGCGCATGAACGGTTCACCTTTGTGTCGGCGTGCAACCTCATCCCCGTGAAAAACATGGCGGGGCTTCTCTGCGCGTTCGCTGCGCTGCACGGCGAGCCGAGGCTTATCATTTTCGGCGATGGACCGGAGAGCGGCGCGCTGCGCGCTTTATGCGCCGAACTGGGGCTGGAAAGCCGCGTTTCCTTCCGCGGCCACTGTCCGCGAGAGAAACTTGCCGAAGCATACGCCGAAGCGGACTGCTTCGTTCTGGCGTCGAGGAGCGAAACGTTCGGCGTCGCCTATATCGAGGCAATGGCGGCAGGGCTTCCCGTGATCGCCACGCGCTGCGGCGGCCCGGAGAATTTCGTAACGGAGAAAAACGGCATCCTCGTTCCGGTGGACGATACCAATGCGCTTGTTGACGCCATGGAGCACATGATGGTGTGCCGGAACGAGTATGACGGCGCGGCGATCGCCGCGGAAGCGAAAGAACAGTTTTCACCGGAGAAGATCGCCGCACAGCTGACAGCGGTGTATGAGGAAGTAGTTTCATGCTGATTTTGTACATTACCTACGTCGATATGAACGGCGGCGCTTCCGGCTCCGGCGTGCGTCCGCAGAAAATGTATCGGGCGCTTATTGAAGCGGGACATGCGGTGAAGCTCATCTCCGGCTCGCAGCAGCGTCGGGACCGAAAGGCTCGTGCTGCGGTGGTGGGGGAGATCCAACAGTGGCTCGAAGAAAACCGACCGGATATCTGCTATATCGAATCCCCTTCAACTCCGATCACATTTCGCTGCGATATCGCGCTGATCCGGGAGATTCACCGCATGGGTATTCCCATCGGGTATTTCTACCGGGATTTCTATTGGAAGTTCCCGGAGCTTTATCCCCGCCGGACGGACTTCACCGGCAGATTGAAGGACTGCTGGCTGGATCATTTGCAGCGGCGCACGGAT
>SFFV01000032.1 GCA_004557735.1 Clostridiales bacterium
TGCTCCGGCAGAACTGCTTCGCATCGGACAGCCTTGGATTTTCGAGGGATTTTTGTTCTTTTGGACGCAGGCGGGCTGTCGCCCGCCAAGGAGAAAAGGGCAAAAAGCACCGAAAAGACTGGCTGTCCGACGTGTGGGCCCTTGTTAATCGACGCTTCACAGAAGCGAGATCACGCATTGGATAATCTTTTCCGTATCAGCGGAGGAGGTGTTGATGCAAAGATCGTAGTTTTCCTTCGCGCCCCACTTCTGACCGCTGAGAAACTCATAGTAGCGCGAACGGTTTTTGTCCGTCTGCGTGATTATCTTGCGGAGCACGTCATGGTTCAAGGACTTCTGCTCCTCGTTTCTTTTCCGGCAGCGCTCCATCCGGTCGGCGATGTCGGCGTAAAAGAACAGCCGGAGGGGATTCCGGTGCCGCAGAACATAGTCGGCGCAGCGGCCGACGATCACGCAGGGGGCCTTGTCGGCCATGTCGCGGATGACCTCACTCTCCTTCAGAAAAACCTCAAGATGCTGATCCAGCATCGGGTTCGGCGGCGCCCACATGCGGACGGTGGGAACGGGGAGCACGGGATACGGGCGCTTTTCCTGGATGCTCAGGATGTACTCCTCAGCGAAGGCGGTTCGTTTCGCCAGCTCCGTCACGATCTGGTAGTCAAAAAAGGCGAACTGCAGCTTTTCCGCAAGCCGCCGGCCAATTTCGCGGCCGCCGCTGCCGTATTCGCGGCCGATGGTTATGATACGCTCCATGGAAACACTCCTTTCGTCCGTTTGATTACTTTTCGGAATGAAAACCGTCTTTTTATATAAAAATCATATCAAAATCAGGCGGAAAATTCTACCCCTGTACAGCGAAAAACAGAGAAAAATCTAAAAACTTGTATTGCGTAAAGAGTTGTCAGATGTTATGCTATACGTACAGAAATCCGATGAAAGGGAGGGAGAAACGATGGAAAATGACTCGCTTCCCCAATATATGCAGATCGCGCTCTCCATTGCCGGACGGATCGCGGGCGGAGACGTTCCGGAGGGGGCAAAAATTTCCGGGCGCTCCAAGCTGTCCTCCGAGTACAACGTTTCGCCGGAGACAATTCGGAAGGCCGTGCGGCTGCTGAGCGATATGCGCGTTGTAGACGTGCGGGAGAAGAGCGGCGTGTATGTGCTTTCTGCGGACAATGCCAGACGCTATCTGCACAATGCCGGGGCTAAAATCGACGTTTTTGCCAAGCGTCAGCAGATGAAGGAGCTTCTGGAGCAGCAGGAGCGCGTTTCAAGGCAGCTTGCGGAGCTGTGCCGCAGCATCCTTGACTACGCCTCGTTCCCGGTACAGGCGGACGATACCCTGCCCAACTATGTCTGCCGCATTCCGAAGAACTGGAGCGGCATCGGCAAAAATCTCAGCAATCTTCATTTCTGGCAGGCGACCGGCGCGACGATCGTCGCCATCCGGCGCGGCACCTCCCGTATCGTGTCACCCGGCCCCGACGCGGAACTGTACGGCGGCGACGAGGTCATTTTTGTCGGCACGGACAACGCGCGGGAAGCAGTTTCCCGCTTCTTCCGCAGCACAGAATAAAAACCGGCGCGAGCGCCGGTCAGGAAAGGAGTACGCAGAATGAACCATAGCCAACTGCACGCAATCGACCTTGCCATTATCGGCGCATATCTTATTGCAATGATCGTGATCGGCCTTGTTGTCGTCAAAAAAAATCAAGAACACGGATGACTATTATCTCGGCGGACGTTCCTTCGGCCCACTGGTGCTCATGGCGACCGTCTGCGCCACCATCATCGGCGGCAGCGGTCTGATGGGACGGGCGGGCGTCGCCTATTCCAGCGGCTTCAAGGCCATTATGACGGCGGTTCCCTATCTTCTGGGGATGCTGATTTTTTCCGGCTTTGCCGGACGTATATCCGCCGTCGGCACGAGCTTTAACATCACCTCCATCCCCGACCTTTTTGAACGGCGCTTCGGCAAAGCCACCAAGGTCACGCTCGGCGCGCTGATCGCCTTCACCATGATGGGGGCCGTCGCGGCCCAGGTCACGGCGACGGCGACCATCATCAACATGCTCGGCGGGGAGATCGGCGTCTCCTATGAGATGGGCGCTTTAATCGCCTGCGCGGTGTTCATCATTTACACCGCCACCTCCGGTCTGTTCGGCGTGATCTACACGGACGTGTTTCAGTTCGTCATGCTGATTTTGTTCGTGTACATCCTCATCCCCGGCGCCTCCCTTGTAAAGCTCGGCGGGCCGGCCGCCTTTTTCCGCAATCTCGCGCCGGAGCTGGCGACGCCCTATGTCGACGGCACGATCATAGGGGATATCATCACCTACTTTGTGTTCACGCTCGCGGGCGCGGAGATGTGGCAACGCGCCTTTGCGGCGAAAAGCCAGAAGGCGGCAAAGAACGGGCTGTTTCTCGGAACCGTGGCATACGGGCTTACGATCCCTCTCGTGTGGTTCATGGGCGTGGTCGCGCACCAGCTCATCGGCGCGGAAAAGATCGCCATGTACGGAACCACCGACGCCGTCGTTCCGGCGCTTGCCATTGAGATCCTGCCTGTAGGTCTCACGGGGCTTGCTCTCGCCGGCATCCTCTCCGTCATCATGTCCACGGCGGACAGCTATCTGATCGTGTCCGTGCAAAGCTGCGTGCACGATGTCTATAAAACGTTCGATCCGGACATGTCCGAGAAAAAGGAACTGATTTTGACCCGTGTCTTTGCCGTCATCATGCCGCTGGGCGCGCTGGCGATCGCGCTGTACATGAAAAACGCCTATCAGATACTCATGTTTGCCTGGAGCTTCTACGCCGCGGCGGCGGGGCTTCCCGCGTTCGCTGCGCTCTACTGGAAGAAGGCGACTACGGCGGGGATCCTCTCCGGCATGATCGCGGGCTTTACGGTCTGCATCGGCTGGAAGCTCGCCGGGCTGCCCTTCGGTCTCGGCGCGACGGTACCGGGCGCCATTGCCTGCGCTGCGGCGCTGGTCATCGTGAGCCTTGCCACATATAAGAAGTCCCTGTCGCCGTTTCTGGATCCCTATGCGGCAAAAACCTGATGCGGGAAAGCGTGCGGAGCTTTCCGGCAGAATGTCGCGCTCGTCTGTTTTGTGAGAAAGGAGACTTGCGTCGATTGACAAGGGCACACGCGCTTCTGCCGGGCGGAAATGCCCTCATACTGCGTCAAAGCCCTTGAGAATACACAAAGTATTCTCTGCGGTCTTTTCCTTGTCTGCGAGCATTTCTGCTCCGGCTGTCCGACGTGTGTGCTCTTGTTAATCGACGCTTGTTTATCCCAAAAAAGAAAAAGGAGTGTGTGAAAGCCATGACAAGCGGTAAAAAGCCTGTTTTGCGGGGAATCCTGTTGATCGTCATCGTCTGCGGAATTGCTGCGGTCTGCCTCCTGACAAGGCCGAAGCCGGAACGATATACGTTCCGAATCATTATTCCGGCGGGGACCCAGGGAAGATTCGTATACTCCGAGGAAGAGTTTCGTGCGACAAAAAAACGGTCAGAATATGGCTCAACGGCGGGCTGGAGGACACGGAAGTCCTTTTAACCCCTGTGGAGGAAACCATGGAGACCGGCTATACGGCGGTTTATCTCACCCAAGGGATACCCGCGGAATTTGACGCGGATAAGAGAATCTGGCTCAGGGTGGGCGTGAAAGCGCAGAACACGACCGACGAGGATATTACCGCATATTTGACAGTGGAAAATGCGGAGATTCGCGGCCGTAGTTCCGACGAAAATTCCCCGGACAGCATCACCTTTGAAGCGGAGATCCTTGAGATCCGCGACGGGTATTTCCTTGTAAAACCGGAAGCCGGCTGGGCGATCAACAGCGCGGCTCTGCTGGAGGTCCCCATGGAGAACATGGAGCCATCCCCCGCGCTGCAGGTGGGAGACGTGATCGAGATCACATACGACGGCAGGATCCTTGAAACCGATCCGGGGCGGATCCATACGGTCTATCGCATCCGTATTGCGCAAGAGCCGGACGATCCCCGCGCCTATGAGAGCGGCGGAAACGTCAGGGAACGGGAAAACGCTCCGGACGATATGGAATGGCAGGACGGCATTTCATTTTCCGATCTTGCCCCGGGCGGGGAGATCGTATCCCCGTTTGAGATCGTTATGGAGGAAAACGACTCGTCCTTATGGCTCTCCATCACATGGGCGAGAAACGGGCAGGCGTTGGAATACGGTATCCGTTCCGAGGACGGCACGGCGTATTTTCAGGAGAAGCAAGGGGGCTCATCCCTGCTGCTGATTGAGGAAATTCCGGCGGGAACGTATCGCTTGTATGTAAAAAACCCCGAGACATTCAACGCCTTGTCGGAAAACGAAAGCGCCGAGAGCGTTAACGTGACCGGCGCGCTGGTGTATTCCCTCGTTCCGCGGTGCGGGACCGTGCATCCGGTATCGGCAGCCTTCCCGTGATTTTTCCGCATCGGCGCAGACTCACGGTTCAGCGCATAAAAAAAGATAGCCCCTGACTGCGTTACAGAAAATTCGCAGTCAAGGGCTATCTTTCACTCTTAATATCTAACATCCTGGTTACCTCCTTTCTTCAAATTCATGACACCGCTGCTTCCCCGTGCAAATCTTCTCCCTTCTTCGCTTTTCTGCCCCGCTTCGCCGGGGGCTTTCCGCATACGGCGGATGCTGTCGGAGATCCTTTCACGCGTTTTTCGGTGTCATTTTCCCCAGACTCCAGCGGTCCGGGGGGGCATCATTTAGCCTCCTTTTTGTACTTTCATGATACCAGAGACCGCCGATGGAAACAAGTGACGGGATCGGAGAAAAAGCCAGACCCGCATTGTGCATCACAATGAAATTGCCGGCGATCACGCAATTCCTCTTGACTGTTGCCGCCAGGCACTATATAGTTAAATTGTTGGGGAACGAGCCGCCGCGTCATACAAAGCATGACGCGGCGGCTCATTTTTTCAAAAAGCCTCGCAGAGCCCGCGCCCGCCGGCAGAAGATCAGGGCTCGATCAGCTGCACTCTTTTTTCATGGCGGAATATCCGATCAGCACCGTCCAGACATAGGCGCAGGTCTTAGGGATGCCATCAGCCCCAGACAAAGCACATTAAAGCCCGCCTCGCCTTCCGCGCTCCGTGCGGGCAGGACAGTGGGCAGCTTTCAAAAGCGGAAGAATCAGAATCTGCTGTACAGCACCCGGCAGAGAAACGCGGCAAAAAGATCGGGCGGCTCCCGCTCCTCCTTGTTCAGCCAGACGCACACCATGCGGAAAGCGCCGAAGGTCAGAAAGTTATAGACATACGCAAGCTCCGCTTCACTGTTGCTGCCGGAGAGCATTTTGCGCGCGCTTTCCTTCAGGCTGTCCATGGCAAACAGCTTGTGGGCGAATGCCGGGTCAACGTTGTTGTTGATGATCAGGCGGGCAAATTCCAGATTCTCCTCCAGATACCGGCAGGCGGCGGTGATGATTTTCTCCGGTTCGGTTTCATGGCGCTCGATGGCTTTTGCGATAAAGTCCAGCATATCCTTTTCCATATCGGTCAGCAGATCGAACTGACTTCCGTAATACTTATAGAATGTCGTTCGGTTCACGTCGGCTCTTTCACAAAGCTCCCGAATGGAAATGTGGTATATGTCCTGTTCCTTCAGCAGTTCGATCAGCGCGGCCTTCAGCAGGCGCTTTGTCATCGCAATGCGGCGATCCTCTTTTTTCTCCATGGCAGCCTCCTAAAAATGAAATTTTTTTGAACCCTCAACATTTCCCAACGGTGTGTTGATTTTTATTCCATACCGAAAGAACTGTCGGTTGAATAATCAACATGTGTTCATCATAATGAAACAAACGGAAAAAGTCAAGAAGGGTAATGCGCCATGAAAAAGCTTGCAGAGTTTCTTATAAACCGCCGCCGCGTTCTCACTGCCGTCATGCTTGCGCTGACGGCAGTTTGTGCCGTTCTCGCGCTGCGCGTTCCGATCAACCGGGATCGGACAAAATATCTTGCGGACAGCTCCGAAATGAAGCAGGGGCTTTCCATTATGGAGGACGTCTTTCCTGAGTCCGACGAGACGGCGTCGATCCGCGTGATGTTCGATGATCTGACCGCCGATCAGATATCCGAAATCAAAGCGCAGCTGGAAGCTATACCGAACGTAAGCGGCGTCGCGTACGAAGCCGGCAGCGAGGAATATAATAAGAACGATCACACGCTCTTTGTTGTGAACAGCCGGTACGATTACGACACCGACGAGGAGCACGCGATCGAAGCCGCTATCGAAGAGGGCTTCTCCGGCTATACGATGGCGTATGAGAACAACGATGTCCCGGCAACGGAGCTTCCGCTCTGGGTCGTCGTTCTTGCGCTGACGCTTGCCGTTATCATTTTGCTGGTCATGTCTGATTCATGGCTGGACCCCGTGCTGTTTCTCGTCACCATCGGCGTCGCCGTCGTGCTCAACATGGGAACGAACATCCTGTTCCCGTACGTCGATGAGATGACCGCAACGGTCGGGCCCATTTTGCAGCTCGTGCTCTCCATGGACTATTCCATCATTTTGATGAATCGCTACCGGCAGGAAAAGGTCACGCACAGCGACAAGGTTTCTGCCATGAAAACGGCGCTCGCCGGTTCGGTTTCCTCCATCGCCTCCAGCTCGCTTACCACGGTCGTGGGATTGCTGGCGCTCGTGTTTTTGAGCTTCAAGCTCGGGCCGGAGCTCGGCATCGTGCTTGCCAAGGGCGTATTCATCAGCATGCTCTGCGCCTTCACCGTCCTCCCCGCGATGATCCTTGCAATGGACCCGCTGCTGGAAAAGACGAGAAAAAAATCGCCGCATGTTCCGATGGCGCGCTTCTCAAGGCTCAGCTATAAGACGAGATACGCCATGCCCGCCGTTTTTGCCGCACTTTTTATCGCTTCTTTTATATTGCAGGGCTATACGCAGATCGTCTTCACGGAGGAAAACGACGACCCGCTGGCGAATGTGTTCCCGAAGAAGAACACCATTGCGGTGGTTTACCGCAACGAGGACGAAGCGAAAATCGACAGCGTCATCTCCGAACTGGAAAAGGACGAGCGGGTTTCCGATATTCTCGGCTATGCCAACACGCTCGGCAAGGAGATGACCGCCGAGGACATGGGCAAGGCCGTCGCCGAATTGAGCGCCGATGCGGAGCCCATCGGCGATAACCTCCTCCGTATGCTCTATTTCATCGCGGAGGACGGGAAAATGCCCGTGATAACGGCGTCTGACTTTATTAATTTTATAACCGACACCGTTCTTCCGGACAAAACCATCGGCAAGCACCTTGACGCCGCGCTGCGGGACAACGCGGAGCAGTTCCGAACGCTTGCCGACCGCACGCGCCTGACCACCGCGATTTCCGTTGACAAAATGGCGGAGCTCTTCGGCATAGACCGGGAGCGTGTCGAGAAGCTCTATCTCTACTATACGATCCAAAACGGCGTTGCGGACAGCGGCACAATGACGCTGCCGGTCTTTGTGGATTATGTGCTCAATTCCGTGGCGGCAAACGAAACCTACGGCTCGATGGTGAGCGCCTCGGCAATTGCTTCCCTCCGGCAGCTGCAAACCTATACGAATACCAATACCGTTCTGGCGGCGCGCAGCGCGGCCGATCTGGCCGCGCTGATCGGGGCGGACGAGAGCACGGTGAATACCGTGTTTATTCTCGATAACGCGGGCGACGTCAGCGCGCAAACTATGAGTCTGCCCGAATTCAGTACGTTTTTGTGCGGCAGTCTGCTGCAGGACGCGCTGTTCAGCTCATATTTTGACGATGCCGCCAAGGCGCAGGCGCAGACGATGGACGCGCTGGTGCAGCTTGCCGTGTCCGGGCAGGGGCTGACCCCCGACCAGATGGCGCAGACGCTGGGGATGGACGCGGAAAGCGTTTCCAAACTGTACAGCCTCTACTTTTCCGCCGATCCCGCGTTCCAGAAGGAGGCGGCCGCCATGACGATGACGCTTACCGACTTTCTCCCGCTGCTGAAGGCCAACGCCCCCGCCGAGCAGCAGGCGCAGCTCGCCCAAACGGAGCAGCTTGTGAATCTTGCCGTTTCCGGGCAGGCGTTGGACGCGGAAACCATGGCGGGCGTGACGGGGATGACCACGGAGAATGTCGCGGGGCTTTATCTGATGAGCGGCACGGAGGCAATGACGCTTCCGGACTTTCTTTCCGCCGCGCTGACACAGGCGCCCGACAACGCCGGCTTGCAGCAGATGAACCAGCTCGTACAGCTCGCTGTTTCCGGGCAGGCGCTGGACGCTTCTTCCCTTGCCTCCGTGTTCGGGATGGATACCGCGCAGGTCTGCCAGATATTCGCGCTTGTGCTGGCAGAGCAGAAAACGGTGGCTCTTGCCGATTTCTCCGCTTTTCTCGTCAACTCCGTGCTGACGGACGCGGCCTACGCCGGAGCTTTTTCCGAGGAGCAGGCGGCGCAGCTTCGCCGGCTGGATTCCATCGCGCAGCTCGCAGTCTCCGGCACACCGCTTGACGCCGGGACGCTGGCACAGCTGTTCGGCACGGACACGGATACGATCACGACGGCATTCCGCCTGTACTTCGGCAGGGATATCAGCCAAAAAACAATGTCGTTGCAGTCGTTTACCGACTTTGCTCTGTCCGATCCTCTTGTGAGCGGAATGATGGACGCCTCCACGCTCGGCCGCATTCAGTTTTTGCAGGCGATTTTGAACGCCGCGATAAACGGAACGGCGTTCACCTCCGCAAGACTTGCCTCATTCCTGGGCATGGATCCGGCACAGACGGAAAAACTGTATATCCTCCGTATGGGGGAAAACGGCGGTACGGACTCGTGGACGATCTCTCCGCGCTCGTTTGTAGCCTTTGCCGCAACGGACGTGCTCGGCGACGCAGAGCTTGCAAAGCAGATCGATGAAAAAACCGCGGAGGAGCTTCGGCGGGGGCATACGCTGATTGAGGCCGTCGTTTCGGAAAAAGCTTACACCGCCGGCGAAATGACCGCGCTCCTTTCCTCTCTGACGGACGAGGTGACCGAAAACGAGACGGAGATCCTTTATCTCCTTTACGGAGGCGTGAATGACGCCGATCCCACGGAAAAAATGACGATTGTGGAGCTCTTTGATCTGCTCTGCGACAAAATGATGAACGACGGGCGCTTTGCGGAGTATTTCGACGGAGAAACAAAAAAGGAGATCCTTGACGGCAAGGCGGAGCTGGAGGACGCCGTCGCGCAGATGAGAGGCAAAGCCTACGCAAGAATGGTCGTCACCTCCGATTACCCGGACGAGTCTCCGGAAACGTCGGACTATGTAACCCGTATCGATACGCTCTGCCGGGAAAATCTCAGTGAATACTATCTGGTGGGCAACTCCGTTATGGTCAGTGAGATGGACCGCGCCTTTGACAGCGAATACCGGATGATCTCCCTGATCACCGCGATCTCCGTATTTCTTGTTGTGCTCATCGCGTTCCGCCATCCGATTCTTCCGCTGCTTCTCACGCTTCTCGTGCAGTGCGGCGTCTTTATCACCGTAACGGTCATCGGAGCCTACAGCGGCTCGATCTATTATCTTGCGCTGCTGATCGTACAGAGTATTCTCATGGGCGCAACGATTGACTATGGCATTGTGTTCTGTAATTTCTATATGGACAGTCGAAAAACCATGGACGTGACCGACGCGCTGCGCGCGGCGTACGAAGGCTCCATCCACACCATCATGACCTCCGGCTCCATCCTTGTGTTGGTGCTTGCCGCGCTCGGAATCCTTGTATCCTCGCCGATGATCTCCGATGTGAGCACCACGCTGTCCATTGGTGCGCTTGTCGCCATGCTGTTGATCCTTCTGGTTCTGCCCGGCATGACGGTTTGCTGCGACAGACTCATAAACAGAAAAAAGACCGAAGAAAAGACAAAAACGCCGTAAACCGCGGCAAAAAAGAAAACCGGCGGCGGGAGAACGAACTCTCCTCGCCGCCGGTTTGCGCTTTTTATTGTGCCGGAAGCTCCACGGTAAAGACGGTGCCGCGCTCCGAGCTTTCCTCCACCCGAACGGAGCCGCCGTGCAGACCGGCAATTTCCCACACCAGCGAAAGCCCGAGACCCACGCCGCCGTATTCACGGCTGCGGGATTTGTCCACACGGAAGAAGGGCTGGAAGATGCTCTGCCGGAATTCCTCCGGGATGCCGCTGCCGGTATCCGCCACGCGGATGTGCAGCATTTTGTCCTCCTGCGCCACGGAAATGCGCACCGACCCATCGGGGCGGTTGTACTTGACGGCGTTTTCCGTCAGATTGAAAAGCATTCGGTAGATCAGCGCGTCGCTCCCGATCATAACGCCGTCGCCCTCCCGTTCGAGCGCGATGCCGTTCTTCTCCGCCACCGGCGCGAGATCCGTGAAGATCTCCTCGATCATCGGCGCGAGCTGGATCTTCTCGTTCCGCGCCACCTGCTGCAAATTGCTCATCTCCAGCAGCGTCTTGGTCATTTGCGTCAGCCGCTCCGTCTGCTCCCGCAGCAGAGAGAGAAACTCCGCCGTCTCCGGCAGTATATCGGGATGCTCGGCGGAAAAGAGCTCCAGCTGCGTCTGCATCAGCGCCAGCGGCGTGCGCAGCTCGTGTGCGGCGTTGCCGGTAAACTGCCGCTGTGCGGCAAAGGCATTGTTCAGCCGCTCCAGCATCTGGTTGAAGGAGCGGCTGAACTGCCGGAACTCCGGCAGCACGTCCTCGTCGATCTTCATATCCGCGAGATTGTTCAGCTGCACCTTCTCCACCTGCGAGGCAAAGCTGCGCAGGGGCTTGAGCGCGCGGCCGCTGACGAAATACGCCAAAACGCCGCTCAGCACCGTCACCGCCGCCGTGATATACCAGTTCGTTGTGCAGAAGGACGTCTTCGCGCCGTGTATGACAATGGTCACATCCTCGTTCATTCCGGCAAGCTCCGGATCGAAAAACGCCGGATCGCCTTCCACGGTGGCGCTGCCGTAATCCTGAATGAAGCTGCCGATGGAGTCCATATAGTGCAGCCCGGAGGCGCAGAGCAGCAGCTTCATGGAAACGCAGGCCGCGCCGATGAGCAGCACGGTCAGCAGCGTGATGCGCCACTGCAAAGAAAGCCGCTTCATGCGTCCTCCCCTCCCATCAGATACCCCTCGCCGATGCGGTTGCGGATGGGGTCGCAGCCCAGCGCGGCGCGCAGCTTTTTGCGCAGAGCGGAGATATGCACCCGGATGGAGTTGCTGAAATTGTCCACGCTGTTGTCCCAGACGTGATCCATCAGCTCTTCCTGACTCACCGGCCGCCCCTGATGCACCATCAGATATTCCAAAATTCCCGTTTCCTTGCGGGTGAGCGTCAAGGTCTGCCCGTTGACGGCGGCGGTGCGCGAGCGCGTATCAAAGGTCAGCGCCCCGCAGGTCAATATCACATCCCGCTGCGTAAACTGCCGCAGCGTAAGACTGCGGATGCGCGCCTCCAGCTCCGCGAGATGAAAGGGCTTTGCCAGATAGTCGTTGGCCCCCGCGTCCAGCCCCTCGACCTTATCCTCCACCTCTCCGCGGGCGGAGAGAATCAGCACCTTCGTCTCCCAGTCTGCCTGCCGCAGGGTGCGCAGCACCGTCATGCCGTCCTTCCCCGGCAGATTCAGATCCAGCAGCACCAGATCGTACCGCTCCGTGCCGAGCAGCTCCAGTGCTTTTTCTCCGTCAAAGCAGTAATCCACGCTGTACGCCAGCCGCCGCAGGCTGCGCACAATGGTTTCGCACAGCGCGCGCTCATCCTCAATTACCAAAAGGTGCATCAAAAGCCTCCTGTTTCTTTTTCGTTTGATCTAATAATATCAGGGATGGATAAGATTTGTGTTAAGTTTTGATTCTTAACGGGGAATTTAACTGCCCTGCGCTATGATAGTGGCAGAAAACGGAAGGAGAGTTGTTCATGAGCCACAGAGAAAAAGCGGCCTTGCAGGTTTTCCTGCTGCTTGCCGGCGTTGCCATGGTGTGCTTCGGCGTCTGGCGGGGCGAATCGGCGGCGGTGCTGAGCAAAGCAATCAAACTATGTCTGGAGTGTGTAGGTATTGGGTAAAAAGAATTTGGGCGTCTCGCAGCTTCTGGCGCGCTTCCGGGGCTGGATACAGGCGGGGGCAACGCTGCTGACCAACCTGCACCTGCCCAACTTCCTCAAGGGCAGCCTGTATCAGGGCGCGGGGAAAACCGTCTGCGTGCCGGGGCTGAATTGCTACTCCTGCCCGGCCGCCTCCGGCGCGTGCCCCGTCGGGGCGTTTCAGGCGGTGGTGGGGTCGTCAAAGTTCAGCTTCTCTTATTATATCACAGGAATCCTCATCCTGCTCGGCGTTTTGCTCGGCAGATTGATCTGCGGTTTTTTGTGTCCCTTCGGATGGTTTCAGGAGCTGCTGCACAAGATCCCGACGAAAAAGCTCTCCACAAAAAAGCTTAAGCCGCTGACATATCTCAAATACGCCGTTTTGCTGGTCATGGTCGTTCTGCTGCCGGCGTTCCTTGTGAACGACGTGGGAATGGGCGATCCTTACTTCTGCAAGTATCTCTGCCCGCAGGGCGTGCTGGAGGGGGCGATCCCGCTGTCTCTTGCCAACGCCGGCATTCGGGCGGCACTGGGGAAGCTGTTCACATGGAAGCTCTGCGTGCTGATTTCGGTAGTCGTGCTGAGCGTGCTCTTTTACCGCCCGTTCTGCAAATGGCTCTGCCCGCTGGGCGCGTTCTACGCCTTGCTGAACAAGGTATCCCTTTTCCGGATGAAGGTAGATGGGAACAAATGCGTCTCCTGCGGGAAATGCGCCAGAGCCTGCAAGATGGATGTGGATGTGACGAAGACGCCCAACCATACCGAGTGCATCCGCTGCGGAATGTGTGTCCGCGCTTGTCCCACAAACGCCGTGAGCTTCCGCTTTGGCTTCGGAACGGGCGAGCAGAATATACCGGGTACAATAAATCAAATAAAACAAAAAACGGAGGAAACAAAATGAACGTCAAGAAAAGTATTGCGCTGCTGCTGGCAGTGATGATGGTGCTGTCTCTGGCCGCGTGCGGCGCAAAGGGTGAGGGCAGCGGCGACGCCATGACCGGAGAGCCCAAAAACGCCGAGGAAGCTGTCGCCATGCACAAGGAGCTGATGGCGCAGGAAAACGCGATCCTCTCGGAGAACACCGCGCTTTGGGAAAAGGTTTTCATGGCGGCCGACAAGAGCATGACCATGCAGGAGGACGGCAAAAACTACGGTGACTTCCTGCTGGACACCATCGAATCCGCCAAGGACCAGTTTACGGCGGACGAGCTGAAGCTGATCCGCGGCGAGGCGGAAAAGATCCGCGACATTGAAAGCAAGCTCACCATGATCGAGAAAAAGTACCCCGAGGCGGCGCAGGAATCCCTTGACGGCGCCATGAGCGTGCCCGCGGACGGCAGCATGAACATCTCCGGCGACACCAGCATGCTTCCCGATAACAGCAGCATGCAGAAATTCCCCTCCTTTGTGGGCAAGGATCTGGACGGGAACGATGTGACGAGCGACGAGCTTTTTTCCGGCAGCGCCGTTACGGTTGTCAACTTCTGGTTCACCACCTGCGGCCCGTGCGTGGGTGAGCTGGGCGAACTGGAAGCGCTGAGCAAGGAGCTTGCCGAAAAGGGCGGCTCTCTCATCGGCATCAACTCCTTCACATTGGATGGCGACGAAGCGGCGATCTCTGATGCAAAGGATGTGCTGATGAAGAAGGGCGCGACCTATCAGAATGTGTATTTCGCTTCCGACAGCGAGGCCGGCATGTTCACCGCAAACATCTTCGCTTACCCCACCACCTATGTGGTTGACCGCAGCGGCAACATCGTGGGCGATCCCATCGTGGGCGCCATCACCAGCAAGGCGCAGATGGAAACGCTGCAGAAGCTGATCGACCAGACTCTGGCCGCCGATATGGGCTGACAAACGGATTTATCCCCTCAGAAAGGAGGACTTCACCATGTATCGGAGAGCATTGCCCCTTCTGCTCACCGCGGTGCTGCTGCTGAGCGGCTGCGCTGCCGGGCAGAAAAATATGCCGAAGAAAACGGACGAGAAGGAAATGACCGGACAGTCCTCTGATATGTCCGGTGAAGGAATCATGTATATGGATACCACGGAAAACGTCATATATCTGGCGGGCGGCTGCTTCTGGGGCATGGAGCACCTGATGCAGTCCATCCCCGGCGTCATTGATGCGCAGAGCGGCTATGCCAACGGCACCTGCGAGGCGGACGCCGATTATCGGACCGTCTGCAAAGGGAACACCGGCTTCCGGGAGACCGTGCGGGTGGAGTATGACCCCGGGCAGGTGAGTCTCGACGCCCTGCTGCTGGCCTACTTCTATGTGATCGACCCCACGGTGGAGAACCGGCAGGGCAACGACCGGGGCAGCCAGTATCAGACCGGCGTTTACTACACCAACGAAAGCGCGAAGGAGACGGTGGAACGCATCGCGGAGATCGAGCGGGGACGCAGCAAAAAGTTCTTCGTGGAGATCGGCCCGCTCAAGAACTACTATCCCGCCGAGGAGTACCACCAGGACTATCTGGAGAAAAATCCGAAAGGCTACTGCCATATCCCCAAGGCCGAGATGGAGCTTTTCTCCAGACTGCGCATCGATCCGGGCGACTACCAAAAGCCCGCCGCGGAATCCATCCGGGACAAGCTGACGGAGGAGCAGTACCGCGTCACCCAGGAGAGCGGCACGGAGCGCCCCTTCAGCAATGAGTTCTGGAACCAGTTCGAGAAGGGCATCTATGTGGACATCGTCACCGGCGAGCCGCTCTTTTCCTCCACGGACAAGTTTGAGAGCGGCTGCGGCTGGCCCGCCTTTACCAAGCCCATCGAGGAGCCTGCCGTGGTGGAGCTGGAGGACCTGAGCCACGGCATGCGCCGCACGGAGGTTCGCAGCCGTGCCGGGGATTCACACCTTGGCCATGTGTTCACCGGCGACCCGGAATCCCCCAACGGCGTGCGCTACTGCATCAACAGCGCCTCTCTCCGCTTCGTGCCCTACGCGAAGATGGAGGCCGAGGGGTACGGATACCTGCTGGATCTGTTTGAGAAATGATTTCAGGTGCATACACATCAAGCGAAAAGCTCAGACGGCTGATCTTCAAAAGAACAGCCGTCTGAGCCTGTCGAATAACCCGGCTGTGCATTAAGCGGCAGCCGGGTTTCCCGACAGGCTGCGTCAAGACCACCGGCTGCGCCGGTGGTCTTGACTGTTAAATGCGGGAATTCCGGCGGTTTTTACAATTTTTCATATTGCATGCGTTTCAGACGCTGTGATATACTGACAATGGAGGAAAACCAAATCGGGAATAGAAAACGGGGAGGAAAAACGAAATGAAGTTCAAAAAGCCGCTCTCTCTGCTGCTTGCCGCAGTGCTGCTCTGCGCGTTCGCCGTGCCGCTGCTGGAAACCCCTGCGCTCGCTGCCGATAAAGAAATACACGAGGTCGCTACCGTCGGAGTATACAAATGGATCACGATCACAGCCGAGAACGGCGGGGAGGATGTAGTTGTCATGAATGTCGTGCAGACCGGCGGTGTGCTGCCGCCCGGTATGTCACTGGGCAAGAATCAGGACGTGTCCTGCCTTGTCGGCACGCCGACAACTCCCGGCACTTACATATTGACCGGCGAGACACACTACGAAGATGACGCAGCCTCCTGGATGTACACATGGTCTGTGCGGTTGTTTGTCGATGTTGCAGCTACTCCGACGCCAACGCCGACAACGGCGCCGACAGCGGCCCCAACGACCGGCACGACGACCGCGCCGACGAACACCCCGACGCCGACGAATACTCCGGCACCGACTGCCGGAGCGCCGATCATTACAAAGCAGCCGACGAAGGAGACCGTGGAGGTCGGCGGCAGCGCAACGTTTGTGGCAAATGCCACCGGCTGGGCATGGTGCGCGTGGCGCTTTCTGAGTCCCGACGGCAAAACCGAGGTCATTTTCGACGTGACCGCCGATAAGTTCCCCGGCCTTACGATCACCGGCGGTAACAGCACGACGATGTATCTTACGAATATTCCCATGGAGCTGAACGGCTGGAAGGCGGTCTGCCTCTTCAGCAGCGCAACGAATCTCTGGACCTATACCGACGGCACGGCGGTCATCACCGTGAATGCCGCCGCAACGCCCACGCCGTCTCCGACCCCGGAGCCGACGGCAACGCCGGAGCCGACAGCAACTCCCACGCCCACGCCGACGGAAGCCCCCACGCCCACACCGACCGCCGTTCCGGCGGCCGTCGTTGAAACGCCGACTCCGTCGCCCGAGCCGACCCCGGAGCCGAAAAAGGGCGGCCTGCTGTCCGGCGGCAAAGCACTCCCGATCGTCCTTGCTGCGGTTGCCGTGCTGCTCCTCGGCGGAGGCATCACGGCGGGAGTACTGCTTGTGCGGAAAAAGAAACAGCGCGAGGAATACGAACGTCAGGAGCGCCGGAGACAGCGCGCTTCTGCGGCGGCTGCCGGAACGGCGGCCTCCCGACGCTCCGCGCCCGCGGCTGAATGGGTCTGCCCGATCTGCGGTACCGTGAACAAAGGAAAGTTCTGCAGTGAGTGCGGCGGAGGAGAGCCCAAGAATCACGTCTGAGTCTCGCACGGCAGACCGCCGGGCGGACGGCTTCGGCCGAAAGCCTTGCGGCGCGCAGAAGAGACCGGAAAAGTCAGACAATTAATTCAAGCTGCCGAAAGGGCTTGCTGCCTTGAAGAACAGACGGCAAACCCTTTCGCGCTGCTCGGATTCTGCGGCTGCTGCCGTGACCCGTTTCCGGTTTGGCGAGCCGTTCCTGCCATGCACGGCAGCAAAAATATAATAATTTCAGACAAATGTCCCGCATAGAAAAAGATAGGGAGAGGATGCCGCCTTGAAGAAGAAAGTTCTTACTCTGTTTGCTGTGCTGCTCTGCGCGCTCGTCGTGCTGAACATCA
>SFFV01000033.1 GCA_004557735.1 Clostridiales bacterium
GCTGCTGAGCAACGTGGAGGCCATGCAGGTATTTGAGAAGAGCGGCGTTACCATGTGGGAGTGCCGTAACTGCGGCCACCTGGTTGTCGGCACCAAGGCCCCCGAGGTCTGCCCTGTCTGCAAGCATCCTCAGGCCTTCTTCGAGGTGCGTGCGGAAAACTATTAAGGGGGAGTTATTGATGAGCGCAAAGTTTTACATCTGCCGCCACTGCGGCAATCTGGTGGGCATGATCCATGACTCCGGCGTGCCGATGATGTGCTGCGGCCAGAAAATGGAGGCTCTGGAGCCCAACACTGTGGAAGCCAGCGGTGAAAAGCATCTGCCCGTGGTGACTGTGGAGGAGGGAGCCATCAATGTCCGTGTGGGTTCTGTAAACCACCCCATGGTTCCTGAGCATTTTATCGAGTGGGTCTATGTTCAGACAGAGCATGGCGGCCAGCGCAAGGCCCTTAAGCCCGGCGACGACCCCAATGTCACCTTCTGCCTGGGCGATGACAAGGCGGTTGCTGTCTATGCATACTGCAATCTCCATGGTCTGTGGATGACCGAACTGTAATATAAGCTGTTGCCGCCTGCCGAGGGAACTTGGCAGGCGGTTTTTATTGGTGTGCTGTGGAATAACGGAACAAGCGCGGCGGGGTTTTTGCCGTCGTGCGGCAGTTGAGATAGATGTTATGACATGCCTTCCTTTTGGGGAAAGCGTTTTCTGTATTCGTCCATCAAGGCTTGGAAATCCGGATCGGAGCGCAGGAACTCGCATTCGTTATCCGTTTCAAGCTGACGCAGCATCAAAGCTGCTACTCGTGAGCCAAGGGTATCATCCGCGGATTTTGTGGGTAAATGTTGGAACATGGCAGGCGACTTTATCGGTGTCAACGCTGCATTCAGCATTTTCTTGATAAGCTCAATGCTTTTGGCAGCGTCCTTCGATGCAAGTGCTATTTGTAAGGGACAAACATATCCATTGTACTCCCAAAAGCCAAAAAGCGACGCCATCTTTTGTGAAATCTCAGAAACACAGGCGGCGGAATCCGTTTCATCCAAAAGCAGGTCGATATCAACCAACGTAATAAAGTAACTCTGTATGGTCGCAATATCGCTGAATATTTTCATTTCAGCTAAGGCAGCCGCTTCTTCGTACCGTTCCTGCTTCATCAAAACATTGATTTTCAGCATTTGCTTGTCAACCGTTCTTTTGTCGGGAAGCAAAGCAATCAATTCCTGTGCTTTTTCCGTTTTTCCGCAGGCGAGATACTTATTAGCAAGAATACTGATTGCCGCCTCCTTCGTTTCTTCATCCTTGCTGTTGGCGGCTTGTTCGTACCATACCATTAACCGGCGTTCGTATTCTGCCCGCTCTTCGGATGATAAAGAGGCACGGGCAAGGGTCCCCTCCAAGAGCAGCGCCATAGAATATCGCAGCAGATCACAGGTAGGGTACTCTTGTAATTTTGCCGTTGCAGCAGAAAAGCCGGCTTGAAATCCCATAGTATTTGCCACTTCTCCGACCTCGTTACAAAACCGGCCGATCTCTTTTCTGGAAAGAGATTCATGAAAAGTGAACAGCGTGTTCAGGTCAATTTCAAGCAATCTGGCAAGCGGTGCTAAAAGCGTAATGTCCGGATAAGTTGATCCGTTCTCCCATTTATTGACTGCCGGAGCGGAAACGCCAAGGGAATTTGCAACCTGTTCTTGCGTTAAACCGACTTTTTTACGATGTTCCCGGATTTGCTCATTCAACTTCATGTTTGAATCGCCCTCCTTTCTGTGCTTACATTATAGCCCGAATCGTATCACGCCACAATTGAGCCGTTATTTAACCGGCAGACACAAAAATTAACCGCCGGTTAAGATATGACAAAGCTGCTCCGATTCGTGAGATCCTGTTTCGGAATGCACTGCTTACCTTCTGCCCGAACCTGCCCGAATCCTCAATGATGCATAAACCCGGTTGTCTGCGGATCGGTACTGACGCGCCGGGCCTTACCTTCGGGAAAAAACGAAGCGGAAATCCCGGGGCGCAGCAAAACCTATTTTTTGCAGTCCGCGCCGGCGTATGTAACACCCGCGAAACATGATGCAGCGTGTTACACAAACATAAAAACTCTGGTTTTTGCACAAAACCGAAACAAACCAATCAAAAAAACTTGCAAAACCGCTCATTTGTTGACATCCGTTACATGTTACGGTAAAATACGTAACAAAGCCTGAAACAGGAGGAATCATATGGACTTCTATGAGCAGACAAGCGGCTGCGTATCCCGCCTGTCCCCCACAGAGCAGAACCTGTTTAACTACATCATCAAGAATCTGCATATCGTGAAGGATATGAGCATCCGTGACCTTTCGGAAAAGTGTTTCGTTTCCACAACGTCGATCTTTCGTCTGGTCAAAAAGCTCGGCTATCAGGGTTATGCCGATTTTTCTCAGGCGCTCCGCGATACCGAAAAAGAATCGCGCAAAATCCACATGCCCAGCATCGTTTCCTCCGACAATTACCGCGACAGCTACCTGAAAAACGTGATCGAGGCGGTGAAGGTCATCACGGACGAAAAGATCAATAAATTCAACGCTATAATGAACCGAAACCCCAATATTTTTATTATCGCCGAGGGACTCAGCCATGAGGTCGGGCGGTATCTCTACCGTCTGTTAACCATGATGGGCTTCAACGCCGAAATGCCGGATGAGGAATTTGAGTTCGCCTCCGTCCTCCGCCGGATCAAAAGGGATGACGTTTTGCTTGTTCTCTCCTATACCGGAAACAACCGCAGTGTCATACAGAAGATCGAACGCATTTTTGCCATTGCCACGCCGACCATCGTTTCGCTCACGAGATCCGACAACAATACGATCCAGAACATGAGCGATTTGAATTTCTATGTTTTTGCCGACGAGATCGACTGCCAGGGCGCGGATGTTACATCACGGTGCGGTATGATCTCCATAATGGAAACGCTCTTGTATAAACGTCTTTCCTCCGATTCCAGTACAATTATTGATTGAATTCGGTGCTGTGTTACGCAATTTGTAACACAGCACTTTTCATTTACACGCGTTACAATCGGTCGGCCAAATATAGACAGAGGAAAAAAACTATATTACGATATGGGTGTAGCTTGTACAAGAAACCGCAGCATTCCTCCGGCGAATTTGTGAATTATTTCAGAAAGGAATGAAAAAATGGCAAAGAGAATTGAAAGCACCCCAAAGGCTGACGGATTCAGAATGCCCGGTGAATTCGAGGAACAGAAACAGGTCTGGATGCTCTGGCCGGAACGCCCCGACAACTGGCGGAACGGCGCGAAGCCGGCGCAGAAGGCCTTCGCCGCGGTCGCCAAGGCTATTTCTCAGTTTGAGCCGGTGACGGTATGCGTCAGCCCCGCGCAGTATCAGCACGCGCGCTATGAGCTCCCCTCCGAGGTCCGTGTCGTGGAAATGACGAGCAACGACGCCTGGATCCGCGACTGCGGCCCGACGTTCGTTGTTAACGACAAGGGGGACGTCCGCGCCATTGACTGGGACTTCAACTCCTGGGGCGGGCTGTACGACGGCCTGTATTTCCCGTGGGATCAGGACGATCTTGTTCCCCAGAAGGTGTGCGAGATTGAGGGCATCGACACCTACCGCACCCCCGGCTTCGTACTCGAGGGCGGCTCCATCCATGTTGACGGCGAGGGCACCCTGCTCACGACCGAAATGTGTCTTCTCTCCCCCGGCCGCAACCCTGACATGACAAAAGAGGAGATCGAGGAGAAGCTCAAGGAGTATCTCAATCTCGAAAAGGTCATCTGGATCAGGGACGGCATCGATCCCTATGAAACCAACGGCCACATCGACGACGTAGCCTGCTTCATCCGCCCGGGCGAAGTGGCCTGCATCTGGACCGAGGATGAGAATCACCCGTTCTACCGGCAGGCGCAGGACGCTTACAAAACGCTCTGCGAGGCGACCGACGCCAAGGGCCGCAAGCTCAAGGTCCACAAGCTGTGCCTGTCCAAGGAGCCCTGCTATCTCAAGGGCGCGGACACCATTGAGTGCATCGAGGGCACGCTTCCGCGCGAAGAGGGCGAAGTCTCCATCGCCTCCTACATGAACTTTCTGATCGTCAACGGCGGCATCATCCTTCCGCAGTATGGCGATGAGAACGACGCGCTTGCGATCGAGCAGGTGCAGGCCATGTTCCCCGACCGCAAGGTCGTCGGCGTTCGCACCGAGGAGATCGCCTACGGCGGCGGAAACATCCACTGCATCACCCAGCAGCAGCCCAGGGGCTGAGATCCGTCCGGCTGCCCCGTGCGCACGGGGCAGCCGGTTCAAAATAAGAAAAGAGGGAGAAATACCATGGAAAACGGTAAAAAGGTAAGTCTTGTCGGTACGGTACTGTTCACCGTATGCAGCATTCTCGTGCTCGACTCGTTCGTCGCTCCGGCTATCATCGGCGTTTCCTCCATCACGGTATGGATCATCTCCGCGATCGTTTTCTTCATTCCCTACGGGCTTCTGTCCGCCGAGCTCGGCAGCACCTACCCGGATGACGGCGGCATCGTCAGTTGGGTGGGGCGGGCCTTCGGCGAGTTTCCCAGCGTTCTCGTCGGCTGGATGTACTGGGTCAATGTGGCGTTCTGGATGCCCGCCGTTTTCACCGCGTTCTCCGGTTGGCTGAGTCTCGCTCTGTTCCCCGAAATGAGCATCGTGCTGCAGGCGATCATCGCTGTTGCAATGTGCTGGGTCATCGTTTACATCGGCGTAAAGGGCATTGAGCTTTCCGTGCTCGTTTCCAACATCATGGCTGCCGTCAAGATGGGGATTCTTGTGATCTTTGGCTTCATGGGCATTGCTTACGGCGTGAAGAACGGCTTTGCCAACGATTTCTCCATTGCCAACTGGGTGCCTACCATGGATAACACGGTCACCTATATCGGCGCGATCGTTTACAACCTTCTCGGCTTTGAGCTGATCGGTTCCATCGGCTCCAAGATCGAAAATCCCAAGAAAACCGTTCCCAAGATGACCATCATCGCCGGCGCGGCCATTACGTTCCTTTACTGCTTCGGCACGTTCGGCGTTCTCGCTGCGATCAACGCCGCCAATGTCGACGAAGTCGACGGCTTCGTCTACGCTCTGCAGGAACTCTGCTCCGTGTTTGGCTCCGCACAGATGCCCGTGTTCTACGTTCTCATCGTTCTTGCTATTTCCACACTGGTCGCCAACATGATCACCTGGTGTCTCGGCGCGAACGAGTCCTTCCAGGCCGCGGAGCTTGACAAGCGCTCCAGGTTCCTCGCGCACCGCAATAAGAAGCACGGCACGTCCGACAATCTCTACTATCTCATGGGCGTCATTTCCTCCGCCCTTATCATTCTCAACTATGCGCTCAGCGGCAACGCGAACGACGTTTTCTGGACGCTCTTCTCCTTCTCGTCGATCGTGTTCATGCTGAACTATCTCTTCATGTTCCCTGCCGCCATCAAGCTGAAGTTCACCGATGATACGCCCCGTCAATACGCTGTTCCGGGAGGAAAGGCCGGCATGGTCATTTGCGGCGTTATCTGCTTCCTCTGCGTGGCGCTTGCGTGCTACTTCCTCATCGACTTTGATGTGACCGGCTACGCCTTCTGGATGCAGCTTGTCGGCGTGCTGCTCACCGTCGCTGTCGGCTACTGGCTCTACCGCGTCGGAAAGAAAAAGATCTAAGGACAAAGCCGGCGCCTTTCGCCGCCGGGGAGATTTCGCATGAAAACCAGAAAGATCGCCGCGGCAGTGCTTTGCGTGCTTTCCGTGGCCGCCATTTGTTGCTTCCGGATAATATCGGGGTCTCTGACCGGCGCCGTTACCGCGGCGGAGCTGGGGAGCGCGCTCGGCGCGCTCTCCCTGCTCCCGGCGGTTCTCTCTGTCGCCCTGGCGTTTCTGCTCGGCGACGTCATCGTCTCGCTGCTCATCGGTCTGTCTGTCGGAGAGCTTATGCTTCTTCTTTTAACCGGAGAAAAGCCCGCGGCGCAGCTTATGCAGATCGTTCCGGGCATTATCGACGAGCTGGTCGGCGTCGCTTCCGAGGCGGACAACGCGAAGGTCATGATCCTGTGCGTTCTCGTCGGCGGACTGGTTGGCGTGCTTATGAAAACCGGCGGCTTTGAGGCGGCGGCAAGGCGGATCACAAAAAAAGTGAAAACGCCTCGCGGCGCCAATCTTCTTGGGCAGCTCTTCTGCGTGCTGTTTTTCTTCGACGACTATGCTAACGCCCTGATCACCGGCCCCGTGCTCCGCCCGATCGCGGATAAAGTCGGGCTTTCCCGGGTACGCCTCGCATACATCGTCGATTCGACCGCCGCGCCCGTAGCGGGGATCGCCGTGGTGTCCAGCTGGGTCGCCGTGGAAATAGCGGTCATTGCCAGCGGTCTTGAGACCGCCGGCATTGCGGACTCGGCTTTTCAGGTTTTCCTTCGTGCCGTCCCCTATTGTTTCTACTGCATTTTCGCTCTTGTGTTCATGTTCCTCACCAGCATCACCGGCAGGGAGTTTGGTCCCATGCTTAAAGCGGAGCGCCGCGCCAGAGCCGCGCAAAGCGGCGCATGCCCGGAAAGGTCTGAGTCCTATGCCGCGGACACCGGCGCAGAAAAAGAGCCGGTGGCGATCTGGGTCGCGTTCGGCAGCATCGCTCTGCTCGTGCTGTATCTTGTTGCTTCGCTTCTCGCAAACCGCGGCGACACGATCACGTTGCTGCTGCGCTCGGCGTTTCTCAGCGGCATTGCCGCCATGGCCGCGTCCGGGGCAACGCGGATACTGCCCGCAGGAGAAGGCATCAAAGCGTGGCTCGACGGTGTGCGGAACATTGTTCCGACCATTATTGTGCTGCTGCTTGCGTGGTCGCTTGCCGCGCTCGTCGGGAAGCTCGGCACCGTGTATTTCGTCGTGGAGCTTATCGCATCAAGAGCCGCGTGGCAGCTTGTTCCGGCCATCATCTTCGTGTGCTGCTGCGTCGTATCTTTCGCCGCGGGAAGCTACGGCTGTATGTTTATGGTCATGCCGATGGCGATTCCCATCGCCTGCGCCGTCATGGAAAACGCCCCCGGCATCGGCAGCCACTTTCTGCCGGTCTGCGTGGCCTGCGTCCTGTCCGGCGGCATATTCGGCGACCATTGCTCCCCCATGACCGACTGCACGATCCTCGCCGCGCTCGGCAGCGGCTGCGACGTAATGGATCATGCCGTCACGCAGATGCCGTATGCCTTCACCGTCGCGCTGGTCAGCATTCTCTGCATCATTCCCGCAACTCTCGGCTTCAGCGCCGTATATACGATCGCGCTGGGGATACTGCTCCTGTCGGCCATCATTCTGCTATTCGGAAAACATCCATGAAAGGACCGCAACAATGAAAAAGGATTTTCTCACCGTAAACGATTTTACCAAAGAAGAGCTGACGGACATCATCCGTCTGTCCGTAGCCATCAAAAAGTCCATCAGCTCCGGCTACAATCCGCCGCTCATGAAGGGCATGACGCTTGGCATGATCTTTCAGCAGTCCTCCACCCGCACCCGCTGCTCGTTTGAGACCGCTATGGAGCAGCTCGGCGGCCACGCGCAGTATCTCGGGCCGGGCATGATCCAGCTCGGCGGCCACGAGACGATCGAGGACACCGGCCGGGTTCTCTCCGGTCTGATGGATATCGTCATGGCTCGCGTCATTGAGCACAAGACCGTCGTCAGTCTGGCGGACGCCTGCACGATCCCGGTCATCAATGCCATGTCCGACTACACGCACCCCACCCAGGCAATTGCCGACGTGATCACCATGATGGAGCATCTGCCCGCCGGCAAGAGGTTCGAGGACTGCAAAATCGTCTTTACCGGGGACGGCACGCAGGTCTGCGCTTCTCTCGGCTTCATTTGCAGCAAGCTCGGCGCGCACTTCGTCCATTACGGTCCCAAGTCTGCCCAGCTCAACGAAGATCACAAGAAGATTCTCGAAGAGAACTGCAGGCTCTCCGGCGGCACGTGGGAGGTCACCGACGATCGCAGCGCCGTCAAAGGCGCAGACTTCATCTATACCGACGTCTGGTACGGCCTTTACGAGAACGAAATGCCGAAGGATGAACGCGTGAAGCTCTTCGGAGACTATCAGGTCAACCGCGACATGATGCAGCTCGGCAATCTCGGCTGCAAGTTCCTGCATTGTCTCCCCTGCACCCGCGGCGAGGACGTCACCGACGAGGTCGCCGACTCCGCCGCTTCCCTCTGCTGGGAGGAAGCATGGAACCGTCTTACCGCCATGCGCGGTCTTCTCGTGTACTTCACGCGGGAAAAGAAACAGTTCTCCGAGATCGCCAGGGCCGCGGCAAAGGCGGAGCTTGAATCCGTGCTCGACAGCATGGGTATTGCCCACTGAGCGCCATAGCAAGAATCGTGATCGCGCCGGGCGGAAACGCCTCCGGGTGTCTTGCGGGGATCGCTGATGCGGAGTATCTCTGCATCCTCACCGCTGATCCTTTGAAAAGGCCGCGTTTGCCCTCTCCGGCGGGTCGGGAACAATCGCGAATCCATGATCGTTCGGCACTGCGCCCGGTATACCGCGAAAAAAGCGATATACCGGGTGTTGCCGTATCCTTGCGGGATAACCCCGCAAGGAATATTTCTCCGCGCCTGCAGCTTTTCGGTGAATGGGTTTGGCTTTTTTTGAAAAATCCTGCGCAATTTTTACAAAAGGATTGCTATCTTCCGACGGACTGACTAAAATAGACAGGAAAAACACAAAGGAAGTATTGGCCATGGATCCGGAAAAAATGAGTATTCTGCGCGCCTTCCGGCTGGACGGGGCGCCGGTCTCCTGCGAAAACTACGGCTGCGGGCATATCAACGCCACATTTCTCGCGGCGACCGATACCGGACGCCGGTATATTCTGCAAAGGATCAACCACCGCGCTTTCCGCAACGTGCAGGCTCTTTTGGACAACATTGCCGCGGTGACGGAGTTCCTGCGTTCCAAAACGGACGATCCGCGCAGTGTCATGACGCTCATCCGGACCAAGGACGGCGCACCCTGCATCCGATATGAGGACGAATACTGGCGCGTATATGATTATGTGGGCGGGACGATCTGCCTCCAGCAGCCGGACACGGACGAGGATTTCTATCAGGCCGCCGTCGGTTTTGGCACGTTTGCGCAGCTTCTCTCTGACTTTCCGGTAGAAAAGCTGCACGAAACCATCCCGAATTTCCACAATACGCCCGACCGCTACCGCCTTTTCCGCGAATCGATCGAACGCGACGCTGCGCGCCGCGCCGCGGCCGTGCGGACGGAAATCGATTTTGCTCTCGCGAGAGAATCGGAGATGGCAACGATCCGGAACGCTCTTTCCGCCGGGGAGATCCCGCTCCGCGTTACGCATAATGACACCAAGCTCAATAACGTCCTTCTGGATGCTCAGACGCGAAAGGCGCTCTGCGTTGTGGATCTGGACACCGTGATGCCCGGCTCGAGCCTCTACGATTTCGGCGACGCCATCCGCTACGGCGCTTCGACAGCGGCGGAGGACGAGCGCGATCTTTCCAGGGTGGAGATGAGCCTTGAGCGTTTCCGCGTTTTTACGCGCGGATATGTCCGTTCCTGCCCGAATTTGACCGCCGGAGAGTTGGAGCTTCTCCCGCTGGGTGCAAAAACCATGACGATGGAGTGCGGCATCCGGTTTCTGACCGACCATCTCGACGGGGATCTGTACTTTGCCGTCCACCGCGAAGGGCAGAATCTTGACCGCGCGCGGACGCAGTTCAAGCTCGTATCGGACATGGAGCGCAAATGGAGTGAGATGCAGCGTATCATTGCCGAGGAATCAAAGATGTAATTGTCGTACTGCCGGACGCGGTATTCCGACGGACAAGCCGGCCGGCAGCGGCAGCCGGACTGCCGGAGATTTGCATGCACAGGAGAATGACATCATGCTTTTTGCCAACGCCAATCTGTTTGTTGCCGGGCTGACGCGGAACGCCGTATATCCCGGCGGAGAAGCGCTATGAGAAGCTATACGATAGCAGGAACGCCCGGCACGCCCGACTGGGCGAATGTTCCGGCGCTGCGCGTTGACAACGCCCTCTGGGTGCCGGACGGCGGCGTGCGCATGGAGCAGCGGCTGTGCTATGACGCCCATGCGCTCTTCGTTTACCAGCGCGCATGGGAAACGGACATCCGCGCCGAGTATTCCGCGCCGCTCTCTCCCGTCCACGAGGACAGCTGCATGGAGTTTTTCTTTTCGCTCGCGGACGATGGACGTTATGTAAACTTCGAGATCAACCCCAACGCCTGTATGGAGCTGGGGTTCGGCCCGAACCGGCACGAGCGCGTCCGGCTTTGTCATAAGACGGAGCGAGAGACATTCCGGCCCGTCTGTACACGGACGCCGGACGGCTGGACGGCGGAATACCGCATCCCGCTTTCGTTTCTGCGCATTCTCTATCCGGAGTTTTCGCTCCGCCCCGGCGTTTCCATCCGCGCCAACTGCTACAAATGCGGCGATAAGACAGCGCGGCCTCACTTTCTTGCATGGAACGCCGTGGAAACGCCGGCGCCCGATTTCCACCGGCCGGAGTTTTTCGGAAAAATGATCTTGGCGTAACAAAAAATCCTTCGGAGCGTCTGCCCCGAAGGATTTTTTTATTGCTCTGCTTTGCAGAATTCGAGAGAAATATAGTAGGCATAGTCGTTTACCGGCGACACGCTGCCGTCTGCGAACTCCTGAACGGCTCTGACCTGAAGGTCATTTTCGCTGTACATCAGGGCAAGGAGCGGCTGCTCCGCCTCAAACGTTATGGGCGTTTCGTCCTCAATAGACACCCCTGCCCTGGCGAAATACTTTTGATTTTCCTCACCCTCCAGTATGGGAAAGCTCGTCGAAAGTTTTGACCCACCGTCGGCGAGGATGAGCTTCACCTGAAAATTTTCAAAATCCGGGACGATGAGGATCGTCCCCTCCTTCGGCGAACCGATGTCCCGGTAGCTGAGCTCCCAGTTCTCTTTGCTGACCTGTTTCCCGAAATGATACCCCGTCAGATATATACGCAGGGAGAGAAAATCGTCCGAGGCTGTATAGCGGTACATATAGGCTCCGTCCAGACCGGCGAGGAGCTTGAGCGTCTGCATCTCCGTGCTTTCTTTTTCCACGGGGCGGATCACGTTCTCCGGCCGGTTCGTCCGGATCAGGTACGCCCCGATGATGGAGAGCGCCGCAGCGGAAACGATAAGCAGCGCAGCGACCATGCATTTGAGCCGCTTTTGCCGCCGCTTTCCGTCCGCCGCCGTTTGAAGGATATTCTCCTCTGCCCGGCGCGGCAGATCGTTTTCCGCGATATCATCGCCCGAAAGGAATTCGTTGATGCCGATGCCCAGCGCCGCGCACAGCTCCGTGTAGAGCGACACGTCCGGCAGACATACCCCGCGCTCCCACTTGGAGACCGATTTATCGCTCACGCCGAGCTTTTCGGCGAGCTGCTTCTGCGTGAGGCCGAGCGCCTTTCTCTTGCCCGCGATGTATTGTCCGATCCTGATGAGATCCATAAAGCCGTTCTCCTTCGCTTTGATCGGTTCCTTTATAGCAGACAAAAAAGGAAATGAACACCCCCCAAAGGTAGAATTGCCTGTTTTCGCGCAACAAATTTCTTTCCTTGGCGCTCCATTCACTACAGCTCGCGTTCGACCCCCATTTTCCTCCGCAGGAATAAAAAACGCGTCGGAGCAAAGCGGACTTTGCAAAAGCAAAAACCGAATCGAAGCCCAGCGCAGCGGGTTCGATTCGGAAAGGAGGAGCAGCGGAGTGAGCGCACGGTGTTTTTTATGCAAAGCATAAAAAATCGCCGCAAGCGATACGAAGCTTGCGACGACGTGGTGCCGGTGGCGGGGGTCGACCTGCGCTGCGGCGCAGGCCGCCTCAGGTTGCAAAGCGCCCCCGGCGCTTTGCCAAGAGCCTTCGGGTTCGACCCCCTGCTGGACTATGCAAAATCTCGCAGCGCCGATGGCACTGCGAGATTTTGGTGCCGGTGGCGGGGGTCGAACCCGCACGTCCTTGCGGACACGGGATTTTGAGTCCCGGGCGTCTGCCAATTCCACCACACCGGCGTATGACGGCATTATACCGCGTATATCTCCCATTGGCAAGAAAAAATATTCCGCTTTCGGTATTCCCTTTTTAGCGTCGATATGGTAATATAGTTTTGCCTATTTATGCACTGAAAAACGGAGACAGACTATGAAACGATTTGTCCGGCCGGGGGCTTTTCTTCTGCTTGCCGCGCTGCTTTTCTGTCTGAGCGGCTGCTATTCCGGCAACATCGATCAATATTTTTCTCTTCCCATGGCCTCGGAGGAATACCGGCAGCTCCAGTCGCTCATCGATGAAGAGCTTGCCTTCGGCAGCGAATATGCCGCGCCCACGCACGGCAGCTACCGCCAGAGCGTACAGCTCAGCGATGTGGACGGAGACGGGGCCGACGAGGCGCTCGCTTTCTTCCGCGACGCCGCAAAAAATCCCAAGATCAATATCTATGATTCCGATAACGGCGAATACCGGCTCGTCCTTTCCCTCTCCGGTGAGGGATCGTCCATCGGGCGGATCGATTATGCCGATCTCACCGGCGACGGACGGAAGGAGCTTCTGGTCTCGTGGCAGATCTCCGCGGGCGTGTCTGTTTTGAGCGTGTATTCCCTCGCCGGGTGGAGCGGCAATGCGCTTTTGAGCACCGACAGCACCGAATTTGTCACCGGCGACATCAACAGCGACGGGTGCGACGAGCTTTTGAATCTGCGCGCGGCGAACAGCACGACCTATCTCATCGACCAATACACCTTCCCTCTCGGGCAGGAGCCGCAGGCGACGTCGGCGGCACTCAGCGCGGATATCTCCGCGCTGCAGCGGCTGCGCATAGTAACGCTTGCCGGGGGCGCGCCCGCGCTGCTTGCGGAGTCCACGCTCACAACCGGCGATCTTGTATCCGATCTCTTTGTCTGCCGGGACGGTTCTCTCATCAATCTCACCATGAACCGCACCACGCAGATCTCCGAAACCCGCCGGTCCTACAGTCTTGTGTATGCGCAGGACATCGACGGCGACGGCTGCACCGAGATCCCACACCCGCAGCAGCTCTACAGCCGCGGGGAC
>SFFV01000034.1 GCA_004557735.1 Clostridiales bacterium
CCGAGGGCGTTGATCTCTCCGGCGACAAGGTCGCCATGCAGCGTCTGCGCGAGGCCGCCGAAAAGGCAAAGTGCGACCTCTCCGGCGTGACGAGCACGAACGTCAACCTGCCGTATATCACCGCCGACGCGAACGGCCCGAAGCATCTCGACGTGACGCTGACCCGCGCGAAGTTCAACGAGCTGACGCATCACCTCGTCGAGCGCACGATGGCTCCGGTCCGTCAGGCGCTGAGCGACGCCGGCCTCTCCGTGAACGATCTGAGCAAGGTGCTTCTCGTCGGCGGCTCCACCCGCATCCCTGCCGTGCAGGAGGCCGTTAAGAGCTTCACCGGCAAGGACCCCTTCAAGGGCATCAACCCCGATGAGTGCGTGGCCGTGGGCGCTGCCATCCAGGGCGGCGTGCTCGGCGGCGACGTCGAAGGCATCCTGCTGCTCGACGTGACCCCGCTCTCTCTCGGCATCGAAACGCTCGGCGGCGTCTGCACCAAGCTCATCGACCGCAACACCACCATCCCGACCCGCAAGAGCCAGGTGTTCTCCACCGCCGCGGACAACCAGACCTCCGTGGAGGTCAACGTCCTGCAGGGCGAGCGCGAAATGGCGCAGTACAACAAGAGCCTCGGCCGCTTCCATCTTGACGGCATCGCCCCGGCGCGCCGCGGCGTGCCGCAGATCGAGGTCACGTTCGATATCGACGCCAACGGCATCGTGAACGTCTCCGCGAAGGATCTCGGCACCGGCAAGGAGCAGCACATCACCATCACCGCTTCCTCCAACCTCTCCAAGGAAGATATTGACAAGGCCGTCAAGGAGGCCGAGCAGTTTGCCGCTGAGGATAAGAAGCGCAAGGAAGAGGTCGACGTCCGCAACGCGGGCGACCAGATGGTCTACCAGACCGAGAAGACCCTCTCCGAGATGGGCGACAAGCTCGACGCCGCCGACAAGGGCGAGGTCGAGCAGAAGCTCGCGAGCCTGAAGACCGCCCTCTCCGGCACCGACACCGAGGCCATCAAGAAGGCGACCGAAGAGCTGACGCAGGCCTTCTACAAGGTCAGCGAGAAGATGTACCAGCAGGCCAATCCGCAGGGCGCGCAGGGCAATCCGGGCGCGAACTACACCGACCCCGGTGCGCAGCAGGGCCAGCAGGGCGGCCAGTACTACGACGCCGACTACGAAGTTGTCGACGACGACAAGGACAAGAAGTAAGATATTCCCAATTTGAGTCCCAATCAACGGAATGCGGGGCGGACGGATTTCCGGTCCGCCCGCGTTCCATGTTAAGAGGATAGCTATATGGCCGATAAACGCGATTATTACGAGGTGCTTGGCGTCGACAAGAGCGCCAGTACCGACGACATAAAGAAAGCCTACCGGAAAAAGGCGAAAGAGTTCCACCCCGACCTGCACCCCGGCGACAGGGAGTGCGAGCAGAAATTCAAAGAGGTCAACGAGGCCTACGAGGTGCTCTCCGACGCCGATAAGCGCGCGAAGTACGATCAGTACGGCTTCGCCGCGTTCGATCCGTCCAGCTTCCAGTCAAGCGCCGAGGGCTTCGGCGGCTTCGCCGATATTCTGAACGACCTCTTCGGCGGCGGTTTCGGCGGCGGCTTCGGCGGCTTTGGCGGCTTCGGCGGCGCACAGCGCTCGCCGAACGCCCCCATGCGCGGTGAGAATGTCCGCACCGAGGTGCAGGTCAGCTTTGAGGAGGCCTGCTTCGGCGTCAGCCGCGAGCTGGACGTTATGAAGGTCGAGACCTGCGACAAGTGCAAGGGCACCGGCTGCGCCGAGGGCACGACCCCCGAGGTCTGCCCCGACTGCAAGGGCCGCGGGAACGTGACGCGCACAGCGCGCACGCCGTTCGGCATGATGCAGACGCAGGAGCCGTGCTCCCGCTGCGGCGGCACAGGCAAGATCATCCATCAGCCGTGCCCGACCTGCAAAGGCAAGGGCAAGGTGCGCCGCTCGCGCCGCATCAAGGTAGACATTCCCGCCGGTATCGACGACGGGCAGACCATCTCCCTGCGCGGGCTCGGCAACGCCGGACGCAACGGCGGCCCCGCAGGCGATCTGCTTGTGACGGTGAGCGTGCGCCGCCATCCGCAGTTTGAGCGCGAGGATACGTCCATTCTCTACGAGCTGCCCGTATCCATCGTACAGGCTTCGCTCGGCGCGGAGGTCGAGGTGCCGACGATCGACGGCAAGGTGAAATACACCGTGCCCGAGGGCACGCAGTCCGGAACGGTGTTCCGTCTGCGCGGCAAGGGCGTGCCGTATCTCCACGGCGGCGGCCGCGGCGACCAGTTCGTCACGGTGCGCGTCGTAACGCCGAAAAATCTGACGGCGGAGCAGAAGGACCTTCTCCGCAAGCTCGGCGACAGTTTCGGCGATTCCGGTATCGCGCCGAAGAAAAAAAGCATCTTCGGCGGAAAGTAAATACAAAAAACCGTCGCGCGGACGTTTATAATCCGTGCGACGGTTATATTTTATGGGTCACGCTGCAAAAACTCTGCCTGCGCCGCGGCGAGAAGCCCGTCGCTTTCCGCCAGCTCGGCAGCGGCGGCGGCAAGAACCGCCGCGGCGGTCATCATGCCTTTGTGCGCTGCCGGAAGTACGCTCTGCTCCGCCATGCGACGGTCATGGAACGGCGTACCGGCAGCAAAGCATGCAACATAGATTTGCGCCGTAGGCACAAGGTGGGACACGTTGCCAACGTCGGAGGATATCGGCAGCGACCCGCTGTAAGCGCCGTAGGGCTCAATCTCCGCAGAAAAGGGAGGCTTTTTCGCGGAGAAGCGCCCTGCGGCGGCTTCGTCCTCCTCGGTAAAGGCCGGCGCGCCGATCTCATGGAACGCCTTGTCTGCCAGACGGCTCAGCGTACCGTTCGGCAGGTAGTCGCTCATGGTGCTTGTCCGGCGGAACGAGAGCTCCGTGCCGGTCATCAGCGCTGCGCCCCGCGCCACATCGTGCAGGCGCGCCAGAACATCCTCGGCGGCGGACAGCGTTTCCGCGCGGACATAGTAGAGAAGCGACGCGGAAGCCTGTACGATGTTGGGACTCTGTCCTCCGGCGTTGGTGTAGGCGTAATGAACCCGGACATCCGGCGGAACGTGCTCCCGGAGGTAATTTGCGCCCACATTCATAAGCTCACAGGCGTCGAGCGCGCTGCGCCCAAGCTGCGGCGATGAGGCGGCGTGGCTGGCTGTTCCGTGAAATTCCACCTCTGCAATCAGGTTGGCAAGGGTGGACTGCGTAACGGCGCGGTTATGCGTTTCAGGATGCCAGGTGAAGCAGGCGCTCAGCTCTGAAAACACGCCTTCCCGTGCAAGTATCTCCTTGCCTGCGCCGGCTTCCTCTGCCGGGCAGCCGAAAAACCGTACCGTTCCGGGAAGATCGCGGCCTTCCAGATACTCGCTGAGCACGATCGCCGCGCCGGCAGCGCCTGTGCCAAGAAGATTATGCCCGCAGCCGTGCCCGGCGCCGCCGTTTTCGCCAAGACCAGGCAGAGCGTCGTATTCTCCCAAAAAACCGATAACCGGCCATCCGCTGCCGCGGCTTGCCGCGAAGGCGGTGGAGAGTCCGCCGATGCCCATGTCCACGGAAAAGCCCTTTTCCGCCAGATAACGGGAAAGCGTCTGACAGGCATACACCTCATGAAACGCCTGTTCCGGATGCGCCCCTATGGCGTCGCTCAGCGCGGAAAGCTCCGCGCCGAGCTGAGCGGCAAGGTTTCTTATGGCGGTTATTCTGCCGTGCTCCATGAATCAGATCTCCAGGAAGTCCAGCTCGGCTTCCGCCTCCAGGGCATCGCATTTTGCGTCGCCCATAATGCACCGGAACTCATCCAGCGCCTTGTGACAGATTCTCTCCGTTTCCGGTACGCCAAGCTCCAGATAGAATGCGCGCCGCAGCGCCGAGAGGACATGGCCGGAGTGGTAGAGAAAGTCTTTCATGGTGTAGTGCGATATTTCGCCCTTGAGCTTCATCAGATCAAAAAACTCCTGCTCTGTCCGGAAGTTTGCTCCGATCCAGTTAAACTCGCAGGACGGGTGTCCGTGTGTAAGAACGGAGGAGATTTCCACGGTTTCCGCCGGGTTAAAGCCGTGAACAAGGTTTTTGTCGCAGTGGGTGCAATAGACGGCGCCATACTTTCCGAGCCCGTATTTGAGCCAGCTGTCATTCCACGCGCACTGCGGGACGGTGTTGAGAAAATCCGGAACGATCCTGCTGACCTGAATGCTGGTCTTCTTGCGCGTGTCGGCCCATTCCCCGTAAAGGAGGTAGGTCTGCATATTCAGCTCGCGGCCATCGGCCAGCGCGCGTTTTGCCATGCGGATGCCACGTTCGCGGGAATAGAGGATCGTCCCTTTGGCAAGAGCGTCCAGCCCGGCTTCTCCGTGGGCTTCCTCGGCGTATTTGCCGAGAAGCCCATAAATCAGCGCGTGATCTTCGATATAAAACTCCGGTGCGATCTTTTCTCGAATCATTCTGATATTCTCCTTTTCTTCGCTTTAGAGGGTGAAGAGCTTTCCCAGACGGTCGGCATTTTCGCCGTGACGGCCAAACCACCTGCCGATCAGCCATACGGCGCAGGAGTTGCTGGATACTACCGGAATACCGAGTTCATTTTCCAGATCGGCTATTATTTCCATGGTAGTCAGCCCGGTGCAGCTGAGGAAAAGCGCGTCGGCATCCGGCTGGATATGAGCTTTGGCAAAGCGGAAAATATCCTCTGGGGGTATCCGGCCGATCCGTTTGGGGTCGCGCGGGTCGGCGGTCGGTATGCCATAAATACCCTCAACGGTAAAGCCCTCATTTTCAAAGTAGGCTTTCTCGGTCTGGTTGACATCGTCCGGGTAGGGAGTGCAGATGGTTGGCCGCCTGACGCCGAGCGCGCGCAGCGCCTTGAGAACCGCCGTGGTGGTTGTATACCCCTCTCTGGCGGCTGCTGCCTCCTGAATCACCCGGCAGAGATGAGCGTCATATCCCGGACCGCCTACCTGGCTTCCTGACGTGCAGGAAAGAAAAGCAAGGTCGATCGGGTCATAGCTGCGGTAAAGATGCATTGCGTCCGTGACCCTGTTGGCAAAAGCCTGCAATCCTTCCGGACTGACAGAACCGAGTGGAACGGGATAGTCGGATATCGCGATGTCTTTACAGAGCCATCGGTGGAAATCTGTCACGGCGATATATCCACCGGCAGGCATGACGACGCCCAACTTTCCGAGTGTGCCGTAGACCTTTTTTTCTGCGAACAGATTTTCCATACCTGTTCAGACAAAGATCGTGACGCCGGCAACCACCAGAAGCGTTGCGAGCATGGTGAGAACGACGGAGCAGATAAAGACGTGCTTGTAGCTCTTGGAATAGGAAAGTCCGGCCATCGTGAGAACGAGAACGATGAAGTTGTTCCACGGCATGGAGTCAAAGCCCTCCGAGGACATGGCGACGATGCGATGGATGACCTCCGGCGAGTAGCCCATGGCGAGAAAGTCCTTGCCGAAAAGCTCAAGCGTGGTGGAGATGGCGGCTGTGCCGGAGCCGGTCATAAACGCGACGCAGTTGGTGACGGCGAACACCTTGAAAAGACCATTGAGAGGGAGATTCAGCAGCCACGTCTGGAAGCCGGCAAACGCAGGAGTTGCCGCAACAACCTTGGCGATGCCGACGACCATGCAGACCATGATCACGGGGTTGACGCCGCTGAGAACGCCGTCGTTAAGCGTCTTTTTTACGTTGTCATAGTACTTCCAGAAGAGGATCAGGCAAACGACCGAGGCAATGGCAAGGCCGTAAACGATGGAGAGCTTAATGAGGTTGATGCACACGAGCGCAACGGCCAGCGGAAGAATCGCCATCCACGCCGGAGGCAGCTTGCCGGCGCTGAGATCCACGGTGTCGGCATCCAGCGCGTAGTATTCCGGAGCATCGGGGTTTTTACGGGCTTTTTTCACCGCAAAATGCACATACACGGCAATCATGGCAAGATAAAGCACCGTGCCGATGATGCCGATGACGGGAGCCGCCGTCAGCGTTGTGCCGAGATAGTTGGTCGGGGCAATGTTATTCGTCTGAATGCCGCCGGGGAAGAACGCGCACCCAGGAACCATGGCGGCATACGTCACGGCAGGAAAAATATACCAGGGAACGTTGCCGCGGCGGAACAGGACCTTTGCCAGAGGAAGAAGAACAAAAATGATTACGAATCCGTTGACGCCGCCGATAGTAAGCAGACCGGTGACGACCATATAGCCGAGAAGACTGTAGCGCTCGCCGCAGCGGTTAGCAATCCAGAGACCGAGACTGCGAGTGGCGCCGCTGTCCTCCATCAGCTTGGCAAACAGTGCGCCGAGAACCAGCATCCAGAAATACGGTGCGCCGAAGGAAGCGATGCCCTGTACAAGATAGGTGTTCCAGGTTTCCGCAAGGGAAAAACCGTTGGTAAGACCGATGACGGCGCTTGAAAGAAGCGCGGCGAGAATGAGATTGTACTTTTTCCAAACACAGAACAGAAGCACTGCAAAACCGAGGAAAATGCCGATGGTTCCTAACATTGTTTTCTCTCCTTTTTAATGTTTTGGGGTTCGCTTTGTGTGTGCTGGGGGCATATTTCGCGTATCACCACCCTTTTCAAGCCTTTTCGTTTTACTTTTTTTCCTGCATACTGTATAATCAGAATAAAAGTATTATCAGAAAACAGAGGAGACGTCCATGGAAACGAAACAGTCGATCAAGAAAACCATATATGACTCGCTCATGGAGGGCATCATTCACGGAGAATACCGCCCGAACCAGATCCTTACGGAAGCGGGGCTGCTGGAAAAGTTTGATTGCAGCAGAGCGCCGATCCGCGAGGCGCTGGCGGCACTCTGCACGGAGGGAATCATGCGCAATCTTCCGCGCTATGGGTATGAGGTCGTCCGTATCACAAAGGATGATATTGAGCATATGCAGGAGTTCCGGCGGATCGTGGAGTGCGAGCTCTTCCGGAAAACCGTCCGAACGCTCACCCCGTCGCGGCTGGAGCGGCTGAGAGAGCTTGATAAAAAATGCAACAACCGGGACGAGAGTATGTGGAATCACTGGGAATATAACGCGCAGTTTCATCTGAAACTGGCGTCCTATGCGCAGAATGAGTATGCCGTCCGGATGCTGGAGCAGACGTTCTCCCTGCTGAAATGCGCCTACGGACAGTTCTACTGGGATAAATGGGAGCATCTTTATCCGCACGATATGAAGTATCATGCGGACATCCTCCGCGCGCTGGAAGCCGGGGACGCCGACGCCGCAGCGGAGAGCATGACGCTGGATCTGCAGGATTTCGCGGCGTTTTCATGAATCAGACGGCAGAGCGATCCAGCATCATGCGCAGGATCACGTTGTCGGTTTCGCGCATACCCTCCTTGCCGAGGATGCCGATCCGGCGAATCGTTTCTTCAATGTTTGCACTGATGATGCCCTCGCCCGGCTGAAATCCGCAGCCGTGGCGGCTCATTTCGTCCGCCATGAGTGCGACACGGACGGCGGCGGCAATCTTTGCCGCGCAGGACGGCTTTGCGCCGTCGCACACCATGCCGCTGATCGTTCCGAGCGTGTTGGCAACGGTCATGGCAATCTGACTCTCGTTGCCGCCGCGCAGCCACGTTATTGCCGCGCCTGCACCGCTCGCCGCGCAGACGACGCCGCAGAAAGCGGACAGCGCACCGATATACCGCTTGACGGAAAGGGAAACAAGGTTGCTGATGGCAAGAGCGCGATACAGCCGCTCGTCGGGGATGCGGTACTGCCGCGCATATTCGATAACCGGCACGGATACTGCAATGCCCTGATTACCGCTGCCGGAATTGATGACAACCGGCATGGCGCATCCTCCCATGCGCGCATCGGACGCGGCGGCCGCTGCCGCGCAGATGCGTGTGCATGTATCGTCCGGCGCAGAGCGGAGCAGACAGCGGCCGACCTGCGCGCCATAGGCGCGGGAAAGACCCTCAGCGGAGATGGCGCTGTTTTTTTCGATCTGGTCGCGCAGAAGGCTCTGAAGAGTTGCAGGCTCCTCCTCCTCAGCATAGCGGATAATATCGTGCAGGTCAAGGCAGCTCCGGTCGATGTCGACGGGGCTGCACACGCTTGTGTCCAGGAAAACCTCACCGTTGCGGACGATCCGCGTAACGTTGGTATGATGCAGGCGGATCTCTACGGAGGCCGAGTCCTCTCCGCACACGGCGGTTACGGAAATGTACAGCTTTTCCACGTTTTCTGCCAGCGTGCAGCGGCAAAAACCGCCGGCGAGCAGAGGGTCGATCTTCGCAATCTGCGCGTCAGTCACATGGTCGAGCACCTCGAGTACCCGTGACGCATCGCCGCCCAGCACGCCGATAGTCGCGGCCACATCCAGACCGCGACGCCCACCAGAGTGAGGAATCGTCACGCCTATCACATTTTTGACAACATTGCCGGAGCAGCAGAGCAAAAGCCTCTCCGGAAACACACCGAGAACCTCCCGGGCTTTCGCGGCGGCATAGGCCACGGCGATCGGCTCCGTGCATCCCTCCGCTGCGAAAAGCTCCGAGCGAAGAATGGCCGTATACTGCGAATAAACAGGATTCTTCATCTTTCACCCACCGGAATACTACTAATCATATCAATAAAATATCACGACGTATGCGAAAAAGCAACCCGGGGAGGAGAGAATCTATGTATTGTACAGAACCGGCCCTGGTTCTTTGTAAAGAAACGCGAAAAAGAGTCGGTAGCAGTCTGCCATCGACTCTTTTTTGCGTATCATTTTGTCAGCACCACTCGCGGCTCTGGGGCTTATTCTTCGCCGGGGGCGTATAATCCGCGGGGTACTCGGGCGCGGGGAGAGACTCAGCGGTCTCCGTCTTTTTCTCCGGCGCGGGAGCGGCCGCGCGCGGAGCGCGGTTTTCGCGGTTTTCGCGCGGACGGCGGCTGCGCTCGCCGCGGCTGCCGCGGCGCGGCTCCTCCGCCTCTCCGGCGGGGCGCTCGTAGTTGACGACGACGCGGCGGTTCGGCTCCACGCCGGTGGAGCTGGTGGAAACGCCTTCATAGTCCTGCAGCGCCGTGTGGATCACGTGGCGCTCGTAGGAGTTCATCGGCTCGAGCGCCATGCTGCGCTTATACTTGATCGCCTTCGCCGCCATTTTGTGCGCCAGATGGACAAGAGACTCCTCCCGCTTGCTGCGGTAGCCCTCGGCGTCCACGCTGATGTGCATCCGCTTGTCGCTGCCGCGGTTGACGGCATAGTTCACAAGGTGCTGGATCGCGTCGAGCGTTTCGCCGCGGCGGCCGATCACGGCGCCCATATCGGGCCCGTTGAGCTTGACTTCCAGTCCGCCGCCTTCGCGCACCGAGATATCCATGGTGCATTCCACGCCCATACGCTCGAGCAGGCCGCCAAGGAAGCTCTCGACTTCCTTTTCCTGGCTCCCGGCAGCGTACTGACGCGGCTCAGCCTTCTTCGGCTCGCTCTTTTTCACGGTTTCGGGCTTTTTCGCCGGGGCCTTGGCCGGCTGGGTTTTCACCGGCTTGGGTTCGCTCCGGCCGTCGTCATAGCTGACGCGGACGCGCGCCGGAACGGCGCCGATGCCCAGAAACCCGCTGCGGCCCAGCTCGAGGATCTCATAGGTGATGTCGTCCTCCGTGAGCTTGAGCTGCTCCAGAGCGGCGCGGATGGCCAGCTCCTTCGTTTTGCCGGTGGTTTCTATGGATCGAATCATGTGTGTTTTACTCCTTCTCCTCGGCGGTCCCGACAGCTTCCGTTTCGGCAAGCTGCGCCTTCGCCTCTTCGAGATCGGCTTCGCCCGCGGCGGCGGCCTCGGCAGTCTCGGCGGCGGCTTCCGCCTCGGTCACGTCATAGCGGTCCGCCACATAGGCGCGGCCGCGCGCAAAGCGGCGGGTGCCGACCTGCGAGGCGGGCAGCTCCGCGTTCGGGTTCTTCGCGGCGCGCTCGGCGGCGCGGATGGCGGCAAGACGCTGCTCCTCGGCGTTGCGCTCCTGCGCGGCGAGGCGCTTCTTGCTCGTGTTGGCGTTGACCTGCGTTTTGCCCTCGGCTTTGAGCCGCTCGGTCTCGGCGCGCTTGGCTTCCAGCTCGGCGTCCTTCTTGCGCTGCGCCTCGTTGAACTCGGCCATTTCCGCGTCGAGCTTCGTTTTGTAGTATCGGTTGAGAATGGCTTCCTGAATGATGCCGAGCACGCTCTGCTCGATCCAGTACAGGCCCATGCACACCGGCATGATGAAGCAAATGTAAACGCTCATCAGCGGCATGACGAGGTTCATGGTCTTGCTGGTCTGGGCGGTCTGGGCATCCTGCGGGGGATTCATTTTCTGGGAGAGCTTCGTCTGGAGAATGGTAAGACCGGCGGAGATGAACGGAATGAGGAACATCAGCAGCGCGACGTACCAGAGGCCGTTTGCCCACTCCGGTGTGTTCCAGAACATCAGCGACGGCTTCTCGATCAGGTTGAGACCGAGAAAGTGGAAGTTGACGTCCTTGAGCTGGCCGGCAAACTCCGCCACGCCGGGGTTGGAGACGATATCGGCAAAGTGCTCGTGCAGCACATTGGCGATGGTCATCTGGGAGTAGGCGTCCGCCTTGGCGGGGGCGGTGTAGTAGCCGAGCTTGGTCACAACGTCGGTCAGAACATCGATGTTTTCCTGCGAGAGCTTCATCAGCGCGACGAGCGGCTGACGGACCACGGCGTAGAGGATGATAATGATCGGGAAGGGGATCAGCGACCACAGGCAGCCGGACATCGGGTTGATCTTGGCTTCCTTATAGAGCTTGGCGACCTCTTCCTGATACTTCTGCTTGTTGGTGGCGTAGCGCTTCTCCAGCTCCTTCACGCGGGGCGTGAGCATGGTGGTGCGCATCATGCTGTGCTTGCTCTTCATCTGGAAGGGCAGCATGATGAGCTTCACGAGAAGGCCGAAGAGAAGGATCGCTCCGCCGTAGCTGTTGCAGATGTTGTAGAAGAACAGCAGCACGGAACCGAAGGCTTTGATAAACATAGAAAGTAACTCCCGTCTTTCAGCGTTGCCCGTTCAGGGCACAGGGTCGTAGAAATCGTGTTCGCCGGTATGGAACGGATGGCACCGGCAGATGCGCTTGAATGCGAGCCAGCCTCCCTTGGCGGCGCCGTATTTCTCGATGGCTTCCAGCGCGTACTGGGAGCATGTCGGGACAAACCGGCAGCAGGGAGGCTTTCGGGGAGAGATATTTTTCCGGTAAAAACGGATGAGCCAAAGGAGAACGGCTTTCACTGGGCAGTTTCCTCCAGCGTCAGCGAGAGCTTGCGGCAGGCGCGGAGAAAATCCCGCTCCAGCTCGCCGTAGGAAGCGGTCACGCTGCGCGAGCGCGCGACAACGACAAGCTCCGCGCCGCGGCGCAGCTCGGCTTCGTGGAGACGGTAGATCTCCCGAAGACGCCGCCGGACGCGGTTTCGCGTCACGGCGTGGCCGAGCCGGGCCGTAACGGTGAAGCCCACGCGGTTGCCGCCGGGTTTCCCCCGGCGGGTATACACAACGAGCGTCGGCGTGACCGCGCTTTTGCCCTTGGCGTACAGGCGGCGAAACTCGTAGTTTTTCTTAATGGTTTCGGTAAACTCCATTGGCGCTCACGTCCCTTTCACCGGAGGAAGGAATCGCTCCCGGCGAGAGGGTGCTCAGGCGGTGAGTTCCTTGCGGCCCTTGGCGCGGCGGCGGGCGAGAACCTTGCGGCCGTTGGCGGTGGACATTCTCTTGCGGAAGCCGTGCTCCTTGGCACGCTGGCGCTTTTTGGGCTGGTAAGTGCGGATCATAGGGGACACATCCTTTCAAATTTTTTCCCATTATTCTCAACACCGGGACTTCCCGGCGCAGATGGCGAATAAGAGATAATCAGACAAATATGAATTATATAGTAAAAAGGCGTGTTGTGTCAACCTTTTTAGATAAAAAACCGAAACCGGAGCAGCGCATACCGCCCCGGTAGACGTGCGGGCCGGATTTTGCTATAATAAAGCGCCGCGGACCGAAAACCGGCGAGGCAGCGCGGTCCGCGAAAAATCAAAGCAGGAAAGCAGGGCAGCTACACAGATGATCAAGGCGATACTGTTTGATCTGGACGGGACACTGCTCCCGATGGATCAGGATGAATTTACGAAAGGCTATTTCAAGCTTCTCGCAGCGAAGCTTGCTCCCTACGGGTACGAGCCGAAAACGCTGATCGATACGGTCTGGGCGGGTACGGCCGCCATGGTGAAAAATACCGGCGCGCAGACGAACGAGGCAGCTTTCTGGGAGAGGTTTTCCAGGACCTACGGCGCGGAGAAAACGGAGAGAGATAAGCCCCTCTTTGAAGAATTTTACGCCGACGATTTTGAACAGGCAAGCGTCTTCTGCCCTCCGAACGACAAAGCCGCGGAAACGGTCGCAAAGCTCCAACGGCTCGGCTACCGCGTCGCGCTCGCCACAAATCCGATTTTCCCGAGCATCGCAACCTGCGCCCGCATCCGCTGGGCAGGGCTCGCGCCGGAGGATTTCGCGTTTGTAACGACCTATGAAAAATCCGCATACTGCAAGCCGAATCCCGATTACTACCGGGATGCCGCGCAGCGGCTCGGGCTGTCGCCCGAGGAATGTCTGATGGTCGGCAACGACGCGCAGGAAGACATGATCGCGGAAACGACCGGCATGAAGGTATTTCTTCTCACCGACTGCCTTATCAACCGGGACGGCGCGGACATCTCCGTCTGGCCGAACGGCGGCTTTGATGAGCTGTTGCGCCGGATCGAGAGCGAATGGGCAAAAGCCCCGCTTAAATAAAAAAAGGCAAAAACCGGCCGGACGCCTGTGCGTCCGGCCGGCTCAGCTTGTCAAAGAAGTCCCTGTTTTCGTTAGGCGAAAGCGGGGACTTCAGCATAAATAGCAGAAAAAGGGAGGCAATGAGGTGGAAAAAGGAGTT